>DCAW01000079.1:61622-68907 GCA_002313895.1 Dehalococcoidia bacterium UBA1123
GAGTACATGAACGTCCGAGCTTTGAAAGACTCCATATGGCCGTATTCCAGGATCGCCTGGCACTTCGACTTCCGTGAGAATGACAACGACACGGGCGAGAAGAGTTTCCTCGGCGAAACCGGGAATTTCACCGGCGAGGACATCATAGATATCATCGCCAAACAGGACGCAACCGCACGTTTCGTGTCAACAAGGCTGTTCCAGTACTTCGCCGCCGATGAGGTGGATGATGAGGGCGAAGCGGTCATTAAGGACATGATGGACAGCTACTTCGAGTCTGGATACGAGATTAAGGCTGTTCTCGGGACACTGTTTAACTCCGAGTACTTCAAATCCGAGAGCGCACGATTCGCACGAATAAAAGGCCCGGCTGAAACCGTAGTTTCTGCGATTCGTTTGGCAGGAACTTACCGCGAACCAACCCTGGGCGTGAACACGGTTGCGCACCATGCCATGTTCATGGGCCAAACGCTGCTCTCTCCGCCGAGTGTCGAAGGCTGGCACGAAGGAACGGAATGGATCGACAGCGGGGCGTTGGTCGAGCGGGTGAATTTCGTCGCCAAAGAGTTGAGCGACCCAACCAAGCCAGGCATTCGCAAGATCATCGACCGAATTGCCATCCAGGGAGGAATTTTGAGTCCAGACGACCTTGTTGACCAGTGCCTTGACCTCATTGGGCCCATCGAAGTCGGCGATGAGGCCAGAGATGCGCTGGTGGAATTCGCGACAATGGGCGGCGACGTGGACACGGATTCGCTGGAGGAAGGCGGCGACGACGTCCAACGTGTTGGCGACATACTTCGTCTGATCGCTTCCACACGAGAATTCCAACTGGCATGATAATCGGATTCTGAGGACGGATTTAGTCTGTCGAATCGGATGCGATTCGACAATTTTTTCCGGGGTGTCATACAGCCGTGCGACGGCGAAAATCATTTCTGGGGCAGTGAATGACCACAAAGCAAGATTCGGCACAGGTGACGCTGGAATACATTAAGACAATTGGCATCGTCAACAACGGGTTCAACGGACGCGGATTCGCCAATCCCTATGACCTCGCCATCACTGCCGACGGAACCATATACGTAATCAACCGTTGCGACACAGCGAGAGCTTCGGCGATCAGGGTGGGCATTCTCAATTTCGACGAGGACTACCTGGGAGAATTCGGCTACGGCAATGGTTCTGGCGACGGCCAGTTCGTGTGGGCGGTGTCGATGAGGCTGGACAGCCAGGAGAGGCTGCTGATCACCGACGAGCATAACCACCGGATCAGCATATTCGATACATCTGGCAAATTCCTTGAGAAGTGGGGGACGCCCGGCTCTGCGCCTGGAGAGCTTAACGGCCCTGCCGGAATTGACATCGACGGCGACGACAATGTATACATCGTCGACCAGCACAACAGCCGAATCCAAAAATTCACTATCGACGGAAAATACATCGCCCACTGGGGCGAGTTTGGCACTGAACCAGGACAGTTCAACCTGCCCTGGGGAGTCTCAGTTGGGCCGGACGGCTCAGTATTCGTCGCAGACTGGCGTAACGACCGAATCCAAAAATTCTCGCCTGAGGGCGATGTCCTGGCAGTATACGGGGAGTCAGGTGACGGAGACGGACAGTTCAGCCGACCCGCGGGACTCACAGTGGCCCCGGACGGCGTGATATTTGTGGCTGACTGGGGAAACGAACGAGTGCAGGTATTGAACTCGGACGGTTCATTCGCCTTGAAACTGAGAGGCCAAGCCACCGTGTCCAAATGGGCCGCCGATTACTTCGCATCCAATCCCGAAGAGTTGGAGGCGCGTGAGATCGCCAATATGACACCGGAACTTCCAGCCCATCTGAGGTCGGCCTACCACGAGTCGTCCCAGTCAGAGCCGTACTTCTGGGGGCCGGTGGCCGTCAGATTAGACAACCAGGGCAGAGTGTATGTCTCAGAGGCCAACCGGCACCGTCTCCAGATCTATCAGCGAACAGACGTCTAATCTTAATCGCGTTTGTCACTACGGTGAAGAAATTCCTGGCCGCTTGGGTTTCATTACTCAAGCGGCCAGTTTTGAACTTAAGCGATATTCAGCGCCTACGAACTAGATGCCGTCGGCGGTTGGATGAACTCCACGTAGTTTCCCTCTGGGTCCTGTGCGTAGCAGATACCCCGTCGCAGGCCTTCAGGAGTGTCCGTCATGATTGGCTCGGTCACGAACCTCACGCCCTTGGATGAGAGTTCCTGGTGCAACGCCTCAAGGTCCGTGACGTTGAAACAGATGTGAGCCGCGCCTAATTGGTGTCGGTCAAGATGCCCCCGAGGGCTGGGTGGGTCTATGAAGTGGACCAATTCGAGAGCATGATCGCCCTCCGGTTTGCCTACGAACACCAAAGTCCGATGCGCCCCAGGGATGCCTGTGTGGTCGCCTTCAGGCGGCGCAACGCTATCTATTTCGTTCATCACTGTCAACCCCAGAGTGTCACGATAGAACGCGACCATGAGATCAATATCTTGGACAACAAAACCTGAATGGTTGAATCCCGCAATCATGAGCTATTCCTTTCAGCAGCAAGGTTGCGCCACAGTGTATTCAAGCATTCAGGTCGATTGCAACTTGCCCAAATAATTGAAAGTTGAATGGGAGCGGTGTATCCTTCCCCGCGAGGAATTAATGGGCGTAACGATACAGAAGCCGTGGCCCGAGTCGGATAAACTGTCTTAAAATCCAACATCTGAATGCAAAGCAGAATAATGTCGCTAATCAAGAAGCTGGACAGCTGGATAACCTGGGGCATCATTGGTGTCGTAATCGGGGTTTCGCTGGGAGTCAATACTGCGTCAGTGTGGTTGGTTGCTATCGGCCTGGGTGCATTCCTGGTGTATCTGTCAATGCACGGGCCTGCAAAGCGAGAAACTGAGGGGAGCCTGTTCGCGTCAGGCGGCGTGTTTATGATGGGATGGATTGTTGGTTTCGTCGTTAATGGATTGGTATTCTAAATCTGTGCGCCTCCAGATTGACAGCGTCTGAAATGCCGACAGGCGCCAAAAGTGCCGGAGTGACCCGTTGAATCAAACAGACAACGCCGTCAAAGCATCGTTGTTCGTGACTTGTATCATCGACCAGTTCTTCCCAGAAGTTGGTGAAGCCGCCGTCCGCGTCCTGCGCCGTCTAGGCGTGGATGTCGAGTTCGACCAGTCTCAGACCTGTTGCGGCCAGCCTGCGTTCAACAACGGCTTTTGGAACGACGCGAAACCTACGGCCAGGCGGTTGGTGGATAGCTACGAAGGAGAGGGCAACGTCGTCGTGCCGTCAGGTTCGTGCGCCGCCATGCTCCGCGTGTTTTACAACGAGTTGTTTCACGACGAACAGGATACCCTTCGGCGCGCTCAGGCGTTGGCTCCCCACGTGTTCGAGTTCACAGAATTCGTCTCTGATGTTCTCGGAGCCGAAAATCGCGAAGGGCTTTTTCATGCAACAAAACCCATGCGTGTCACCTACCACGAGTCATGTCACTTGAAACGAGAGCTTGGAGTTGACCTCCAACCCAGGTCACTCATCAAATCACTTCCAGGCGTAGAATTGGTTGAAATGCCCCAGGCTGAGGTGTGCTGCGGTTTCGGAGGAACGTTCTCTGTGAAATACGCCGACATTTCGGCGGCGATGTTAAATGACAAAATCGCCAACATTCAGAGCGCGAATGTCGATGCTGTCGTCGCGGGCGACATGAGCTGCCTGATGCACATCGGCGGTGGCCTGGAGAAGCAGGAAGCCGGAATCAGAGCCATCCACATCGCGCAATTGCTCGACGAAAGAATCTGACTTAGGAATATTCTAAAATGCAATCCCATACAAAGGACTTCCGGCAGGGCGCAGGCGCTGCCCTCTCAGATCCAAAGATTCAGGCAAATTTGGAAGGGCTGTACAACGGATTTCATCAGGCCCGAATCGACGCTTCTGACCAGACGCCTGACTGGGAAGCTTTGCAGGATAAAGGCCGAGCGATAAAGGCGCACACGCTGGATAATCTGGCGTATTATCTGGAGATGGTTGAGCGGAACGTCATCGCATCTGGAGGCCACATCTACTTTGCCAGAGATGCCGAAGCCGCCTCGAACTACGTGGTCAATCTTGCCAAGGAACGGGGCATTGAGTTGGTCATCAAAGGCAAGTCGATGGTGTCGGAGGAGATGGCGCTGAACCACCGCCTCGAAGAAGAAGGGATCGAACCCGTCGAGACTGACCTTGGCGAGTACATCGTGCAGCTGGCCGAGGAGACTCCTTTCCACATCATTGCGCCTGCTATTCACAAGTCGCGAGGCGAGGTTTCCGAGTTGTTTGTGGAGAAACTCAACGTTCCCCTGTACGACAACATTGAAGACCTGACCAGGGAAGCCCGCGATCAGCTACGTCAAAAGTTCGTTGACGCGGGGATGGGCATTACCGGCGCGAACTTCATAGTTGCCGAAACCGGAACGGTGACGCTGGTCACCAACGAGGGCAACGGCAGGATGTGCACCTCCATGCCCAAGATTCACGTCGCGATCACCGGGATGGAAAAAGTTGTGCCGAGCATCGAGGACCTGGGACTGTTTTTGCGCCTGTTGATCCGGTCAGCCACCGGTCAGCGAATTTCAAGCTACGTCACAACGGTCACCGGCCCTCGTGGTGAGGACGAGGTTGACGGCCCAGAAGAATTCCATCTGGTCATTGTCGACAATGGACGGTCCAAGATGCTGGCGGACCCAAATCTCAGAGAGGCGTTGTACTGCCTGAGGTGCGGAGCATGCCTCAACGCCTGCCCGGTGTATCGAAAAGTTGGCGGGCACGCCTATGGTTGGGTGTATCCTGGGCCGATAGGCGCCATAGTTTCCCCCATGCTGACGAACCTGTCCGAAGCCAAGGATCTGCCCTTCGCATCCACGCTCTGCGGAGCCTGCAAAGAAGCCTGCCCCGTCAAGATAAACATCCCTAGGATGCTATTGTATCTCCGCAAGGAGTTGACCCAGGGAGAGACTTATCCTGAGCATAAATCTGTCTCGATGGCCGAGTCCACGGCTGTGAAAGGATGGCGCGCCAGTGTTTCATCTTCGTTCATGATGAGGCTGTCCAATCTTGGCGGTCGGTTGTTGCAACTGCCATTCGTTCGCGGAGGGCGGATCGATCGACTGCCTTCGCCGTTGTCAGGCTGGACCAAACATAGAAAATTCCCTGCCATTGCGTCTAAGCCTTTTCGGACTAGATGGAAAAACATCGGCAAAAAATGACTGAACGAAACGAGTTTTTCAACACTATCCGTCAAGCTTTGGGCCCACAAACCGAGGCTCCAAATCTGACCGGCACAGGCAGTTCCGCGCTCGGCGACAATTCTGACGCGGTTTCCGCGCGCTCCCAAGCGATCCAAGCCTATATCGATGAACAATCCGGACCGCTTATGGACTCTCTTTCAGAGAGCGCCACCGGAGCAGGCTGGAAGGTCGCGCGTTTTGATGACTTGGACAAGGCTGGTGATCATATCGTCGGAATCGTGAGGGACGTTGAGGCCAATCTTGTGGTCAGGTCACGCCAAGACGTGTTGGAAAGCGGAATCGTGGAGGCGTGGTTGGCCTCCCTGGGCGTCGATGTTGTCCCTATGGCGTTGGGCGAACATTCTGAACACACTGTGGACGAACTCAGATCTCTGGCCGAACGAGCTGATATCGGAATCACAGGAGTCGACTACGCCATCGCCGAGACCGGAAGCTGCGTATTGATACCCAGCGCCCAAGTGAGTCGTCTGGTGTCTCTTCTCCCACCGATTCACATAGCCATCGTCCAACGAGGTCAGGTGTTGCCGACCCTTGATGAACTGTTCACGATCCGGCGCAGAGATTTTCTTGATGGCAATCTGGGTAGTTACATGAACCTGATTTCCGGCCCCAGCCGTTCAGCGGACATCGAGTACACGTTGGTGACCGGCGTCCACGGGCCAGGAGAGGTTCACATGATATTGGTGGGGTAGGGGACGCTGCCAGGCGATTTGTTCACTTGGTCTTTTGGCCGAAAACTTGCCCTCCCACTTTTAGCATGCGAATTACTTGTCGAGTTGCGTCAGTGATCAGGTAGGCCGCATGTTCAGATGCTGACTCCAATGTCATTGGACCATTGGGTATGCTTGTGGCGGCCGAGATGCCGTGCTCATGCACTATGTGGTAGTGGTCACCGAGCGTACCGGCGATAGCGATTACCGGGATTCCTCGTTGGCTGGCTCGTCTTGAGACCCCGATAGGAGCTTTGTTGTATACCGTTTGGCTGTCCAATGCGCCTTCGCCTGTCAACACCAAGTCAGCCCCTTCTAGATGTTTGTCGAATTCCACGGTGTCGAGGACGATATCCACGCCTGGAGCCAGTTCCGCCCCCAGGAACGCCACCATTCCACCGCCGAGTCCTCCAGCAGCACCTGCTCCCATCATGTCCCTGATATCAGCTCCGACGTCCCGCTTGACGACCGCCGCAAATTTTTCTAATGCTGCGTCCAATTGATCCACCATCTCCGGCGTGGCGCCTTTCTGAGGCCCAAAGATGGCCGATGCGCCTTCTGGCCCTGTCAGAGGGTTGTTCACGTCGCATGCGACCATTATTTCGCACTCAGAGGCGCGAGGATCCAACCCTGATAGATCGATTGAATCAAGATCGGCCAGCGCTGCGCCGCCGTAAGGCAGCTCATTGCCGTCGCCGTCCCGAAGGTGGATTCCCAACGCCTGGGCCATGCCTGCACCGGCATCGTTAGTCGCGCTCCCTCCGATGCCTATTATGAATCGTCGATAGCCGTCGTCAAGAGCCGCTTTGATTGCCTCTCCAAGGCCGTATGTGGTGGCAGTTAGGGGATCGCGACGGTCGATCGGTTCGACGGGCACAAGGGCAAGCCCAGCTATTCGCGCCATCTCTATGACAGCAGTGCGCCCATCGCCCATCGCTCCCCACTCCGCTGTGTGCGGTCCACCCAACGGCCCGGTCACCCTCGCGGTCTTGATTTCGCCGTTCGAGATTTCGACGAGTGTTTCGAGGGTGCCGTCTCCGCCGTCTGCAACAGGGACCAGTTCAAGCTGAGCATCTTCGAGTTCTAATTCGATGCCGTCTCGCATGGCGTTTGCCACTTCGAGCGCGGATATGCTGCCTTTGAATGTTTGGGGCGCGATCACAATTTTCATAACGGCGCGTATTATATACCAAGCGCCAGACCTTATGAGGCATGATTTAGGTCACAGGAAGCGACCTGATCGAACAAAAAGAAACTATTACAATATCATTACGTGATT
>DCAW01000079.1:69291-70353 GCA_002313895.1 Dehalococcoidia bacterium UBA1123
CTGGACACTATTAAAATATAGGAGTATCATCAACGTGATATGCCAAGACAAAAACAAGAAGGTCCAACCAGGCAACTTTACGCTGCGATTCGCGAAGACCTGTATCTCGCCGCAAAAACCAAATCGACAGAATTGCGAATCCCGCTAAGGGAGTTTCTGGAACGAGCGATTGAGCTTGCGCTGGACAGGGACGCTCGACCGGTGAGCATGCAGCAAACAAGCGTACGCACGATCTGGAACGACGAGTATATCGTCATGCAGGCAGACCAACCCATAGGCTCGCCGGTCGAACTCACCGACGAAGAGGCCAGGGCTATTGCAAAAGACGCGTTCGGCAATCGTTAAATCAATCAGATTTCGGGAAATATTGTGCGTGAACTGACTCGTACTGCGGTAAATACATGCCTGAACTAGCGCTATTGGACGAGTCCGTGTTGGTTCAATATATGGCAGGCGACGACGGCGCTCGCATGTTGATAGACAAGTTGCTGGCCGGGGAGGTTTCCCTGGCGTTGACGGCGTCCACGGCCCTTCACTTGTGGAGTCATCACGTGCCTGACCGGAAGGCCGAAATACACATGTCCGCAATGATCAGGTTCATCGAGCAGATTCCACTAACTGGCGATCTCGCCAAGATCGCAGGTTCAATTCAAGCGCGAAACCGGCCTGATGTGTCAGATGAACATGAAGAAATAAGGCTGGCAGAGCTCAAGGCAGTCAACGCAGCCACAGCCTTGGAAACAGGCATGCCGATATACAGCCGCGATGTCGACTGGTACGAAGGCCTAGGATGTCAGGCGTTATCGTATTGACTGCTTGAACCTCATTGGCGCTTTCGTGTGCTGACGACATCGTCGTTTCATGGGATTGTCTCTGCGTTCTTTACAATATACGGAGTGGACCAGAACATCGACGCCAATACGTTGAGCCTCCAGTACTTCGACGCCCTTAAAGCTCTTGGGTCCAGCGAGTCCACCAAATTCATATTCCCGATGGAGTTCACCAACCTGTTGAACCCCTTCCTCAACATGACATCTGGTGGCTCGAACAGCGGAAATCGAG
>DCAW01000079.1:70699-78397 GCA_002313895.1 Dehalococcoidia bacterium UBA1123
AAATCGAGACAAGGCCTATGAATCGCGAAGTTGACACCTAACTTAAACGCCTAGAAATTAGTCGCGGATTGATGGCTTGCTCAGGCGTGAAATTTACCTAACTTAAACGGGAAAAATCGGCAAACGGACTCAGATGTGAGATTTGAGGGCGCGAGCTGCCTTCATTGTCATCCCTGGCACGGCGGCGATGTCCTCTAATGGAGCTTCTCGGACGCCCTTTAGAGACCCAAATTTGCGCATCAACATTCGCTTGCGTTTCGGCCCAATTCCCGGGACCAAATCCATCGCTGATTGGATGTTATGTTTCGATCTGCGCTGTCGATGGAACGTGATTGCGAACCGATGCGCTTCATCCCGGACCCTCTGAACGAGGAACAATGCTTGAGAGGTTCGGGGCAAAATAATACCATCAGGGGAATAAGGGACGAAGAGTTCTTCGTTCTCTTTCGCGAGACTGGAAAGTGGAACGTCGTCAATACCCAGTTCCAAGAAGACCTGTAGTGCCGCCCCCAAATGGCCTTTGCCGCCGTCTATAATGACCAAGTCGGGTATTATGCCCCAAGCCTCGTTGTTCTTGGCGCCGTTCTCCGATGCCTGTTCCGATCCGTTGGATTTGTTCGCTTTTCTGGAATCGGATAGTCGTTTGAATCTGCGCGTCAGGACTTCCTTCATTGACGAGTAGTCGTCCGGGCCTTCGACGGTCTTGATTTTGAACCGGCGGTAGTGAGACGTTTTGGGTTTGCCGTCCTCGAACACCACCATGCTGCCGACAGAGTTGGTCCCCTGAGTGTTGGAGATGTCGTAGCATTCGATCCTACGAGGCACGTTGGGCAGACTGAGGGCCTCTTGCAACTCGTCCATCGCCGAGGTGTTGTTTGTCTCTTCGTGAATTCGCCGTATAGTCAGCTGTTCGAGAGCCTGGGAGGCGTTGTCGGCCACCATCTGTGCCAGCTTTCGCTTTTCGCCCCGCTGAGGAACATGAATCTGGACTTTGCTCTGGCGTTTTCGGGTCAACCATTCCTCAATAGCGGCCGTATCGCTGATCGGTTTGTGGACGATCAATTTGGGCGGCACGTAAGGCGTCGCGTCGTAGAATTGCTTGATGAAGGCTGACAGAACTTCGTCCATGTCATCGTCTGGCGTGGAGTGCATGAGGAAATTATCGCGCCCAATCAGCTTGCCCTGGCGAATGAAAAACACTTCGACCCATGACTCACGTTTGCCCTGGGCGGCTGCGATTATATCGACGTTCTCGGACGTAAGGTGCAGCACTTTCTGGCCTTCGTGGACCTTTTCTATAGCCTGTATTTGGTCCCTCAGCGCCGCGGCGCGCTCGAACTCAAGTTCCTCGGATGCCTCTTCCATGCGAGTCTTGATTCCGTTAACGATGGTTTCGGTCTTGCCTTCCAAGAACATCGCCACCTGGTCTATGATCTCGCCATACTCCTCTTTGTTTGCCGCGCCGATGCACGGACCGACACACCTGTGGATGTAATAATCCAGGCAAGGTCGGTCGTCAGTCCCAGTGATAGTCTTGGTGCAAGAGCGGTAGGGGAACAACTTTTTCAGAACTGCCAGCGTGCGCCTGACGCTTGTCGCGTTGGCGTATGGCCCGAAGTAGCGCGCCCCGTCATCTGCGACCTTTCGCGTGACGTAGACTAGGGGATACTCCTCGGTCATGTCCAGTTTGATGAACGGATAGGACTTGTCGTCTTTGAGTCGGGCGTTGTAAGGCGGTTGGTGTTCCTTGATGAGGTTGCACTCGAGAATCAAAGCTTCCTGCTCGGACTCTGTGACGATGAACTCGAAATCCGCCAGCTTGCTCACCATTCGACGAATCTTGGGAGGAAGCCCCGCGGAGCTGGCGAAGTATGAAGACAGCCGGTGTCTCAGGCTTGCCGCTTTTCCGATGTACAGAATTTTCCCGGAGCTATCTCGCATGAGGTAGACACCAGGTTCCGTTGGCGTGGATCGAAGCCTTTTGTCGAACATTCTCTCTGAAACGACCACGGCTGCCCCCAATCGCGGTCTGCCGCTTATTCGCCGGCCCGGTTCGCCAACGCAGGCCGACTCTAAATGTTTTAGGTTAACTGCGAACCATTTGTCACGTTGGCGAGTTTACCTGAGCACGACCGTGAGAACAGCCAGAGCTACTACCATGATACTGGTTAATATGCCGATGTGTTTTAACTCGGATTTCAAGTGAGTGTTTGAAGGCAATGGTTCCGATCGCACCCTGGATGGCCGATTTCGCCGTGTACGCTGCTGCACTGGCAGCGCCGGACGTTCGATGACCGCGGCGGCAGCCCCTGAACTCGAACTCGCGCCGACTGCTGTAGAAGTTTCGCCCAAGCCTGACATTGAGGCCGAACCGGAGACGTCTGGGGCGATCTCTTCATGAGGCACCCTGACACGGTCGCGGCGTTTTCTTCTGCTTAACTGTGCCTGTCGTGAGGCTACTCGTTTTCGTTTGCTTGGCATGTTGGTCTCCCATTGGTGGCTGGTGCGATGTTCCGTCAGCCATCAGATTGTCATGCATGTATTGTCTCACAAATGGACGGACTCATGCTCGCGGATGCGCTTTATCATACTCCATTCTGACGTGTTCAGTGGTCAGATGCGTGTAAACCTGGGTTGTTGTGATGCTGGCGTGGCCCAGCAACTCTTGGACATGCCTTAGCTGCGCTCCGCCTCTTAAGAGGTGCGTAGCGAAGCTGTGGCGCAGAGTGTGCGGGGTGATGTTTTTGGTCAGTCCGACTTGCTTGACGTATTTCTTGAGTATCAACCAGAACCCCTGGCGCGTCAATCTGACGCCGCGGCGGTTGAGGAAGGCTGCGCGCTGGGAGTTCTTGCCCTCATGATCTGGTCTGCCTTGCTCCAAATAAATTTCGACGATTTCAACAGCACGGGAGTGGATCGGGATCATCCGTTCCTTGCCGCCCTTGCCCAGGCACCGGACAGCGCCGCTCTGAAGGTCGATGTCGTCAATATCCAGTGACACCATTTCAGTGACTCGCATGCCAGTGGCGTAGAGCAGTTCTAGCATGGCCCGGTCTCGCAATGACTCAGGGGTGTGTTGCGATTCGGGCGCCGTGAGCAATCGTTCGACCTCTTCGACGCTCAAGGCGTCAGGCAGGCTCCGACCGATACGAGGAGAACGCAGATTTTCTGTTGGGTCTCTCTGGATCTCGCCCTCCTGGATCAAAAATCCGAACATTGACTTAGAGGAAGCCACTTTGCGCGCTCGCGTCGTGTCAGAGTAACCCAGCGCGTGAAGATGCAAAACGTAGTCGGAGATGTCCTCGTCACTCACGTCAGACCAGTTCACGCCGCCACTCGAGTTTCCGGATCGGGACTCGATAAACTCGGTCAGTTGTTGCAAGTCATTTCGATATGCGGCAAGCGTGTTTGGCGACACGCCGCGCTCAACGGTCATATAGTTCAGAAAGCTATCGACGTTCTCTTTCAATGGCTCTGGCCTCGATTTCTCATGGACTATCGGCTGCGAGGGTTGGCATGAGCGAAAACTGAATTTCAATTGCTTGACATCGACGATCTGACAGCCTTAGATTTAGCTTCATAATCCGGTACAATCAACAGCAAACTCGCGCCGATTCTTTTTGGAGCTAATGGCTTTATGATCGACATTGTGATCGGACCCAATCTCGTTTCCCTGGGCACGTTCCTGCTCAGTTGGCACGGATTCTTCAGTTTTGTCGCTGTGGCGTCGGCTGTGTTCCTGGTTGGCCGCTGGGCGCCGATGAAAGGCATTGACCCTGACGACATTTACTCGATCGCGATCTGGGGGATCATCGGCGGTATCCTGGGCGCTCGGTTTGTGCACGTTATTGATAACTGGGGTTTCTACTGGGGGAATCCAGGACAGATAATCGCCATCTGGAGCGGAGGTATCGGGCTGTGGGGCGGCCTGTTGGGCGGATTCTTCGGCGCAGCCATCTACGCCCGGATATTCAAGCATCCAATTGGTATTATTGCTGACTTGACGGCTCCTGCGCTTTTGTTCGTGCAGACGATCGGTCGACTGGGGGACTTCGTTAACGGCGAGCATTGCGCCAAAGCGTGGGACAACGCTCTGGCGTTCGTCTGGACGAATCCCGCCAGCGACGCTCGAGTTTGCGCCAACGGCATTGATGTGTCGGTTCATCCTGTGATCGCATATGAGATCATCTGGAACATGTTCGCTCTTGTGATAATCTGGAAACTTCGTGACCGGCTGAAGCCCGACGGCATGTTGTTTGCGCTTTATTTCGCGCTTTATTCCGTGGGCAGGTTCGGCGTAACTTTCCTTAGGCAAGACAAGATTTGGGCCATTGGGCTTCAAGAAGCTCAATTTATTGCTTTAATCGTGTTGGCAATTACTGTGCCGTTGTTGCTGGCCAAAGCGCGACGCGTGCCTGACGACGAGATGGTGACCGAGCCTCCTGCGCCACGTGCGAGGGGCACGCGGGCCGAACGCCGCCGCAGCGATAGAGGGTAGGCAGGACAATCCAATGGTTTAGCCTCCCGCCGGTTTGATATCCGCAACCACCATCTGTAACGTGGTGCGGCCTTGCCACGTGTTCCACTCCATGCTGTATGCTACGTCGATATGGTTTCGGGCGATTCCCGCCCGGTCGCCCTGTCGAAATGCGATCGCGTCCCACGACTTTTCGGCGTCCGCCAACCGCATCTTCAGGTGCTTGCCTGCACCGACACCACGAGCCTGGAGAACTCTAATGCCTCGCGCTGCAAAAACCGGTGTCGGGTTGCTTTCCCCGAAGGGCGACAATCGCTGAACGAATTCAAAATTCGGCCCCTCGACCTCCGAAGGCAAAGCGTCGCAGTCGATGGCAAGCTCTGGCTGGAGTTGCGTTCCCTTCATATCGATGTCAGCGATCTCGCGGAGCCTGGCCACCAATTCGCGCATGTGCTCGGTGGCGATCGTGAATCCTGCTGCGCGTGCGTGTCCGCCATACTTTGTGAACAGGGGAGCGCATGTCTCCATCGCGGATATGATGTCAAATTCCGGGATAGACCGAGCGCTGGCCCTGCTGACTTCCGGCCCAATCTGAACGGCGATTGCCGGGCGGTAGTAGGAGTCGTTGATTCTTCCCGCGATCAACCCCAGGATTCCTGGCTCCCAGGATGCGTGGCCAACGACGATCAGTGACGGCAACTCAGTAGGGTGTTGGCGTCGAATTTGCGCATCGGCTTGGGCAACCCCGCTCTCAGTGAGGGTCTGACGCCTGCTGTTTTGAATCTCCAATTCCGACGCGATCGCTGTCGCACGGTTTATGTCAGTTGATGTCAGAAGGTCGAGGCTGATGCCCGAATGGCCCAACCTGCCTGCGGCGTTCAATCGTGGTATCAGGCCAAAAGAGAGCGAGCTGGCGTCTAATGTGCCCATCTCGTAACCTGACACTCTGGCGAGGGCGCGAATGCCTGGATTGGCCGAGGCGTTAATTCGCTCGATCCCCTCTTTAACCAGATAGCGGTTTTCGCCGGTCAGCGGCCCCACGTCTGCGATCGTGCCTAGCGCAACAAGCTCCATCAGATCCGGCGGCAGATCCTGTCCCAACTTTTTATACAGTGCCTGAGCCAATTTGAAGGCGATGCCAACTCCTGTGAGTTCGGCGTAAGGGTATTGGGAACGGTCGGTTTTGGGATTGATGAGCGCGACAGGAGAAGGCGGAGCGCCGTGAATCGTGTGGTGGTCGGTGACGATGACATCGATCCCCAGTTCGGCGGCGAAGTTGATCTCATCGGTGGCGGTGGATCCGCAATCGACAGTCACCAACAGCGTGACACCGCTCTCTTGCAGGCGGCGCAATGCGTCTGTGTTTAGCCCGTGCCCTTCCTCGACTCGGTCAGGGAGGTAGGGGAGGACACGTCCGCCCAGCCCAGAGAATGCCCGAACCAACAACGCGGTGCTGGTGATTCCATCGGTGTCGAAGTCGCCGAAAATTCCGATCATCTCTCCAGAATCGAGAGCGTCCGACAGACGTTCGACGGCCGGAATAATGTCCGGGAGCAAGCCCGGATCGTGGCTCAGGCCTGAATCTGGGTTCATGAACGTGTGAGCATCCTCTGCCGAGCGGATGCCCCGGTTATACAGTAGCTGGGCTTGGAGGCGGGACATACCCAAGTCGGCCTCGAATCCCGCTGGAGCGGATGGCATGATTTTCCAGTTTTTAGTCATGGCTCGATGTTATGGCACGTGGACTGGCGGCGCAATGGGGAACCTCGGTTATCAGGTGGCGCAATCGGGAAACTCTGACTATTCTGAGTATTCCTGAAAGACCAGAGAGGCGTTGTGTCCACCGAAGCCAAATGAGTTGCTCATGGCGGCATGAATCCGGCCTCTACGTGGGACGTGCGGCGTGTAGTCTAGGTCGCAATCAGGGTCAGGAGTCTCGAGATTCGTCGTAGGAGGCACGGACCAGTTGGCGAGGGCCATCACCGTCACCGCAGCCTCGAGACCGCCGCTGGCCCCTAGCAGATGGCCGGTCATCGACTTGGTGGAACTGATGGCTATTTTGTAAGCCTCTTCTTCAAAGACGGTTTTCATCGCCATCGTCTCGAACTTGTCGTTCATTGGCGTGGACGTGCCGTGAGCGTTGATGTATCCGATGTCTTCTGGAGACAGGTGAGCACGGTCAAGGGCCGTCTGCATCGCACGCGCGGCGCCCTCGCCCTCTGGAGCGGGTTGGGTGATGTGGTGAGCGTCGGCAGAGGCCCCGTAGCCGACCATCTCGGCGATGGGTTCGGCCCCTCGGCCCAGAGCGTGTTCAAGATTCTCCAACACTAGGACTCCAGCTCCCTCACCCAGCACGAACCCGTCACGGTCTGCATCGAAGGGTCGAGAAGCGGTGGTTGGGTCGTCGTTTCGACGAGACAGAGCCTGGCAGGCGTTGAATCCCGCAACCCCAATGGGGCAAATTGCGGCCTCCGCTCCGCCGGTTAGCACTGTGTCGACGTCGCCTCGGATTATCGCTTCAAACGCCATGCCGATGGAGTCTGCGCCACTGGCGCATGCCGAGACAGTGGTGTAGTTCGGCCCTTTGGCTCCCAGCATCATCGACACTTGGCCTGATGCCATGTCAGGCAACATCATAGGAACCAGAAAAGGGGTGACCCTGTTCGGACCTCGATCTTCCAAAACATTGACTTGTTGTGACAACGTGATGATGCCACCGATTCCGCTGGCGATCATCACTGACGTTCGATGGCTATTCTCTGGATCGACGGTCAGGTTCGCGTGGTCGACGGCTTCAAGGCTCGCGGCGCTGGCAAGTTGGACGAATCTGTCCATACGGCGGGCCTGTTTGCGGCCCAGCAGCCCTTCGGGGTCAAAGTCTTTCACTTCCGCGGCGAACCGGGTCTGAAATCCCTCAGCGTCGAAGGATGTGATAGGCCCGATGCCTGACTTTCCTGCGAGTAGATTTTTCCAGCTCGACTTCCGGTTCAATCCCACTGGGCTGACAATGCCAATACCGGTGATAACGACACGGTTTGAATTCAAAACAATTGCTCCATATGATTGCTCTGACACATGCGAGGTCATAGGCGAGGGTGGCATGCCTGAGGTCGGCATGATGCTGAATAGTGTTAAATTATAACAGCGCCGTCGACTATTGACACGTGATTTATCGATCATCTTGCTGGAATCATGCAGTATGTCGATAAAACCAAAAACGC
>DCAW01000074.1:0-46664 GCA_002313895.1 Dehalococcoidia bacterium UBA1123
GAAGCGCCCGATCAACTGGGGGGCGAGCAGGCCTACCATATGGCCTCCCTCCACGCCGCTGTGGGGACTCTGCTTGCCCTTCTAAGCCGAGATATGGACAGTATGGGCCGCGACGTGCAGGTGTCGATGCAGGATTGCGTGTCGATGGCAACGCTTCAAACAGCAAATTTCAACTACTACACCTGGGATGGAATAATCCGGTCTCGAACTGGACTAAACCACGCCTTCAGCGGCCAGAAACAGGCTTCAGAGAGGCTCAGCTACTCTCGGACATTGTACAAATGCAAGGACGGATGGATCGCTTACGCTGCTCATCTGGCGCCGCCGAATGCCTGGCGCAACACCGTGGCGTGGATGGCAGGTTACGGCGCTGAGCAGGAGTTGGGAGAGCAGAGGTTCGAGGACCCCGACGTCCGCGTCTCAGAGCAGGAGCGGATAAATCAGGTGATGGCCGACTTTGCCGCCCAACGCTCCGCCCAGGAACTGTACCACTCCGCCCAGAAACTGAGGCTTCTCTGCACCCCTGTCCAGTCTGTTGCAGACCTGTTAAAAGACGAACAGCTTGATGATCGGGATTGGTTCGTCGAAGTTGAACACCCGGAGATCGGCGAAACATTCACCTATCCAGGCGCGCCGTACAAGCTATCGGAGACCCCGTGGCAGATACGAACACGGGCGCCCCTGGTCGGCGAGCACACGTGTGAAGTTCTGGGCGAATGGCTGGGGTTGTCGTCCGATGAGGCCGAAAAACTCGTGGCTCTGGAGTCATCGTAGAATGAACGATAGTTCAACTCGCCTGCCGCTTGCGGGAATCCGCGTCGCCGACTTTGGCTGGATGATCGCTGGCCCTCTGGCTACGCGGCCCCTGGCGAATTTCGGAGCAGAGGTCATACGAATCGAATCCTCGGCACGCATCGACGAAATCCGCGCTCTCGGCCCCCGTCCGGAAGGCAACACGAGCCCCAACGTGGCCGGAGTGTTTAATGACTGCAACACCTCCAAACTCAGCATGACCGTTAACCTGGGAACGCCCGAAGGCATCGAGCTAGCGAAAGAGGTTGTGAGTGTCAGCGATGTGGTCACAAACAACTTCCGTGGCGACCGCATGGGCCGTTGGGGACTGGCATACGAAGACCTCGTGAAGCTCAAACCAGACATCATCATGCTGGGCATGGCGATGATGGGCACGACCGGAGTCCATCAACATTACGGCGGCAACGGCATCAATATCATCGCCGGAGCCGGCATCAGTGGGATCACGGGATCACCTGACCGCCCTCCGGTGGGCACGGGGTCATTATACCCGGATTTCAGCGGCAATCCGAACCACGCAACGCTGGCAGTTCTGGCGGCATTGAGGCACCGGAACCGCACAGGAAAAGGGCAGTTCATCGACCTGGCGCAGTATGAGTCCACAATCTCTTTGCTGGGCTCCAGCGTACTACAGTACACCACACTGGGCAGCGTTCCAGTTAGACCCGGAAACCGCTCAAGGTGGGCCGCTCCTCATGGAGTGTATAGATGCGCCGGAGACGATAGATGGTGCGCGATCGCCGTTGAGACTGAAACCGAATGGGACGGCTTGCGCCGCGCTATGGGAGACCCGGCGTGGGCAATGGAGGATCGCTTCCAATCCGTGGCCGGACGAAAAAAACACGAGGACGATCTGGATGAATTGATCGAGGAATGGACCAGTGGTCGGAGAGACCATGAAGTGATGAGATGCCTCCAAAATCAGGGCGTCCCAGCAGGTATGGTGCAGAACTCCAAAGACCTGGTGGAAAACGATCCAGGGTTCAGAAAACGGCACATCCGGGTTTTGGAACATCCCGAAATCGGAGAGATGACGATTCACGGAGAGACCATATCAATATCAGGTGTGGAGCCTATCGTAGAACTTGCTCCGCATATGGGAGAGCATACAGAATATGTTCTGAAGGACCTTCTCGGAATGCCGGAAACTGACGTCGATCAACTCTACGTGGACGGAGTTCTGAATTGAAGCACGCCTTAACGGAAACCGGCGACAATTCGCTCGACAATCACTGAACACCGGGAAAACTGGCGGACGTAACTCTCTGATATGTTAGACATTCTGAAAAAAATCCTCTCCGCATGGCCGATGGTCATCAAGCGGAGTCTGGCAAACTGGCGGCTACTGTCGTCTGTGGTCGTTGGCGTGTTGTTGGCCTCGGCCATCATGGCCGGCACCGTTATCTACTTTGAATCCCTCAGAGACCTGGCGTTGGTTGGCGAGTTATCTAAGCACAAGGCAGAGGACTTGGACATCCTCGCCAAAGCCACGAAAGGGCCGACCACTCAGGAAGAATACGCCCTGGTGAGGCAACTAGTCGAAGGTGAGATCAACTCCCAGATTGGCTGGCTGTCCCGGGACATTTTGCGGGGCGGAAGGTCATCAACGTTTTTTGCAACTCAACCGGGAAAGGAGGCTGAGGCAGGCGACAACAGCTCGCGAAGTTACTTTACGTTTCTTGCCGACATCGCGGAGCACTTAACGATTGTTGAGGGCAGAGGGCCTCGCGATCAAATAATCGCCGACCCAGATGGTAATCCGGTGACGCTGGAGGCATTAGCGCCGGTGGAGGCCGCGAGAGAGTTTGGCGTTGAAATCGGCGGCAAAATCTCGGTGGTTCCATATTGGTCAGACGCGACCCCATATGCCAGCGTCGTCGTCGTTGGCCTTTTTGAGCGCTCAAATCCTGAAGCCCCAATCTGGCGCCTCCATGACGATGTGTTCCTGTCTCTCACCTCTGGCGGCGATTTCATCACGATTCCGTTTCTCGTTTCCGAAACCACGCTATTGAGCGGTGTCGGTGGCGCGTTTCGAGATATGAACAGCAACTACGGCTGGCTGGTAGACATCGATCACGAAAGCCTCGACGCGTCAAACGCGACACAGGCGCAAATCAACGTGCGTTCTTTGGATGGGCGTCTTCGCAGCGTCATTCGATATCGTCAAATCACGATTCTTGACGATGCATTGTCTGAGTACGACTTGCGATTGTTGTTCAGCAAACTGCAAATGTTTGTGGTTCTGATACTGATCGCTGTGGTTGTGTTGTATTACGTCGTAACGATCTCCGCTCTGGTCGCCGAACAGCGCAAGAACGAAATTCTTCTGTTGAAGGGGAGGGGGGCTACCTCCGGCCAGATTCTCGCAGTGTTCGTGCTGGAAGGCACAACCATCGCGGCAATCGCAGTCGTTATTGCTCCAATACTCGCGGCGTTCGCCATCAGCCTGCTGGGATTCACGCCCGCATTCACAGACCTCAGCGGCGGCGAAAGGCTGCCAGTGCAACTCTCGCAGGGCGCATACATCATGAGCGCGTTGGGCGGATTACTGAGCCTGGGCGCTCTGATGATTCCGGCTATCGAAGCGTCTCGCTCTGGCGTCAGCCGCCAACGTCAGGACTCGGTTCGCCCGTCTCAGTTGGCATTCTTTCAGCGATACTACCTCGATGTGATGTTGTTGGCAGTCAGCATAGTGCTGTTCCGCCAATTGACGGAACAAGGATCTTTGGCTGCAATGAATCTTCTGGGCGAGGTGGCAGTCAACCAACTGCTTCTTGCCGTTCCTGCTATCACGCTTGTGGCGGCGGCTATGGTGCTTTTGAGGCTTTTCCCAGTGGCGCTGAATCTTGCCAGCCGAATCATGTCTCCCCACCTGCCGCCCGGACTCGTGTTGGGCCTGTGGCAAATGGCGCGGAACCCCACCCACTACGCTCGACTGGCTCTGCTGTTGATCCTGATGGCGGGCCTGGGCATCTTCGCCGCGAGTTTCGGTGGCACGCTCGAGCGTAGTTTCGAGGAACGAGTGCTGTACTCGTCAGGCAGTGATATAAGACTGGTGGGTGTCTCTCAGAGGAGCAGCGGACTGACCAGGCCGTTCACCAGAGGGTACGAGATGCTCGACGGCGTGTCCTACGCCAGCCCGGCCCTGAGAAGCACAGGCTCCGATCTCTCCCGAACGACTGGCGGGATTTACACAATGCTAGGGGTGGACGCTGATAGTTTTACCGATGTCGCCTGGTTTAGAGACGACTTCGCCGACGACCCGATCGCTGAGATTATCGACGGGTTGAACAGTCGGGAACACCAGCTTGGCTTGCCGTTGCCAGATGACGCCCGCGCGGTGGAGATTTTACTGAAAGCGGACCGGCCTCACCCATCCGTGTTCATCGCAGCCCGAATCAAAGACTCCAATGGCCGGTTCTTCACTTACATGATGGGCGCTCTCGAAACCAGCAACTGGAGGTTGATGACCTTCCAGCTATTCGAAGGGAAAAACACGCGATGGAATCTGTTCCCATCACGTCCTCTCACGCTTGTCTCATTGGCGCTCGGTGAGACCGATGGTCAGAGCCGACTGATGCCTGGTTCGTTGTTGATCGACACCATACGCGCCCGCCGTGCAACTAGCGAAGTGGAGGTGTTGGAATCTTTCCAGAACATCGAAGGTTGGAACATACTCCATGAGATTGACGAGGCGGCTCAGGATAGAATCCGGCATTCTGAGGTATCGGCCCGAGGCGATGGCGCGTTGATGTTCGCATGGTCGGGGGGGCCTGCCCTGACCGCGAGAGGAATTTACCCGGGAGGCGACCCTGACCCTATACCAGTCGTTGCCAGCGCGTCCTTCCTGAGAGGCAGCGGCCACAAACTGGGAGACGAAATCGAGGTGTCAATGGGTGGTCGTCGGCTCAACGTGAAACTCAAAAACACCGTTGACTACTTCCCGACCCTGAACACCTTCGACGGCCAGTTCCTCATCGGTGATCTGGACACGCTCGTTGACGCCGCGAATCTGGGTCAGATGAGGGGAGAATTGACAGCAAACGAAATGTGGCTGTCAACTGATCTTGAAGGCGCGGATCGTGAAATCTTCGTCGATGGGCTCAGGCTAGGAAAACCCCTGCCGGTGGCTAAATTGGTCGATCGACAACTTGATCTATCTGAGGCGCAACTCGACCCGCTGGTCCTCGCGGGGTGGAGAGCGCTGTTGCTGATCGCCTTCGGCGCGATTCTCATTCTCAGCAGCCTGGGATTCCTTGTTCACGCCTATGTGTCGTTCCGAAATCGGGAATTGCAGTTTGCTCTGATGCGAACGATGGGGTTTGCGACGCGCCAATTGGTGGCCCTGATGTGGTTGGAACAGGCTCTGGTAATCGCCGTCGGCATGGCGCTGGGAACCTGGATGGGCGGCAGGTTAGGCTCGACAATCATGCCATTCCTGGGGCACGACGACCAGGGATCGCAAGTTATCCCGCCGTTCGTCATTGAAGTAAGCTGGGCCAATTTGCTTGTTACCTACGCGGCCATGTCAGTGATATTCACGGTCATTATCCTGGGCGTCATACTCTTTATTCAAAGAATGTCCCTAAGCCGGGTTCTGCGAATTGGCGATAATTAACCTGAATACTTGGCCTCTGAAAAAGTTGCTATGCCGGACGCAGTAGTGATCGGCGGTGGCCCTGGCGGCGGCACGGCGGCAACTCTTCTCGCTCGCCGTGGATACAGCGTGGTCCTTCTTGAACGCGAAATTTTCCCCCGCGCCCATGTTGGAGAGTCCCTATTGCCCGCCAGCATGCCGGTGTTGGAAGAATTGGGCGTTCTCGGCCAGATCGAGAGCGAGAACTTCCCCAAAAAGTACGGCGCCACGATGGTTTGGGGTCGGGACGACACCCCTTGGAGTTGGTATTTTCGAGAGACCAACCGAACTTATCCCTACGCCTATCAGGTGTCCCGGCCTCGATTCGACCAGATTCTTCTGGACAACGCGAAATCGTCAGGTGTGGATGTTAGGGAAAATTGCAACGTGTTCGAGACACTCTCTGACAGCGAATCCGGTGCGATTCATGGCGTCAGATACCGGCGCGATAGTGGCATTGTGGAATCTGTCGAAGCCGATTTCGTGATGGACGCATCCGGTCAATCAGCCCTTCTCGCCCGCTCCATGAACCTCCGAACCTGGGACACGTTCTTTCAGAACCTCGCCGTCTATGGTTACTACCGTGGGGCAAAACGACTTCCTAGCCCAGACGAGACTAACATTTTCATAGAGTCCTACGGTCTGGGTTGGACTTGGACGATCCCGCTGAAAGACGGATTGGCGAGTGTGGGCGCGATTGTTGATAGTGAATCTGCCCAAGCAAAGCTCGCAGACATCGGCCCTGACGAGTTCCTGAGACAGCAGATTTCACAGACAACTCGAACCAACGATATGCTGTCCGATGCTGAACTGACTGGCGCGCCTCGCGTTGTCCGCGACTGGTCCTATACCACTAACCGCATGGTCGGCGATGGTTGGATACTGCTGGGAGACGCCGCCTGCTTCGTTGACCCTTTGTTCTCGTCGGGCGTTCATCTGGCGCTAATGTCTGCTGTGATGGCGGCCGCCTACGTCCACGGAGCCAAGACCGACCCGACCTTAAGAGTCCCTGCCGGGCAGGTCTACGAACAGCTTTACCGCAAGGAGTACGCTCACTTCCGCGAACTTGCCAGCCTGTTCTACGCCAGCAACCGGACCGAGGAGTCATACTACTGGCAGGCCAGGCGTTTGCTCGGCGACACCAATGTCGGCGCCAGGGAGTCATTCATCCGGGCGGTCGCGGGTCAGCCTCCCAGAGGGTACGAACGGTCTGCGCTGTCTCGCGGCGAACTTCCGTCTGAAATCTCCGAGATGTTCGCTAGCGTTGCGTCTGACAAGCGTTTGAGAGATGCGACTGTCGCGATGGGGTTGTCCCTCAACCTGGTGCCTCGTCTCGCTGGAGAAGCCAAACTTGAGCGCAGGCCAATTTTCGTCGAAGGCGAGTTCCAGTGGAGCGCCGTTCTGTCCAGCGCTACGCGTCCAGAGGGCACGCCGCTGAGCAACTTCGTGGCCGCCCTAGTGAATCTGGTGGACGGCAAACGGAACATCGGTCAGATACTCGACAGATTTACTCAGGGCGTCGAGGATTCAGAGCAGATCGAACAGGCCCACGAATCGATGATCAACGCTATCAGTATCCTGTACGTTGACGGGGCAATTGATTCCTTGATGGGCTGAATCCAAGGATCGTGTCAGGTCTAGATTATCACCCCGTCCGAGCGCAACTCCACTAACTCATCTTCGGAAACGCCAAGCATCGACTTCAGGATTTCGTCGGTGTGTTCGCTGTATCGAGGGGCCTGAGTGACGGTGACGGGCGACTTCTCCATCTTCACAGGGCTTCCGATCATGCGATAGTCGCCCCGATAATCGTCCTTGACGGTCACGATCATCTCACGCTGTTTCAAATGCTCATTGTTAATCACCTCGACGGGGGTCAGCACCGCTCCGCACCACACGCCTGCCGCGGCCAAAGCCTCGAACGCCTCGTACTTGGTGCGCTGCATCGTCCACTCTTCGATGATTTCCCGGACCTCGTCAGCCCTCTCGCCCCGCAACTCGTCGGTCATGTAACGCTCGTCCTCGAACATGGCCTCTTTGCCCATTACCGCCAGCGCCGTGATCCACAGGTCTCCGCGAGTGTGAATCATCACGTAGTCGTCGTCGCCTCCGGGCGCGCACCGGAACACATTCGGGACTCTGCCCCAGGCGGTGTTGACCTCGCCGACGCTAAGAGGCTTGATTAGGCTGATCCGCATGAGGTTCGTGATGCCGTCCTGCATCGACACTTCGACCATCTGACCTTCGCCGGATTTGTCCCGCTGTCGCAGGGCAGCGAGGACGGCTATTGCCATGTGAAGCCCTGTCCCAGAGTCCCCGGCGCCGATGGAAACTCCCTTGGGAGGACCGTCAGGCGATCCATTCGCCGACATGAGGCCGCCGGTTGCCTGGGCTGCAGTCTCGAAGCTCTTGAATTCGCTCCAGTCCCCCCAGTTGCCGAAACCTTTGATGGAGGCGTAGATGATGTCAGGCTTCAAACTTTTTAGCCATTCATACCCGATCCCCAGCCGTTCCATAACGCCCTTGGAGTAGTTCTCCAGCACGATATCGGCCCATTTCACTAGATCGGCAAGCATCGCCCTGCCCCGATCGTCTTTGAGGTTCAGCGTGATAGCCCGTTTGTTGTTGTTGAATATGGTGAAGTAGACGCTGTCATGCTCGTTGTGGGCCATCTCCCATCGTGTGCGGTCTCCGCCTCCTGTGTCCTCGACCTTGATTACGTCGGCTCCGAGGAATCCCAAGAGTTGAGTGCAAGATGGGCCTGCCTGCACACGACTGAGATCAAGTATTTTTACGCCCTCTAACGCCTTATCCATTTTCGCTCCTTGGGTGTCATGGCTCAACCAGAATTGTCTGACCGAATCGAGCCGATTATATCACTAACTCCCAAGCCGGGAACCCACGAAATCCTGGTATCCCAAGATGAACTCGGAGGCTGCCACAGCCTTCCGACCCTCAAGTTGAATGGTCTGAAGAGTCAGTGCGCCGTTGCCGGTGACAACTTCGGGTCGTCTGTCGTCGGTTTGGATAACACTGCCAGGGACGTAGTCGGAAGTTGAGGCGCTGGAAGATTGAGCCTCAATGACTTTGAGAATTTTTTTGTTCCATGTCGTGAACGTGCCGGGCCAGGGATGGAACGCCCGGACCTTGCGAGCTATCTCACTCGCCGGGTGTGACCAGTCAATCTCGCCATCGGCCCGCTCCAGAAGACGAGTAATCGTGACCCGCGAATCATCTTGCGGTACGGCGTTTATTTTATCGTCAGCCCAGTCAGGCAGAATCTTGATCAGCAGTTGAGAGCCGATCTCAAACAGTCGTGAAGTCAACGATTCTGTGTTCTCATCCTCGCCGATGGGAGAAGGGCGCTGGGCAAGAATCGGGCCAGAATCCATGCCTTCGTCCAGCTTCATCAGCGACACGCCGGTCTCGGCGTCTCCCTCGAGAATTGCTGTTGTCACGGGCGACGGCCCCCTATGCCGAGGCAACAGGCTTGGATGGATGTTCAAACATCCAAGGGGAGGAAGTTCAAGAATCTCGGACGGCAAAAACAGTCCGTAAGCCGCAACGACGATAACGTCGGGATTCAACTCAATCAACTTTGCTCGCGCCGCCTCGTCGCTCCGAAGCGAGGCGGGTTGAAACACAGGGATTCCGCGCTCCAAAGCCAGAGTTTTGACGGGCGATTCCGCCATCTGACGGCCTCGACCTGCCCGACGGTCCCTTCGAGTGTACACTCCAATTATCTGGTAACCCTCGTTCGACAGGGCATCCAGAACGGGGAGAGCGACGTCGGGCGTCCCCATGAACACGACTCGGATTTTGCTAGGCTCTCGGAGGTCGCTCATCAGGTAGCGCCCCTTCCTGAAAATCCGTCGAACGACACCTGGCCGCCCACTTTTATTCCGAACTCCGAGATCGTCCCAGCGTTGGTTTCGAGCACATACGCCGGCTGGCTTATAGACCAGTAGGTTGTCAGTAACCGATCCGTTGTGTTGGATGTTGGCGCAGGAGCGTTGGGATGTGTATCGGCGATGCGGCGGTCCACTCCGATCCACAAGAAATCCAGCGGAAACAGCAATCCCTTCATCCAAGCGTCCTCGGGTTCGCCGGACGCATAGATGTAGAGCATTCCGGTGTTGTCGGGAATACTGTCTCGGCCTTCCAGTCCTCGTTCTCTGGATTCAGGTGTGTATGCAAGTTCGACGTCAAATCTGTGGTCGGCTATCAACACCAACGGCTGTGACGATGTGGCGGTGATGACTATCAATGGTTCGGGTGTTGGGCTAACGTCGAGAATTTGACCGTCCGAGCCTCCACTGGTTTCATTTCCGCCAAACACGCAACGCATGCTCATGGACGAAACGAACAGAATGACAGCCCATGCCCAGAAATAACGTGGATTGCAAGATGGGATCAGCGGTTGCGCTGTCGAAATAATATCCATGCCGTGCCGATTTATTATTGGTGGTAATTTGATGATTGATATGAAAATACACCGTGGCGGGGGAAATCGAAAGGCCGAGAGGGTCACGGGTCGAATCACTCTCATTGTACCAACGGTCGCGGGCCAGTGCGATGACGCGCAGGTTCTGATAACGTGAGCGGGTCGCCCTTCGACGGATTGGCGGCTATTGTCCCAGATTTCACCACGGAGCAGCACATGAACACAGACAGCAACGGATACAAAGGCCCGCTGGACGGATTGAAGGTGATCGACTGGACAATGTGGCAATTTGGGCCCATCTCCACGGTGATGCTGGCCGACATGGGCGCCGAGGTCATCAAAGTCGAATCACTGGACGGCGACCACGGACGTCAGTTCGGACAGATAATGGGCATCAACACCGAGCTCGCTGACGGTGTGAACGCATATTTCGAGAGCATGAACAGGCAGAAACTGGGGATCGCCCTTGACCTCAAAAATCCCAGGGGTCTGAAAATATTGCACAAACTTGTGGCTGAATCGGATATTTTCGTGGAGAATTTCCGCAAAGGTGTTGCCGAACGATTGGGCCTCGGATACGAGGACTTGCTGAAGCACAACGAGAAGATAATATACGCTTCGGCCTCTGGTTATGGCCCCAAAGGGCCGGACTCCGCGAAGCCCGCCCTGGAGTTGGCGGCGGAGGCAAGGGCAGGAGCGTTGTGGTGGACTGGCCCAGACGACGGGATGCCTTATCCCGCGGGCATGGCCGATCAGATTGGCGGCATCATGCTCTCTTATGGGGTCATCGGCGCTATCGTCGCCAGGGAGAGGTTCGGATTCGGACAGCGGGTGGACGCGTCTCACCTGGGCAGCATGATTTGGGCGCACGGGATGCCAGAAGGCATCAAGTTCCTGACGGGCAAAGAGTTTCCACGGACCGACCGGACAATAGTGGCCCAGCCGCTTTGGAACTACTATCAGTGCAAGGACGGGGAGTGGCTCGCGTTCTCGATGAGCCAAAACCGCTACTGGTCTCAGTTTTGCAACGCGCTGGGCATCCCGGAGTGCATCGAAGACCCCCGGTTCAGCACGACAGAAGTGCGAGCTGATAATCGCGAGGAACTGATCCCTCTTCTGGACGATGTCTTCGCAACCAAAAATAGAGAAGAATGGGAAGCTGAACTGGCGAAATACAAAGACCTCATTTGGGAGCGGGTGCAACGCAGTCTAGATCTGTTGGATGATCCGCAGGTTGTTGAGAATAACTACGTCGTGGAATTTGACCATCCGGTTGTGGGCCCAACCAAATGGCCCCAGACACCGCTGACGTACAGCAAAACCCCACTTTCGACCAGAAAAATGGCCCCAACTCACGGCGAGAACACCGAGGAAATTTTGCTGGAACGACTGGGCTACACGTGGGACGATATCGTGTCGCTGAAGGACGACGGGGTGATACTGTAGCCGCCAGAATTCAGAAATTTCGCCTGACGCGGATGTGATATTTCATCTTAGGTCGACCCATGTAGCGCCGTTGCCGCCGCGCTCTCTGGGTTCGGCTCCGAAATTTTCCACCAGGGGGTGATGGTCGAGATGTTCGCGCAACGCCTGTCTCAGCGCGCCGGTTCCTCGACCGTGGATTACTCGAATTTTGATTAGTCCGTCCCGCGTCGCCTGATCCAGGAACGTCTCTAATCGGTCGATTGACTCGGCAGCGCGAAGGCCTCTGACGTCGATCTCCATGCTCTCAACAGGCGGCCCTACCACAATTTTCACGGCTTCTTCCAGAGGCTCGTCAGCGGGTTCCTGATCAACTCGGTTCAGCCGATTAAGGTCGACGTTGATGCGAACGTTCCCTATGGCGATTTCCGCGTCGCCGCCCTGAGACGGCAGATCAGTCACCGCTCCACGCAGGTTCAGGCCACGGACGAATACGGTGTCACCAACCGCAATTGGACGAGGCTCGGCCCTCAATCGCGTCGGCGCAAGCGCAGGCAGGTCTTCCAATTCCTGGGCGGCTAAATCCCGACGGATGCGATCGATGCGTTCGATCTGTTCGGGCGGGTTGTTGGGCGTCGGCGTTGCCCATGACAGCGAAGCCTCGGCGGTTTGGAGCTTGCCTCTCACCTGGTCAAACTTCGACATTATCTCCTGACGAGCGGCGCCCAGTATGTCGTCGCGATGCCCGACCAGGTACTCCACCTGTTCATTCAACTGATCTCTCAATGATTCGGCTTCGGCCTTGGCCCGCTGTGTGTCCTCCAGGCCGGATTGAAGCTGATGGCGCTCTCGCTGAAGCTCGTTCAGCCAGTCTTCGAATCTCAAGTGTTGAGGCTCCATCAGGTCTCGGCTTTCTTCCATGATTTTTTCAGGAAGGCCGAGACGCTCGGCGACGGCCATCGCATAGCTTCGACCGGGAACGCCCATCGTGAGCTCGTAGGTGGGTTCAAGAGTGTCAGGGTTAAGCTGGAAGCTGCCATTAGTGGTGTGAGGATTGCCCTCGGCGAAGGCGGCGACATTGCGGTGATGGGTCGTCACAATTGTCGGGACTCCGAGCTCGGCAAGATGCCCGATGATTGCCTTTGCCAAGGCAGAACCTTCCTCAGGGTCGGTGCTGTTGCCAAGCTCGTCCAGCAGTACCAAAGTGCGAGGCGTTGCGTTCTCCAGAATCTGGATGACGTTGCCGATATGGGAGCCGAAAGTCGAGACCGAATCCGCGATGCTCTGCTGGTCTCCGATGTCGGCGAACACGCCATCGAACACTGGGAGAGCGCTCCCTTCCTCGGCGGGGATGTGGATGCCGGACTGGTGCATCAACGCCAGAAGGCCAACCGTCTTCATGGCGACCGTTTTGCCGCCGGTGTTCGGGCCTGTGATCACCAACGCGGACCATCCAGGGCCAATGTTGATGCTAAGAGGAACGGCATCTCTGCCCAACATAGGGTGCCTGGCCCGAATGAGTCTGATTGAAGATTCTGCATCGTCGCTGTCGTCTTGCCTGCGCGTGATCGGCTTGATAGCCTGGAGTCTGTGGCTGTACCGAGCACGCGCCAGCGCGAAATCCAGTCTGGCGGTCAGATCGTTGGCTAGTTGGATGTCGTGGGCCACGACGCCAACCAGCGACGAGAGGTCACGGAGGACACGGATGACCTCCCGGTCTTCTTCCAAAACCAGTTCGCGCCAGTTGTTGCAAAGCTCCACCGTGGCCATCGGCTCGATGAACAGCGTTGCGCCAGTGTTGGAAGCGTCGTGAACGATGCCGGAGACACGGTGACGCATCTCCGCCTTGACCGGCACGACCAATCGGTCTCCGCGCACCGAGATGATTGGGTCTTGAAGGGTGTTGCGTCCTGTCGTGGATTGGATAAAGTTGTTCAGCGCTTCGGTCACGGCCTCGTGAGCATGGCGCACCTGATTTCTCAATACGCGCAATGTAGGCGTCGCGTCGTCCACCACATCGCCTCGTCTCCCGATCTTCGAGCGCACCTGGCGCTGAAGCTCCTGCAGGTCAGGGATCACCTGGGCGATGTCCGCCATCAGCGGGGCTTGATTTTTTGCCCGTAAAGCTGCGTTTCGAGCGCGACGGTGCACCTCCAAAGAGTCCGCCACCGCCAGCAGGTCGATTCCAGTCAGAATGCCCCCAAGAGCGGCCCGGGCCACGGACTCAGAAGTGTCAACGCTGGACTCAAGGCTCACGTCCCCGATTTCATCCAGCATCTGGCCGGCGTCAGCCGTCTCGTCCTGAAGCTCCTGGACCTCTCGTTCGTCGAAGGTCGGCATCAGATTGAGAGCCATTTGGCGTGCGCCGAAGAATGTGGCGTTGTTCGCCAACTGCTCCCGGATCGTGTCAAAGTCCATCAATCGAAGCACACGGCCTTGAAGGCCCTGCGGATCGATAATATTGGGCGGTTCGACTTCAGATTCTTCTGTGGACTGGCCGTTTCGTGTCTCGTCCAACTGCTGCCTCTGCTGGCAATTGCGAATGTCAGGTGTCAATTGTATCAGTCATGCCAGTTGTGGTGTCAGAGCTTACCGCCGTGCCAACACCAACTCGAAATTTCGGTAGACGCCCGCCTCAATTAGCGAGTCACCTTGATGTGGGGTTCGGGTTTCAATCCGTACCCTTGAATCAAGATAAATTGAAGATAGATGGCAGAGGATTTATTTGTGGGTGACGCTGGAGCGAGACCCCATGACCGATGAGTGGGCGCGGGCTAGAATCACTCAAGGATCGAAAATCGTGAAATGGGCAGAGGACGTTTTCAACTCAGACACCGTTTGGCCGCTGTTGGTGGCGGCATCCTTGATCACTGCTGGTGTGCTGTCTGCGGTCTGGACTAACTCGCATAGCGATGATACCGAAGTCGTATCAAAGGCGCGCGACGTTTCAAACCCCGTAAGTCCAATCGCGGATGTCCTAGAGGCTGCGGTGGCCACGGAGCAAATTGGTCCTGAAAAATTCGTCACCAACACTAACGGCGAAATCGTCCCAAATCCACCGTCTGCTAATGCCAATTTTTGGCTGACCATCTCGCCGCCGGTTAACGAGCACAGGTCGGTTGGCGCAGGGAATTGGCTTTCACATTGAATCGGTTTAAGAGATCGAGATACGGCTGTGCAGATCATCAATCACTGAGACCGCCTCGTCCACCAAACTCGCCATAATGTCGGCGGCTGGCCTGCTTTCGTCGAGCAGACCTGAGGCTTGGCCTGCTGGAGTGAACATCAGATCGTGCCTCCCGGCTTTCTCAGCTGACGCTGACAGGTCTGACATCAACATTCCTTGAAGAGGCATGGGCAACGGGTCCAACCCGGCGTTCTCCCATGCCTGAACAATGGGGTTCCGATGCTGCCGTGCGGTCTTGCCTGTGTACGATCTGCTGATCACAAAATCCTCAGACCGGCCATCCAGGACTGCTCGCTGCTGAGAGTCGAATATTTGAGACTCCGTTGCGGTCAAAAACGCAGTGCCCAACCAAACGCCTTGCGCACCGAGCGCAAGAGCGGCGGCGACGCCACGACCTGTCGCGATACCGCCAGCAGCCACGACCGGCAATGGTTTGACGGCCTCAACGATCTGAGGGACCAACGGCATCGTGGCGATGCGTCCGGTATGGCCACCTGCCTCCGTTCCCTGGGCCACGACGACATCCACGCCTGCCTTGACCTGCCTCGCGGCGTTGCGAACGTTGCCAACCAACCCCATCACCTTGGTTCCTGCGTCTCGCGCATCGGGAACCAACCACGCAGGGTCGCCGAGCGCAGCGGCGAACACAGGGACTTTCTCTTCAAGAATGACCTCAACCTGCTTGCGGGCCAGAGCGATCCCTCCGCCTCCTAGCTTTCGCTCGGTCCGGTGCTCGTCAAGGCCGAACTCGCCGATCAGCGATTCGACGAACTCAGAGTGCCGGGGGTACTCGCGTTTGAGAGTTGCCCGAATCGCTTCGGGTTGAACCTGCACTCCATCGCTCTCAAGACTCCCGGTTACCACGGGCAGCAGCAGGTCAACGCCGAAAGGTTTGTCGGTAAGCTCACGGACACGTCGAATCCGTTTGCGTAGCTCCTCCGGCTCGTCTCCTGTGGCTCCGAATACGCCCAGGCCTCCAGCTTCAGACACCGCTGCTACCAGTTCCGGCGGAGTGAACCTGATGCCGCCCATACCCGCCAAACAGATCGGGTATTCAATACCGAAGATGTCGCAAAGATCAGTGTGAAGAGTTGGTCGGGCCATGTCGGTGTCCTCCAAATAGGGGGTTGTTTAACGTTTCAGCTAATGCCAGAATTGTAGAATTGGCGTGTTGTGGTGTCAACATGACATCGTGCGAAGCGCCAACTAGTGCCGAGGCACTTCGTCCGATACACTGTACCCAAATTTTCAGTCTGAGCGAATTCGATTGACCGACCTCCAACAACCATACTTCGACATCATCGTTGTCGGCGCAGGAAACGCAGCTTTGTGCGCCGCGTTGGCTGCGCGGGAGCGGGGCGTGTCGGTTGTGGTGTTGGAGAAGGCTCCAGCTTCTGAGCAAGGCGGAAACTGTCCCTACACAGGCGGCGGCTTCCGGTTCGTTCATAATGGCATCGGAGACCTTCGCTCTCTGTTGCCTGACCTCACTGATGATGAGGCCGGACGCATTGAGATGGCGCCGTACACATCGGATGATTTCAGAAACCACCTCACGACCGTCACCCACGGCGACACCCGGACCGACCTGATGAACACTCTTATCGCCCAGTCTCGTCCGACCATCGACTGGATGACGGCTCAGGGCGTCCGGTGGGACATTTACTCCAGGCTCAACGCCATTGTGGGAGCTCCGTCGGTCATACCGAATGGCGTTGGCTTGACCGCGTGGGAGTCGGGGCCAGGACTGATTAACATGCTGACGACCTCTTGTCGGCGCGCCGGAATCTCCGTGTTATACGAAACCGAGATGTCCGGCCTCACTCAAGATGATTCTGGAGTCGTGGTTGGAGTCGTGGCCAGAGACAACGATGAGACTTATCGGATCAGATCGAAAGCAGTCATTCTGGCCTGCGGCGGATTCGAGGCCAATGCTGAGATGCGAGGGAAGCATATTGGCCCCGGCTGGGAGTTGGCTAAGGTTCGCGGGTCTAGGCACAACACGGGCGACGGACATCGCGCAGCCATGGCCATAGGAGCACAGCCAATCGGTCAATGGGACGGGTGTCATGGGACGCCCATAGACATTGACGCCCCTGCGACTGGCGATATTCAGGTGACTGACCAGATGCCTCGCCGATCATACACGTTGGGAATCTCCGTGAACCTCAAAGGCAAACGCTTCGTAGATGAAGGCGAGGGGTTTGCTGAACAGACATTTGTCTCAATGGGTCAGGCGATTCTACGGCAGGAAAATGGCATTGCCATCCAGATATTCGACTCAAAGGCTCGCCCTCATCTTGAAGGCAGGTACGGTGGGTCTCGGAAATTCGAAGCTGACACGATTACGCAACTCGCCGAACAAATCGGCGTCGACGCTGCGACTCTGGCGGCTACGATGGATGCTTACAACGAACAAGCCCACGAAGGCGAGTACCACCCCCGCGAGTTGGATGGCCGAAGCACGAACAACTTGAAGCCGCCCAAATCGAACTGGGCCATCAGAATAGACAAGCCCCCCTTAACGGCGTTTACCGTGACGGGCGGCATCACTTATACTTACGGCGGACTCAAGATAGACACCAACTCCCGTGTGTTGGACAGCGGCGATCTGCCCATCGGTGGCCTGTACGCCGCTGGCGAAATCGTGGGTGGAATCTTCTACCACAACAGTCTCAGAGCCGCTGGACTTATGCACGGGGCAGTGTTTGGCAAAATCGCTGGGGAGCATGCAGCCAGGATTTAACCTCGTTCGATCTCCAGACCCCCGAAGGCTCATACAATAAGCGGAGGAACATGGTGCAAGCAGTTGACGCAAACGGCGTCCAGAACATGGCGGACAAAATCAGACACAGCGTGCAGCGGGTTATCGTGGGTAAGGACGACGTAATTGACCTGGCGATCATTGCTCTGTTGTGCAAAGGGCATGTTTTGGTTGAGGATGTCCCTGGCATCGGGAAGACCACAATGGCGAAGGCGCTGGCGCAGTCACTCGGTTGCACCTTCAATCGTATTCAATTCACGCCTGATCTGATGCCCACCGACGTTTTGGGTGTCAACTTCTACAACCAAAAGTCAGGCGATTTTGAGTTCAGAGCAGGCCCCATATTCAGCCAAATTCTGCTGGCCGACGAGATCAACCGCGCGACGCCGCGAACACAGTCTGCCCTGCTAGAGGCGATGGGTGAGCGTCAGGCGACCATCGACGGCGTGACGAGGGCCATTTCTGAACCATTCATGGTTCTGGCAACCCAGAACCCGATTGAAATGGAGGGCACGTTCCCTCTTCCGGAAGCCCAATTGGATCGTTTCATGCTCAGGATCAAGCTCGGCTATCCGTCTCCTGACGAAGAATCCGATATTCTGCTCAGGTTCCAAAAAGACACCATTTTGCCCGCGTTAGACCCAGTCACAACCGAATCGGAATTGCGACCGCTTCAGGATGCGGTCACCACCGTAAGGGTGGACGACACTATCCGAATGTATGTTGTCGCGATAACTCAGGCGACCCGGGAGCACGACGGGCTGTCGTTGGGGGCCAGCCCCAGGGCTGCGCTCTCATTGTACAAAACCGCCCAAGCCAAGGCCGCTCTTGACGCTCGCGATTTCGTGACCCCTGACGACGTCAAAGGAATGGCCGAAACAGTCCTGGCCCATCGCATGATTTTGACCTCAAACTCCCGGCTCAGAGGTCGCACAACAGAGACGATCGTAAAAGAAGTGCTGGACTCTGTGCCCGTGCCGATAGAGAGATAGCGCTCGTTGTTCGACCAGTTCTGGCACGACATTTGGATCACCCTGTTTGTGGTATTGATTATCATTGGGATATTCGCGGGACAGGGCCTGGTGATCGGACTTGGGATGATGGGCCTGTTGGTGGCAGGCATATCGTGGATGTGGAGCAGGCTGTCACTGGAAGAAGTCACATACGAACGAACGATCTCCCAACCTCGGGTCTTCATGGGTGAGGAGACAACGCTTACGATCAGCGTGACCAATCGCAAACCCGTCCCCTTGGGCAGGTTGGAGATTGAGGACGAACTGCCGGAAGAGGTTCTGATCTCCGATGCCAATATCTCCGCAAGCGCAAACCCAAACGCCAACGTGTTGCGTCATTCCACTTCAATGTCGTGGTACGAACGCATTAAGTGGGACTACACAATCAAGTCAAACCGCCGTGGGTTCTATCGCATTGGCCCTGCCCGGTTGGAGAGCGGAGACTTGTTCGGGTTTTTCAACAGCCACCTCAGAGTTTCAGACAACGATTATCTGCTGGTCTATCCCCGGGTAGTTCCACTGTCGGAATTAGGAATGCCAGCGGCCCGCCCTCTTGGGGAGACACGGGGCGGAATTTCCATATTCGAAGATCCTTCACGGCCCTCTGGAATTCGCGACTACCAGGTTGGCGACCCGCTGAAAAAGGTTGACTGGAAAGTCAGCGCCAAGATGAATCAACTCCAGGTCCGAACGTTCGAGCCAAGCTCGTCGTTCACGGTGATTCTGGTCGTCGTGGTCGAGACGACCGCCCGTTCCTGGGAGGGCTACAGTCCCACGAATTTGGAGCGGGTTATAACGGCGTCGGCATCGATAGCATCGTATGCGTCAGAGATGCAGTACAGTTTCGGCCTGTTCTCAAATGGCACGCCGATACTGGCAGATAGACCGATGAAAGTGCCTCCGGCGCGGTCAGCCGAACAACTTACCGTAATCCTCGAAGCTCTGGCGACAATTCGCCCATTGCCCATCGGGCCAATGGCTCCTCAACTCACGCTGTACTCTCGGCAATTTCCGATCGGAGCCACGCTGGTCATTACCGTTGCGCTGATAAACGACGATCTGAAAGAGTCGATTGCAGACCTCAAACGACAGGGCTACAAACTTGTGGTTGTGTTTGTGGGCGACAAAGATTGTCCAGAACTTCCCGAAGGCGTGATGGTATACGACCTGAAAGAATATTTCGACAGACTGGAGGCGTCCAGTGAGTTTGGCCCAAGATAGACTTCTGATGGCCGCCAGCGCGGTTTTGGAGAGCATCTGGCTATACGCTCTGATGGCGGTTATTGGCCTTCTGTTCACATTGGGCGGCAGCCCGCTGTCTTGGATTGCGGTCCTGACGATCCTGGGAATGTCCGTGATAGTCGCGCGTATGCTGGCGATAGTTAGCATGCACCCGATGCTTCCTTACGTCCTCCAGATGACAATGGGCGTCGCGGTTATTTATCTCACATTGGGTGGGCAAATGCAGCCTGAAGGGCAAGGATTCAGCCTGTTCTGGATCAGTTCGCTGAACGCCGAGAACTTGGCCCCTGACTACCGACTCATAGTAGGACTGACAGCGATATTTGGCGCCGTGTTGTGGTGGCGAGGAGGCCGGCTGTCATCGGTCGAATATCCAGTTGACCACCTGAGCAGAAATTTCCGAATCGGGTTGATAGTGCTCGCCATTGCGGCCATCGCCGAGATTGTCACCGTAGACAACCTCTACATATTCCCGCTGATGTTTCTGTTTTTTGGAGCCGGCCTCGCCGGGTTGAGCGCCGGCCACCTGTTGCCGCCTTCAGAACAGGCTGTCGGGGCCAAATCTTGGTCCCGCGTGGTCAGCGCGATTATCGTCGTAGTGCTGTTTGTCGGCCTGTTGTTCAGCCTGGTGCAGAAAGGGGCGCTGAATTTCATATCCGGGCCAGCGGTGGTTGTGTTGAATGCTTTAGCGACGGTCGTTTTTTTCGTCATCCTGTTTCCGCTGGTGTATCTTATCGAATTCCTAGTTAGAGGATTCTTCTTCGTGTTTTCCAGGATCGCTGGAGAGGGCGAACCCCTTGAATTGGAGATCACCCAAGGCCTTGGCGAGGCGTTTCGCCCAGCACAGGAGGAACTCGCGGACACCGGGCCATCAGCGCTGTTCCAATTCCTGGAGTGGACATTGTTGGCGCTACTGATTCTCGCGGCGTTGTACTTCTTGGCCCGCGCTTTCCGTCGCAGGGTTAGATGGAGGAGAGTGGATCAAGAGGGTGTCAGAGAGTCCGTTTCTGAAGACGCAGACGCTGCTATGGATTTGGGACGGTTGCTGTTCAATTTGATTCCAGAACGGTTTCGCCGGAAGAAAACTCAGCATCACCTCAATCTACCCGACGACGATTCCGGCATCGTTGATGTGTTCAGGGTGTATTTCGGCATGCTAATGCTTGCGGAGGATCAGGGACATCCTCGTCCGGCGCATCAGACTCCGTCTGAGTACCAGTCCACGCTCGAGCGCATATTTCCACAACGCATCGTGCGTATGGTGACTGAAGCGTTCAACCGAGCGTGCTACGGCCATACGCCTGCGTCCCGCGCCCAGATTGACGAGATGAGGCAAGGGGTAGAACAGACGGGCTCTGGGGACGCAACTTCCGAATAGGTTTGCGCCAGGCAAACCTTCAGGTATAATCCCACCAACGCCGGATTCCCGGCCTCGCAAAGCTCATCTCTTTTGAGATTCCACTTCGTATATGCGTTATCGTCTGTAGAGTTTCGCGCTCGTTCGTTTGGACGGAAAGGACGTGTTCCAAGTTGATTCTAGAGGATATTGGGCTGCCTTCGGACCTTCTGCTATGGAAAGCGGTGACACTGACCATCATTTCGCTGGCCGTGGGCGTGTTGGGTGGCTTCGTGGGACTGGCCCTCGGGACAGTGAGATTGCCTGCCATGCTGTTGTTGGGGATGGCCGCTCCTGTGGCCGGAGGGACCAACATCCTGGTGTCCAGTCTCGCATCGCTGACAGGCGCGATTCGGCACTACCGCGAAGGTCGAGTGAATTTCCGCATCGTCCTGATCATGGGCGTTCCTGCATTTATCGGCGCCTTTATCGGAGGGTTTGCTGCCGATGTCGCCCCTGAGAATTTGCTGATATTTCTCGCTGGCTTGCTGGTGTTCTGGCAGGGCGTCGAATTCGTCATCCTCTACAGAAACCGTCGAGGCAACACAAGCGCCCATATGTTCGGCGCTGACCTGGAGGGACAAACCGGAACGTTCACGCCCGGCAGAATTGGCAGCGAAGCCGGAGTTGGGTTTGGAGTCGGTCTGCTAGGCGGCGCGGTGGGATTGATACTCGGAAGCATACGCCTTCCCGCGCTTGTCCGTATCCTGCGGATTGATCCTCGTATAGCCGCCGGAACGAACCTGTTTATCGGTTTCTTCATGGGGTCGCTGGGCTGGGTGGGCCACGCTACAAAAGGCGAAGTGGATTACCCGTTGTTGGTCATGATGGGAGCCGCCGCCATGATTGGCAGTTATCTCGGAGCGCGACTGACAGGCCGCGTGAGCCTCAACTCCCTCATACTCACAATGGGAGTGGTGCTTTTGGTTGTCGGAGCTTTGCTGGTCGTCCGGGGCATATTCAATTAACGGAATCGAGCGATTGCGTTGCTTCGCCCGATTCCGTTAATTGAAGCGAAACAGAACGGCGGCCGCAAAATCGTCTCACAAAGCACGTCCGGCGATAATTCCAACCATTGCCGCGACCAGACCCACCGCGATGCTTCCCAGGATGTTCATTGCGGCCTTCGGAAGATCTGGAACGATTGCTGATTGCATCGTTGCCACAGTGAGCGTGGAGAACGTGGTGTAGGAGCCGAGAAATCCGACAGCCACAAGCATCCTGATTCCGGCAGGCCATGATGTGTGGTTGTCCGCCGCGGATATGAATATCCCCAGGGCGAATGAGCCTGTGATGTTGATTAGGAATATGCCCAAGAGGGACGGATGACCCAACGCGTTGATCACAGCCTTGTCTACGGCATACCGCGACACTGCGCCCAGCGCGCCTCCCATTGCGACCAGTAGCCAGAGCATCCCGTAATTACTCCCTAACCTCTTGGAAGGCCCAGGCCGCGCGTCGCTATGATGTTGCGCTGAATCTCCGATGTGCCGCCTCGAATCGTCAGCGATATGGAGTCCATCCATTCGAGGCCCAGCCGGCCATCGAAGTAGGCCCATTTGGAGCCTTTATCGAGCGTGCCGTACAAGCCTGCTATTCGCATGCCCAGCTCTCGAATTTTCTGGCTGATCTCGCTCCCCATCATCTTAGATACTGAAGCTTCGCGGTTCGGCACAAGTCCCTGGCTCTGCATCCAGCCCACCTTGTAGGCTATCGAGCGCCCGGCCTCATTGGAGACATAAAGCTCCGCGATTCTGTTTCGAATTACTGGGTCTTCAGCCAATGGTCGTCCATTGACCTGCGTTTCTCGGGCCAACTCGGCCAACTCCTCAAGGGCGCGTTGGTTCGAGGCGTAACGGGCCACGCCAGAACGCTCGAAGTCCAGAGTAGTTGCCGCCACGTACCAGCCTCGATTCTTTTCCCCGATCATGTTGCGTTTGGGAACGCGGACGTTCTCAAAAAACACCTGGTTGAAGTAGTGGACGTCGAACATATTGATGATGGGCCTGACCTCAATGCCTGGGGTGTCCATGTCCAGAATGAAAACGCTTATGCCTCGATGCTTTGGCGCATCGGGGTCGGTGCGGGCCATCAGGTAGAAGTGGGAGGCGCGGTGCGCGCCGCTGGTCCAGATTTTCGATCCATTGAGAATGTAGTCGTCTCCGTCCTCCACAGCACGAAGTTGCAGCGATGCAAGGTCGGAACCTGACTCCGGCTCGCTGAAACCCTGACAGTACACGGATGTGCCGTCGGCGATGCGCGGCAGGTACTCGGCCTTCTGCTCCTCGGTGCCGAAGATCATCACGGTTGGCCCTACGAGATCGGTGCCCATCGAGGCGTCACGGGTTGGAGCGCGGAAATAGGCCATCTCCTCGCTGTATATCATCTGCTCAATATGAGGCCTCGCCTGTCCACCGTACTCTTCAGGCCACGCCAAGGTGAGCCAACCCTTGTCCACCAGCTTGGAAGTCAGTTCCCGGATGTGGGGCCAGTTCTCGTCGTGAAAATAAGAGTCCGGGTCGATGCCTCGCCATTCATCGCCCAGGTTCTCCTTCAGGAAATCTCGTATCTCCTGTCGAAAAGCCTCTTGCTCGTCTGTGAATTTGAAGTCCATGTATTTCGCCTTTTTGATGAAATGCGTGCTCGCAGACGGTTTGTGCTACTACGGGAGACCCTCAATATACCGATGGGCTGCGACGGCGGCTGTGGCGCCGTCCCCAGCAGACGTGACAAGCTGGGCGGCAGAATGCTGTCGGATGTCTCCGGCAGCGAACAGCCCGGACATCGGAGTCTGCATCCATATGTCGGTGGGAACGTGTCCCCCGATGTCCAATTCGACCACATCGGAGAGATACTTGGAGTTTGGCTCCAGACCCACGTAGATGAACACGCCTTGAAGGTCAACACGGGAGGTCTCGCCGGAAGCCAGATCGGTGACACTGACGCCGTTGACTTCGCCATCATCGACGCCATGTATAGCATCAACAGAGGTTTCCCAGCGAATCTCCACCTTAGGGTTCGACAGCACTCGATCTTGCAAAACTTTCTGGCCTGAGAACCGGTCATTTCTGACAAACACGATGACCTTGGAGGCGTACTCGCTCAAAGTCATCGCTTCGTCCAGCGCAGAGTCTCCGGAGCCCACGATAGCGACCACCTGATTCATGAAGAATCCGCCATCGCAAGTGGCGCAGTAGGAAACTCCGGCGCCGTGAAGCTCCTCCTCGCCTGGAACGCCAAGCTTCCTGAGTGTGGAACCACTCGCAATGATAACCGCTTTCGTATCAAGCTTGCCGTCGTAGGTTTCGACGATCCAACCAGGGTCGTTGGGTTTCAACCCTGTTACCTCGGAAAGTTTGATTTCCGCTCCTGACTGATCGGCCTGCTCCTGAAGTTTGGGGCCTAACTCGAACCCTGTGATCCCTTCGGGAAAACCAGGGTAATTCTCGATCTTCTCAGCGTTGATCACCTGCCCTCCGGTCATCATGCGCTCCAACACGGTGGTCTTGAGGCCGGCGCGGCTGGCATACATTCCGGCCGTCAGCCCTGCGGCCCCGCCGCCGATTATCACCACGTCGTATTCGTTGTCATTCATCGGATTCTCCTGGCTGGGATTTTCGTGGTTGGACACAAAACCCGCACCCTGACATTTGTCTGTCTGGGTGCGGGGTCATGAGTCGCCTGTTCGATACGTTTGCCCGATCACCGATTCTTACAGAAGGCCCTGGTTTCTCACCTGACCGAGCGCTTTCTCGAACGCGTCGATGGTAAAGTCGATGTCCTCTTCAGAGTGCGCGGCCGTCAGGATGAATCTTGTGCCTGACGCAACGCCCTCGTTCATCAACGCCAGGTTAAGTTGCAGGTTGCGTTCGCCGTTGTTGGCCTGCGCTCGTTGTTCAGGAGTTAGCACGCAGTATTCGTTGTCGCACTCGTGGTCAACCCCAAGCTGGAGGAACATGAGTGACGTGATGCCAGTGGCGCAACCTGGTATCTCCATTCGGCCTAGCAGATCATTGAGCCCGTGCTTCAATTGCAAGGCTCTTGCATCGGCTGTGTCGTTAATCGGCGTGGTGGCGACCAGTTCCAACGCCTTGATTCCGGCGGCTGCGGACAGAGGGTTGGCATTGAATGTGCCATTGTGGGCGATGCGACGGTTGCGGTTGTAATCGGCGTCGCCTGGGCGTTCCTCAATCATGTTGATGATATCGGACTTGCCTGCGACTGCTCCGCCTGGCAGTCCGCCGCCCAGAATTTTCGCCATTGTCGTCATGTCAGGGGTGATGCCAAAGTATTCCTGTGCGCCGCCTTTCGAGACACGGAAACCGGTAACCACTTCGTCGAATATCAATACAACGCCGTAGCGGGTCGTGACCTCACGCAATTGTTCAAGGAAGCTAGGCAGAATCGGTATCGCGCCCATGTGCGCTCCCGTCGGCTCAAGAATGACAGCAGCGATATCGTCGTTGTCCTTGAGTGTCTGCTCGAAGGTTTCGATGTCGTTGGGCGGGAGGACGATCATCGTGTTGAGCGTCTCTTGGGGGATGCCGCCGAGTCCGTCACCGCCGGCAGACAGATAGTCACTCCAGCCGTGGAAGTGGTCGTCAAATTTGATGACCTTGGGCTTGTTGGTATAAGCGCGCGCCATGCGGATTGCCATCATGTCGGCCTCGGTGCCGGAGCTATGGAAACGCACCTTTTCGGCGCTGGGGATAAGCTCCCGCACCCAGTTGCCCCACTGGATTTCCAGGTCGGTCGAGCCGCTGTAATGAGTCCCCATCGCCATTTGATCCTGAACTGCCTTCACGATGTCGGGATGGGAATGCCCCAAAATTAGAGCGCCGTGGCCAGGGAAGTAGTCAAGAATCTTGTTGCCGTCGACATCATACTTGGCCGAGCCTTCCGCGTGGGTGAAATAGAGCTGGAAGGGGTTCAGCTTTCGGGCGTCGTGAGTGACCCCATTAGGGAACAGTCCCCGAGCATTGTCGTGACGTTCGGCAGAACCGGGATGAAGGTCGTAGTAGCGTTGCTCGATGGGTGAAAGTGAGACCATATATCGCTCTCCGTGTGCTTGATTGGTGTCGTTGGGGGCGGTGATTGTATTATAGCTGTCGCTAAGGAATTCGCAACGGCATCAGTTCGACGGTCTACAACAATCAATATCCGAAATTCGCAGGAAAACATGACAATCGAAACATTAGTCGAAAGAGCGCCCGAAACCGAACATCGATGGGAGCAGGCACGCAAGTGGATAGCGCTCGGCGCCGTTTTCGGACTTTCGGGCGTAGTAACCGGAGCGGCAGGCGCGCACCTGCTGGAATCCCATCTGGCCGCCGATTCTCTGGACACACTTGAGACAGCAGTGCGGTTCCAGATGTATCACGCTCTTGCGCTCCTTGTTGTGGGCGCTTTGTCTGGAACCTGGGGGCACCGGAGGTTGAATCTCATCGGATGGCTGTTCACAGCCGGCATCCTGCTGTTCTCTGGAAGCTTGTATCTTCTGTCATTCACCGATATCGGAGCATTTGGAGCCGTGGCCCCGATCGGCGGGCTGGCGTTTATATCCGGATGGGGGTCTTTGCTGATCGCGGCGTTTCGCAAATAGCGTGGACGGCCAACCGAAACAACGGTTAGAAAAAAGGGGAGTCGGATGATCACAAGAATGAACCACACTGGATTTATCGTCGCAGACTTGGACAAATCCGTGGAATTCTATCTCAACGTAATGGGCTTGAAAATGGTCAGGGAAGTCGAGCGCAACGGAGGGCCGATCTCTCAGGTGCTTGACTACCTCGACACTCACATAAAGGCCGCGTTGTTGGGTTTGGAAGGGGAGGAGGGTCATATACTTGAGATTATCCAGTACATCAACCCACCGAGCGCCGACCGCCCAACCGAGGAACGAGCGGTGCTGGGAGCGTCGCACCTCGCTTTCAACGTGACAGACATACAGGAGATATTTTCGAGAATGTTGGAGGCCGGCGCCAAAGAACTAAACCCACCGGTCGAGGTCGCGCCTGGGAGGATCGTCTGCTACCTCCAAGACCCGGACGGCAACTGGATTGAACTGCTGGACATCAGCTAATAGCTGTGACGGCACAATCAGTTGATCAACTGATTTGGGTTGCCTTTCACCAGAGTCGCAACTTCGGAAGCCTCCATACCCGCGCCCAACAACGCGGCGATAGCCATCCGCATGCCCTCTGCGGCTGGAGGGTTCATCCACTGGCCGAAGTCGGTGGTGACTACGCATTGCTCAGTTCCAAGCTCCCGCAGGGTGGCGACCAGCTCCGGCACGCTCAGCCTGGCCCTGTCGGGCATACAGGATAGGAACGTGTGTTCCAGGTACGCGCCCAACGATGCCATCTCTAGATGCTCGTCCATCGTGGCGATGCCGCCCGGATGGGTTGCGATCATCCGGGTGATGCCCTTGTTCTTAGCCTCCCGGAACAGAGTAATCGCCTCGGCAGGGGAGACGTGACCGGACGCCAACACCATGTCGTGTTCTTTGATAATGTCCAGAATGTCGCTGACTTCAGACTTCAAATGCCCGTCTTCGTCAGTGATCGTGATGCCTGGGCCTCCTCCAGCACGAGACATCCCGGCATGGGCGTCGAAAGTCGGCATCCAGACGACCCGCGCTCCCAGGTTTGCCGAGACCTCGACAGCGCGAGCGTTCAACCCGCCGACAGCCCGATTCAATGCGATCGCGCCCGCGACGTTCAACCCTGGGTACATCTGATTCAGGACATACGCCAATGGGGTCGTGGGATATTCGTGGGACTTGAGTACGAAGCCCGCCATCTCGGCTTCGTAGGCATATCGCGCCGTGTCGAGAGCGTCCAGCCTGCGCTCGGCCCCGGAATCTGGGCTAGCGTGAACATGCAGGTCATACGAGCCTTTTAATATTTCTTCGATCTGAGGATTCATGGATGATTCTCACAATCTGTTCTGTCGTCGTGGCGCGTAGCCGAGACTAGCACAGAGCGTCAGACACGACAACGCAACGGGGCCAACCGCCGGACGTTTCATGTACAATATTCTGATCAGATCTAATGACGAGACGCTCGGTTATCGAAAATAGATCGCGTCATGAAAAACGCCATAGTCTGATGCGTGAGCACGAATAATAATCACAGGGGAGAAAAATGCTCAACAGGCTTGGGCGACTGACGAAGATCAAACAAGACCAGTCTGGCCTGGAAGTTCCATCGGGCCAGTTTGTGACCGAAAAGTTCCCGGTTTTGACCTTTGGGCCGACTCCGAAGATCGACTTGGCAACCTGGAAGTTCAGTATCACTGGCCTGGTTGACGAGGAAAAAATGCTCGATTGGGAGGAGTTCAACTCCTTGCCCAAGGTGACGCTGGACGCAGAGTTTCACTGCGTTACGCAATGGAGCAGACTTCAGAACACTTGGGAAGGCGTGCTGTTCACCGACGTGATGAAGCTGGCTAACGTCAAACCAGAAGCCACTCACGTAATGGCTCACTGCTATGGGGGGTATTCGACCAACGTAGCGCTGGACGTCCTAATGGACGATGATGTCTTGTTCGCGCAAAAACACGATGGCGAAACGCTGACCTCTGAACACGGAGGCCCCCTGAGGCTCGTCATCCCGAAACGTTACGGCTGGAAGAGCGCCAAGTGGCTCAATGGTATCGAGTTCATGCCCGAAGACATGCCAGGGTTCTGGGAGATCAGAGGCTATCATATGAACGGAGACCCGTGGAAAGAAGAACGCTTCTGGGATCGTTTGGGTTAACCTGTTGCCCAACGTTCTCCGCACTCGATAAAAAAGGAAGCCCTCTCATGTGAGAGGGCCTCCAAGCTCGAAAGGTGTTTGAAAAAACCGAATAATAAGGGCTGCGTGACTACGCCACCTTCTTTTTCACTCCGGCTGCGGCGAGCGAAGCCAACAGCTTGTTAGGCTCCTCGATGTCCTGCATATAGCCGCATTGCAGGCACTCGTCGTAGCTGCCGTACATGTCACGGTTGCTGTGCAAGTCACCTTTGCATCTGGGGCATGCTTTAAGTTTTAACATTCTTGTTCCCTCCATTGGATTTCACCCTCCCGCGCCGAACTTGAGCTTGTTTGTCTGTTGATGCTACGTAAGATGCCATAAGGCGTATTGGGGATTCTCAGGTTCATATTTTGAAATTGAGTGAGTCGTGCGTATTATAAACCTTGACATGGTCTGTATCAATGTTTATTATGATTATCGAACCCTCCACACATTAAGTAATAAACGACGGAGCCTGTAGTGAAACTCGGTTTTTGAGTAGGCTCGGGCCCACTCAGGCAGGTTGTGCTGCTCGATCAATACAACGCATAACCAGGTGTTAAGGTTAGGTAAAATTTCACTTACGAGATTCCGTGCCGCTTGACACTCGATTCGGAAACGACCCAAATCAACCCATAGGAGCGATCTCGAAGAATGGAAGGCATATACGTTATCAGCGTCGCGGCGCGCATACTTGAGATGCATCCGCAGACGTTACGCAAGTATGAACGGGTGGGCTTCGTGTCTCCGGCGAGGACGGGGGGCAAGTTGCGATTGTATTCCGAAGAGGACATCATTAAGCTGAGATTGATAAAGCATCTGACCTCGGAAATGGGATTGAACATTGCGGGCGTCGAGCTTGCCCTCAAGCTGTTTAATCAGATGATAAAAATGAAAACGCAGCTGAACAGGCTTCAGGGCCCCGCCCTCAGAAAATCCCTGGATCAAAGCCTCGACGAAATGTTCACCCTGCTGCATTCACAGTAACCACTGAATCGTCGATTGGAGGACTGTCCTAGATGACAGAAGAACAGAATCCCGAAGACCTTACGTCGCTTGGGGAACAGATGGACGAAAAACCAGACGAGCTTAACCAATTGAAAGCCCAACTGGAAGAAGCCCTGAGAGAAAAAGATCAGTACAAGAATATGGCCCAACGCGCCCAGGCGGATCTTGTTAATTACCGCCGGCGGGCAGCGCAGGAACTTTCCGACGCCAGAGAGAACGCCAACGCTCAACTTTTGTTGAAACTTATCACGGTTGCGGATGACTTCAACAGGGCGTTCTCCGCGATTCCGGAAGACGCAGTCTCCCCTGGATGGCACGAAGGCCTTCAACTGGTTCATCGAAGCCTTCAGCATCAGATGGAATCAGAGGGATTGACGAGAATCGAAACCGCGATCGGGCAGCCCTTTGACGTGCATGAACACGAAGCGGTATTCTTCGAGCCAGACCCGGACAACGCCGAAGGTTCAGTGGTTCGAGTCATTAGAGACGGATATAAACTCCATCAGCGCGTTCTGCGCGCCGCGCAGGTGAGCGTGTCAAAAGCGGTGGAGCAAGAGCCTGAGGCTCGACAAGACAATGATAATCAGGAGGCCCAATAGATGCCCAAGATACTCGGCATAGACCTCGGCACAACAAACTCGTGCATGGCCATCATCGAAGGCGGCGAACCGAGGGTTGTGGAAAATTCCGAGGGCGGACGCACGACTCCTTCAGTAGTGGCCGTGAACCCTCGAACCAACGAACGGTACGTCGGCACCACCGCCAAACGCCAGGCGGTCACAAACCCCGAGAACACAGTTTTCTCAGTCAAGCGTTTCATGGGGCGTCGATTCGACGATGCGAATGTTCAAAAAGACGTCGGAGTGGTCCCATTCAAGCTGACCGCTCACACTAACGGCGACGCCTACGTTGCGATGGGCGGAAACAACCACGCCCCACCTGAAATCTCGGCGATGGTGCTCCAGAAGATGAAGCAGGACGCCGAATCGAAACTTGGCGAAACAATCACGCAGGCCGTCATCACCGTGCCAGCGTACTTCAATGACAGCCAGCGCAATGCCACCAAAGACGCAGGACGCATCGCCGGTCTCGAAGTCTTGCGAATCATCAACGAACCGACCGCCGCATCGCTAGCCTATGGCCTCGACAAGAAGACGGAAGAGACCATCGCAGTGTATGACCTCGGAGGCGGAACGTTCGACATCACCGTTCTCCAAATTGGCGACGGCGTATTCGAGGTCATGGCGACCAACGGCGACACCCATCTGGGTGGCGACGATTTTGACCAGCGAATCATCGGCTGGATAGCTGACGAGTTCCAGAAGGAACAAGGCATTGACCTCAAGCAGGACCGCATGGCCCTCCAGCGGCTGCGGGAGTCTGCCGAGCGAGCCAAGATTGAGCTGTCCACACTGATGCAGACCGAAATAAACCTCCCGTTCATCACCGCCGACGCCTCCGGGCCAAAGCATCTGGTGATGACCTTGACCCGCTCGACGTTGGAACAGCTTGTCGGAGAGCTGGTCCAACAGACCGTGGAGCCGTGCAGACAGGCGATGAAGGACGCGGGTGTCGTGGCGGACCAGATCGATGAAGTTATTCTTGTAGGCGGCATGACTCGCATGCCAGCCGTTCAGGAAGCCGTCGTCAATCTATTCGGTAAGGAACCCCATCAGGGCGTGAACCCCGACGAGGTGGTTGCCATCGGAGCCGCGATCCAGGCCGGGGTGCTACAGGGCGAGGTGCAAGACATCCTGCTGTTGGATGTCACACCGCTGACTTTGGGGATCGAAACCCTGGGCGGAGTGTCCACTGGGCTGATTACACGAAACACCACCATCCCGACTTCCAAGAGCGAGACGTTCACCACAGCCGCCGACAGCCAGGCCAGTGTCGAGGTTCACGTGGTGCAGGGCGAACGGGCGATGGCGGGGGAGAATAAGTCCATTGGACGATTTATCCTCGACGGGATTCTGCCGGCGCCGAGAGGCATGCCGCAGATCGAAGTCACATTCGACATCGATGCCAACGGTATCTTGAACGTGTCCGCCAAGGACAAAGGGACAGGCAAAGAGCAGCGGATCACCATAACAGCAAGCTCTGGGCTTGCCAACGACGAGATCGAGCGGATGGTGACCGACGCTGAACAGTATGCCGAGGAGGACGAACGGAAGCGCGAAGAGGTCCAGATTCGCAACCTGGCTGAGAACACCGCCTACAACGCTGAGAAGATGCTCAAGGACAACCCCGATCTGGTCCCTGATGATCTCAAGACAGAGGTCGAAGGCAAGGTGGCAGCTGTGCGGTCTGCCCTCCAAGGCGAAGATGCCTCCCACACCGAGTCGACAGTCCAGGAGCTTCAGGAATCGATCCAGAAAGTTGGCGAGTTAGTGTACAGTCAGGCAAACGCTCCGGCGGCTGAGGATGGCCAGGCGGCTCCGCCTTCGGAGGACGGCGGAGCGGAAGAACCTCCAGAGGACGCTGTCGAAGGCGAATTCCGGGAGGTCTAGAACCCGCAATCGCAATGTGTAGGAAATCAAAGAAGGGATGGCGCCAGCGTCGTCCCTTCTTCATTATCAGGCAGACTTATTGTTGGGCAGGATTCGGAGACTACCGATTCAACGTGCGCGTTCAGGAAGTGAAAAAATAAGACCGCCGACCGACAAGAATTCTGGAACGAGATTTGGTCTAGACCCATCGAAGCCCACCCCGACCCAGACCAACTGTTGATTGAGAACACTCGCAGCCTCACGCGGAAGGTCGCTGGATATTGGTTTGCGGCATAGGCGGAAACGTCATCTGGCTTGCAGGCCAAGGCTGAAACGCCACAGGCATAGATTTTTCTGACGCCGCAATCGAACTCGCCCGCTCGCTTGCATCAGATGCAGAAGTCAACGCTAAGTTCCTGGTTGCCGACGCAGCGAACGATCAGACACTAGGCGAATCCGATCTATTCACAATGTTCTACCTGCATTTGCCAATAGACGACCTCGCCAGTTTGTTGGCAAATGCCTCATGAGGATTCGATGCCAATCCCTCTAAGCAAAGACTCCGAGCCACGCGTGTCAGTGTCGTGATATGCTTGGTGCGCGTCGCCGAAAAATCAGTAACCACCCTCACTTATTCCCCGACACAAACCACCAATCAGGAGAGACGAATGGTTGACAAGATTCAAGTTGGAAACGTCGAGATCGTAGCCGTGATAGACATGGTCCCGCCCGCTCGAGAACCGACCGTGTTCATCCCTTCGGTGCCTCGCGAGGCTTGGGAACCTTACGAAGACGAAGTTTTGGAGAACGGGATGCTCCAGCTATACTACGGCTGTTTCTTCGTTCGGTCCGAAGGCAAAACGATACTGATTGACACCGGGATGGGACCGGGGCCGCACGCTCATCTGGAGGGCCGCTCTGGTGATCTGTTAGGCCAACTCGCCCTCAAGGAAGTTAACCCAGAGGACGTGGACATCGTTCTGCATTCCCACCTTCACCCCGATCATGTGGGATGGAACGTCGATTCCTCCGGCGATTCGCCCAAACCATACTTCCCGAATGCTCGATACATGGGTCCGAAAAAAGACTGGGAACACTTCATGCAGCCTGAAATCCTGCCTAACGCGCCCCATATCACTCAGAATGTCGTGCCCTTAATCGAACTCGGACTGATGGAGTTCATCGAAGGCGAACATCAGGTAACCGGCGAATTAACGACACTCGACACCCCAGGCCACACGCCCGGACATCAGGTGACGCTCATAAGCTCTCAGGGGGAAAAGGCCGCCATAATCGGAGACCTGATACACAATCCCGTCCAGATTCACGAACCGGATTGGTGCGCTGGTGTCGACACCAACAAAGACGACAGCCGAATTTCCAGAAAGGCGTTCCTCGAGAGGGCGGAGAGGGACGACTTGATAGTGGCCGCCGGCCATTTCCACCCTGAGAGACACATCGGCAAAGTCGTGCGGCTTGAGGGTCGGCGATATTGGCAGGTTCTTTGAGGAGCAGCAGCAGATGACAGTAATGGTAACCGGCGGCAACGGATTCATCGGGCAACGCATCGTGCGGATTCTGTTGGCACGTGGCGAAGAAGTCGTTTCATTCGACATGGCGCCTCCTCGGTCTGGGTCGCTAAACGAATCAGACAAATTCAGCTTCTACCGAGGCGATATCACCCAGATTCCACACCTGACAGAGGCCATAAATGCCAATTCGGTAGATAGAATCATCCACATGGCAGCCCTGCTTCCCCCAGACACCGAAGACCGACCTCACTTCGGGATGCTCGTTAATATACAGGGAACAAACAATGTGTTCGAGGTCGCGCGATGGACAGGCGTTCAGCGCGTAGTGTATGCCAGCTCGATCTCGGTATACGGCACTCAGGAACCCTTCGGTGACCGTCTCATCAACGAGGATGACCACCACGAGCCCGTGAATGTCTATGGCATGACAAAATCGGCCAACGACTTTTCGGCGTCGGCGTATCGACAGCGGTTCGATCTGGACATCCGGGGCGTTCGGATATGCACGGTGTTCGGTCATGGCCGTGTCACCGGCATGACGGGAATGATTGGAGGGCTGCTTGCCTCATTGCCTGCGATAGGCGAGCCCATTGATCTGCCTTTCCATCCCGACGAGGCTTCGTCCATGATTCACGCAGAGGATGCTGCAGAGATTTTCGTCCGAATCACGCTAGCCGACAATTTGAACCATCCCGTTTACATAAGTGGAGGGCATTTGTGTTCGGTTGCAGATATGGCCGATCAGGTTAGAACAATCATCCCTGACGCCAAAATAACAACCGGCGACCAGCGGGTCCCGCACGTTTATCTAGTGGACAACAGCCGCATGCTGGCGGACATCGGTTATGAGCTTGCTCCACTGAGTTTGCGAATTAAGGAACACATAAACGACGCCCGACGCGAGGCAGGCATGCCATCCGTGTGACGAGTGTTGTGAAGGCTTAACAATTGGAGTAGCATAAGCGCTGTTCAACGGTTGAGCGACGTATCATTCACGAAATTCTGGGCTGTTTGACCATAACTCTAGGAGGCACCGATGGCGGAAACGAACTGGGGCGAAATCTATAAGGAATTGGGCGCAAAGCCCATCATCAACGCCATCGGCAGCGTGACGATGCTGGGCGGTTCCACACCAGCCCCAGAAGTCAAAGAGGCGATGGCGCAGGCGGATATCTCCTACATTCCGCTTATGGAACTTGAAGAGAAAGCAGGCCAAGTAATTGCTGACATGGCAAGCGTCGAAGCCGCCTACATCACGTCAGGCGCAGGGTCGGCCCTCACACTGGCGACGGCCGCGTTGATGGCGGGAGATGACGACGACAAAATTCAGCAGCTTCCTGACACCACAGGCATGAAGAACGAAATTCTCATTCAAACACGCCAGCGCTACTGGTACGACCGCTGCTTGGAACTCGCGGGGGCCAAACTGGTAGAGTTCGGCTCTGAAGAGGAGACCACTCGCGAGGACCTGGAGAACGCGATCGGCCCAAATACGGTGGCGGTGCATTACTACGCCGTAGAGCAAGATATTGACCCCAACGCTCTTCCGTTGGAAGACACCATAGAGATTGCCCACGCAAAGGGCGTCAAAGTCACGGTCGACGCAGCCGGCCAGATTTACCCCCTGGAAAACTTTGGAAAATACGTTCGCATGGGCGCGGACTTTCAGTGCATTGCCGCCAAGTACATGGGCGCCTCCCAGTCCTCTGGTCTGGCACTAGGAACGTCAGAGATGATTCGCAACATTGGATACCAGTCCTTCGTGGGTTACGAAGGACGCCGGATTCGCGGCGTCGGGCGCCCTCAAAAAGTGGACCGTCAGGAGATGGTTGGCGTCGTTGCCGCGGTCCGTCGATGGTTCACGATGAACCACGAGGAACGTCTGGCGGATGTGGAAACCCAGTCCCAAAATATGCTGGCCCCGCTCCAGGGGATCCCGGGCTTGAATGCCGTTATGCTGGATAACATCATCGGCCACCAACCCTTCGGCGTTGAGATCGAAGTGGACGAGTCCGTTGCTGGAATGTCGGCACAGGACATCGTCGACAAACTAAAGGCTGGCGACCCGCCACTCTGGACTCGCGTTCGGGATGGCGAATCGAACATCGTGCTTCATGGTTTCGGATTGAGCGAAGGTCAGGACAAGATCGTCGGAGCGAGAATCGCGGAACTGTTCGGGCGCTAGTCTCCTTACAGTCAAAGTAAACCCACAATTTAAGAAACTCTTAAAGAGCACGCTTGCCAATCGGCGGCGTGCCCTTGCAATTCTCGACCACAACAATTATGAATATTTCCCGCGGAGGAACCCCAATGACCAGTCCATTGGACGGCATCCGAATTCTCGATCTCACCCAGGTGCAGGCAGGCCCTTCATGCACCCAAATCTTGGCGTGGATGGGCGCCGACGTGATTAAGATCGAACAGCCAGGAGTCGGAGACCGCACTCGTCGAGAGAGGGCCATCGATCCTGATATTGACAGCCACTATTTCCTGGTATTCAACGCTAACAAGCGCAGCGTGACGCTCGACCTCAAATCCGAACGGGGCCGGGAGGTGTTCCTGCGGATGGTCGAGTTGGCAGACATCGTCGTGGAGAATTACTCTCCCGGCCAGATGGACAGATTCGATCTGGGGTTCGACGTTCTTAAGCAGGCAAACGACAAGATCATTTTCTGTACCATCAAAGGCTATGGGACTTACGGCCCAAACGCCCACATCAAGAGTTTCGAGCATATCGCCCAGGCGATGAGCGGGGCAATGAGCGCCAACGGTGAGGCCGAAAACGAGCCCCAGTTTGTGGCTCCGGGTGTCGGAGATTCCGGGACCGGCCTGCATGCGGCGATAGGCATGATGGCCGCTATCCGCCAACGGGACAACACCGGCGAATCACAGCGGGTCGAAGTCTCGATGCAGGACGGCATCGTCAACTTGATGCGGATTCGGATGATCGACACGTTGAACACGAATGAGCCGGTTGATCGTAGGGGCAACCGGGTATGGGGCGGCCCGCCGTTCATCTATCCGTGCAATCCCGGCGGCCCGAATGACTACGTTGCCGTGGTTCTATCTGGCGACTCCTGGGACACGATTCTCGCGCTGGCAGGGAGAGCAGACCTGATAGGCGACGATAGATTCGACACTCAGGAAGCGAGAATCAAACATTCGGCAGAGGTCGAGGCGATCATGAAGACCTGGACCATGAGTAAAACGAAGCACGAGGTCATGAAGGAATTGGCCGACCTGGGGATACCTGTCGGGGCGGTTCAAGACACCGTCGAGGTGTTCAACGATCCACACCTTGAGGCGCGTGAAATGATTGTCGACACACATGACCCGGCGCGAGGCGATTACAAGCTCATCGGATGCCCCATCAAGATCGAATCAAATCATGTCGAGCTCAAGGTTCCGCCTCAGCTAGGTGAACACTCTGACGAGGTTTTGGCATCGCTTCTGGGTATGGAGGACTCCGAGCTTGCAGAACTCCGGGAAGCAGGCGTTATTTGAGGGTGTGAAAGTTCAATTACGGTCACAGGCAATTTTCTTTGGGAGTTCAGCGAGTCGTGGGGATAATTGATCGCCTCGGCGGCTATGTTGGTGACGCTCTTCGGGTGATCGGCGCGCGCGTTGCGCCCCCGCTTCAAGATTACATTCATGACCGTCAGCTATAAGAGCGCGACGTTTGTCGCGTGATGCGCCGTGACTGTGGAAACATCAATAATAAGCATTGGCTTGTGACGAGATGTGGGCATCGCAAAACTCAGTATTGTCCCGGGTGTTTCGACCGGTTGGACGTAACCGGAAACGGTATTCCGTTTTAAGTCGGCAAGTCGAAAACGTGTGTGAGATTCGGATCTCGCATGTCGATACCACCCAGACGAAAATGATCAAATCATCCCGAACTGGTCTGATATTGCCCGGAATAATCCGAAACGGGCGTTCAGCAACTTCTCCGTAAATTGGACTGACCGACGAGGTCGATAATAAAGTCGGTTTTGCACGACGATACCGTGATCGAATAACTTCCTATCCAGGAATTGCGAGCGCCGGATGGGGCAATGGCGGACTTTGAGAGTCGATTACCGCTTCCTGCTCCTCGGCGCTTAAAGGACTGAACCTCTCCGCGGCATCCAGCACTTTTGGCAGAATGTTCACGTCTCCCGCGCTGGGCGCGGTGTGCATCTGCTGAGACAACAACCACCACAAGGCGCGGTCGATAGGCCCCTGATCGCGGTGAGGGTCGTACCATGTTGAGGCGTCGCGTTCTCCGTCTCCCCAGCCTCCGCGTGCGATCATTTTGATGGTTTGAATTCCCAGATTTCGAGCGTTGGCCTTGGCCAACAATGCTTCAGCGTCCCGTCGGTATTCGGCGCTTCGGAACATCGCTGCGTTGACCGGGAACATGATCGTGTCGAAGTCGAACCGATTCAACCCGTCCAGATGTGTGCTGGGAGCGTGAGGGCCGTGGCCTGTGATGCCCAGCCACTTCGTCAGGCCCTGTTCGCGCATCTCAACCAACGCTTCTAAGGCGCCACCGGGCGCGGTGACTTGGTCAAGGGCGTCCATATCGATGACGGAGTGTAATTGGAACAGGTCAAACGATTCGACGTTCAAACGCTTCATGATACTCTCGATGTCCGCCCACGCTTCATCTCTTGTGCGAAACCGCGTTTTGGAGCCGAGGAAAACCTGATTACGAATGTCTGGCATCCATGGAGCCATCCGCTCCATCGCCTCGCCATAACTGGGCGCGATGTCGATGTGGTTGACCCCGTGGTCGAGGATGAGCTGGATGGCCTTGTCAGCGACATCCTGGGTAACTCGCCCTATGCCTGCCGTTCCAAAAGTGACAACCGAGCTTTCGTGGCCTGTGCGTCCAAGCGTGCGTTTTTCCATCAAGGTCTCCTTTAATTGTCGAGTGGGAGAATTGTACATCACCGAGGATTCGGAGCGAACGATTATATTCGAGTCAGTTCCCTTTTCATCTGGGCGAGTCCCATCGGGCCGAGGTTGAGAGCATGCGTGTGGAAATCTTTCAGCTTGAACGCTGAACCCTGACGTTTCCGCACCTGCTCCCGCGCCTCGCGCCAGACTCGCTCTCCGACCTTATAGCTTATCGCCTGGCCAGGCAGTCCCAGATAGCGGCTGATCTCGCTCGCCATGAATTCCACCGGGAAACCGTGCCGATTGAGGTTGATAAATTCCTGCCCCAGATTGGGAGTCCAGGTCTCGCCAGGGTGGAAGCCCTCGTCGGACGGGATCGTCAACTCCAGGTGCATGCCGATGTCGATGATGACTCTTACGCTTCGAAGCGCCTGCGCCCTCAACATTCCCAAGTAATAATCAGGGTTCTCCAGATAGCCCAACTCTGCCATCAGTCGCTCGGCGTAAAGCGCCCATCCTTCGACGTACCCCGACGAACCGCCCAGCAAGCGCTGGAATCTCGATAACTGGGAGGACAGATGCGTTGTCGTGGCTAATTGGAAGTGATGGCCTGGAACGCCCTCGTGGTATGCGATGGCGACCTCGCCCCAGATCGGAAAAACGGTCTTTCCGCCTGTGGGATACCACGTCCGGCCCGGACGAGTAAAATCCTCGGACGGCGGAGTGTAGTACATCGCCAGCGCCCCGCCCGGAGGCGCGATCAAAGCTTCGATCCGTTTCACAGGCTCGGCGATGTCGAAATGCGTCCCGTTCAACTCGTCTATGGTGCGGTCTTGAAGTTCCTGCATCCAGTTTTTGAACGCTTCCTCGCCGACTATGGAACGTTTGGGGTCTGTCTCCAGCAGGTTTTCGGCTTCTTCGACGGTCCCGCCAGGCAGGATGCGTTCGGCGGTCTTTATGAATTCTTCATTGACCCATCGGAGTTGTTCCCAGCCCCACAGGTACGTCTCGTTGAGATCCAGGTCGATGCCATTGAATGTTCGTGCCGCCAGCGCGTAACGATCTGGCCCCACGGCGTTCTTCTCCTCAGCATGGGGAGCGTAGGTTTTTTTTAGATAATCAGCCATCTCAACCATCGCGCCGTTGGCGGCCTGGGCGCCGTTCTCGATCTCCCGCCGCAGCGAGTCAGAACCGATACCTGAGCCGTCATAAACTTCCAACAAGCCATCAAAGAACGAATGTTGACCTTCCGTGGCACCACTCCATACAAGGCACTGGTCAGCGGTTTCGATGGTCTGGCGCTTGCTCACGACTTTGCCTCGGTGGATTCCTTCGTCTAGCGAACTGCGGAAGCTCTCCAACCCCTGGGACACTAGATTGAGACGGGCAGCGATGTTGCTCCAATGCTCTTTAGTGTCGCGGGGCATCAGATCGAAAATCATGCGGATGCTGTGTATCGGGCTGTGAATAACACTCAACTCCCGCAGTTTTTCGCCAGCGTCATGAATATCCAGGCTCAGGCGCATCTCCTCCGTCATCGCTTCGCGGGCGATGCGATCTTGTTCGGACTCAATTTCGGCAACTTCCAAATCCGACAGTGTTGATCGGTCTAATTCCGCCGACGCTTCTGCGCTTTCCGGCGAGAAATCGGTCATCTCGTCGTCTCGCCCAGAGATGCCTAAATATGTGGCGGTTAAGGGACTCAATTCGGCAACTTTGTTTACATATTCGTCCGCGATATCGAATATTTTAGACATCTAGAAACTCCTTGCACACATTGTTAATCATGCGCTTAAAATTGTTTGGAACTTATGCAAGTAGTTGACTTTGTTTTTGCACAAATTGTTTGTGGCTTAGCGCTCACATCAATTCGACAACGATAAATCCAATTTAGTTCAGCGGCCCAGTGTATCACAGGCGGCGTTGGGCATTGACTTGTATTCGTGGAAGTCGGCACAATTTTCATATGGCGTCAAATCCTGCAACGTTATTCAGTGTCACCGCTGTCATATTGTTGATGACTGCAATCGCGTGCGAAAATTCTGATGACGGCTTGGGCGGAGACTCTCGCGCAGCTACACCGCGGCTAACGGTGATCACGGTAACTCCTGTTCCCATCGCGACCGTTGACGCTGCTTCGTCGGTCGTTTCCGAAACCGCCCTGCCTCCGACCGTGCCCGCTGCTGTGGCGCTAGTTGCTACGCCAAACGAGGCAATAAGCGCTCTGATGCCTGCCACGGTCCCGATCGTTGCTGCGCTATCTTCGCCAATTCCGATTATTCAAGTTACGACGATACCGACTCGCACAACGCTTGGCGCCGATACGTTGGCGACGCCTTCGTCTGGGCCAGTGTTGACACCGACGAGTCAGGCGACAATTGCACCCTCCTCTACGCTCACTAGCGCTCAAACAGCAATTCCTACGGTCACGCTACCGCCGACGTTCACTCCAACACGTACAGCAACCGAGACTGCCACTCCGAATCTGACACCAGCGAATACGGCAACTCCGCATCCATCTCCGACCGCTAGCGTCGGTGGGCCATATTCTGGCGAAGCTGGCTCTGCGATTACGTTCAGCAGAAGCGCGACCGATCTTGGAGCCGACACTCCCACCTACGAATGGGACTTCCAGTACAACGGCACGACCTTCAGCACCGTAGGCGCAACGACTGCCTCGGGTGTCGTTATGACTGGCCCGAATTACACGTATTTGACGGCAGGGACTTTCACCGTGACCCTCAGAGTGAAGGACGACAAGGGCGTGATGACGATTAAAAGCCCTCAGATTGCCGTCACAAGGCGCTGTAGTTCCTTCGGCCAACCAGTCTTACTGAGGCGGTCTTGCCTTTGCCGCTCTGGTGCTGTGGCGGGTACGCAGATCGGTTTTGGCCTCTCGTAGAAGCTAGCTCCGCCAGGATAAGCTAACTGAAAATACGAGGGGAGGGCGTCAAACCCTCCCTCAGTTCTTGCCAAAATTTCGATTAAGGACGGACTAACCGCCCGTGAGAACTTGGCTGGCGGCTCCGACAGCTGCCCCGCTGGCTGTCTCGTAGCCAACTCTGGGCAGGATACCTTCGAGCGCGGAAAGCAAGGCCAGGACGTACTCGGGCCTGCTGGATTCGCCCATCAATCCGAACCTCCACGCTTTGCCAGCGAGCTCCCCCAGCCCCTTGCCAATCTCGATGCTGTGTTGTCTCAGCAGCATGTGCCTGACCGCATCGTCGTCAACGCCCTCGGGAATCCACACCGGCGTTATCTGGGCCAATTGATAACCCACTGGGGCGACCATTTTTATGCCGATGGCTTCAAGTCCGGCCCTCAGCGCTGCGGCATTTGTCTCGTGACGGGCGAATCGAGACTCCAGACCCTCCTCCAGTACGATTCGCAGCCCTTCTCTGAGGGCCAGAATCATGCTTACGGGAGCTGTGTGGTGGTACACACGGTCGAAACCCCAGTAGTTAGCGTTCAGCGCCAGATCGAGGTACCAGGACGAAGGAAGCGTGGAACGAGATTTTATCGATTCATGGGCGCGGGCGCTGAGGGCCACTGGTGAAAGTCCGGGAGGGCAGCCCAGGCATTTCTGAGTCGCGCTATAACTGTAGTCGATTCCCCAGTCGTCGAACGCCATCTCGTTGCCGCCGAGGGAGGTCACAGCGTCAACCATGAACATCGCGTCGTGATCCTGGGCTAGCCTTGAAATGCCCTCTAGGGGCTGTCGGATGCCCGTGGATGTCTCGGCATGAATGGCGGTAACGAGTTTTACGTCCGTATGCTTCTTCAGTTCTGCTTCTAACATCTCCTCCGGGAAGGGCTTTCCCCAATCGGCCCGGATTGGAACCACGTTGGCTCCCACTCGCGTTGCCATGTCAACCATGCGTTCGCAGAAATACCCGTAGATGCACATGACCACGGTGTCGCCGGGTTCCAGCAGGCTGGATATTCCGGCCTCCATACCCGACGATCCGGTGCCCGATAGCGCAAACGTGATGGCGTCGTCGGTTTGGTACACTCGCTTGAGCAGTTCGGACACTTCATCCATTATCTTAATGAAGTCGGGGTCGAGGTATCCGATCATGTTCTGCATCATGGCCTGAAGCACTCTCGGATGGACCATGCTCGGCCCGGGCCCGAGCAGTATTCTGGGCGGGACCATGGGGATTTTAGAGACTGGCAACGGCGGTTGAGTCATTCTGCTCCTCTGTGACGGCCACGGAAATGTGCGTTTCGCGATTCAATGGAGGAATGGTGGCCGCCTCCAAGATAATGATGGATTTTCAGGGGGTGTTAGATTGTTTGTGCCTGTTGTATCGGTCATCGAATCGCACGATATCGTCCTCTCCCAGGTAGGAGCCGGATTGGATTTCGATAATCTCCAGAGGGATGCTGCCGGGATTTTCCAAGCGGTGCTGCTCGCCAATTGGCACATGTGTCGCATCGTTTTCGTGGAGATACGACACTTCGTCGCCTGTCGTCACTTTGGCCGTTCCCCGCACGACAACCCAGTGTTCGGCGCGGTGGTGGTGCATCTGGAGCGAGAGCGCGGCGCCAGGGTTGACTGTTAGTCGTTTAACTTGGAACCCTGGTCCGGAGTCCACCGTCTCGTACCATCCCCAGGGGCGATGCACTTTGCGATGGTTCTCCTGCTCGTAACGCTCGTCCTGCTTGAGTTGGGTCGCCAGCTCTTTGACCTCTTCGACATGGTCGCTGTGGGCGACAAGCACAGCATCAGCCGTCTCTACTACGATGACGTTCTCGAGGCCAATCGCGGCAACCAGGCGGTGCTGGCCCATGACCAGAGAATTTTTCATGCGATGGGTGTAAACGTCGCCCTGTATTACGTTGCCGTCATCGTCGCGGGGCTGAACATCCAAGAGGGCCGACCATGCGCCGACATCCGACCATCCAGCGTCTAACGGGACGATCACAGAAGCAGGACCGTTCGATGAGTTCTCAGTGATGCGCTCCATTACAGCATAGTCGATGGTGTCCGGCGGGCATGCGGCGAACTCTTCAGCGTTAGGGCGGTAAAATACGCCGTCCTGATCTCCATTTTTGTGGGCTTGACGGCAGGACTCAGCTATGTCAGGCCTGAAATTCTCCAATTGCTCCAGCCATATCGACGTCTTCATGACGAACATTCCGCTGTTCCAAAGGTACTCGCCTGTATCGAGCATCTGAATTGCTACTGACTCAGAAGGCTTTTCAACGAAACTTGCCAGTTGGTAGGCTTCAGCGCTTCCATTGGTTTCCTGCCGGGTGAATGTGTGGACATTGCCCTTACGGATATACCCGTAGGCGGTTTTGGGCCCAGTGGGAACGATGCCAAATGTCACCACGCATCCCTGGCTCGCCAACCGCAAACCTTGGACAATCGCCGTCTGGAATGCATCCACATCGGTTATCACGTGGTCAGCCGACAGCACGAGCATGACGGGGTCGTCGCCTTCTGAGTTCGCCTGTATCGACAAAGCCGCCAGTGTCAAGGCGGGGGCGGTATTGCGGCCCACTGGTTCTAGAATTATCGAGCGGGTATCGTGTTTTATCTGGCGGGCGTGTTCAGCCACCAGGAATCGGTGCTCTTCGTTACAGACCACGATGGGCGGCGACAAATCATCGATGCCGTCCAATCGTAGAATTGTGTCTTGCAGCATCGAATTGTCGCCCACAACTTTGAGGAAGGGCTTGGGGTAAAACTCTCGCGAAAGAGGCCAAAGCCGCGTGCCTGAGCCTCCGGCGAGAATTACTGGATACAGGGCCATTAGCGCCTCCGTCCGAATTGCGTAAATCTTGTCTCGACAGGGCTGCCGAGCGATGGCGCGAACTGCCTGCCCCCGCAGGTTGATTATATGTGTGGTCTCGGTAGCGGTCAACGCTCAGATGGGCGCGTGAAACGGGAATCGACGCGATGCAGATGAACCAACCGGCGCGGTTGCAACCCGCCTTTTCAAATACCCAACACCACGCTGACGAGGTTTTGTTCTAGAGCCAGTCCTAGCTCCGTGGCCTCTTCAAGTCGGGTGTGGTCACCGACCGAGCCGACATACGCGACGCCCAGAATCCGGCCAACTCGAAAGTCTACTACCGTCGAAGACACCAAGCCATTCCTACTGCTATGCACCGCTTTGAGCGCGATGGCTTCGTCAAAAAACCCCGTCGGTTCAAGCTGCTGCATATCAACCAACGTTTGTCCGTGACCCACCTCCCGACCGACATGGCGTTGGAAGTCGTTGAGAAAAACGTCGCTCATCCAATCAGAGACCGAATCCGGCCCGTCGAAAAGATGGGCGACCGAAGCTACGACGAAATTGATGCCGTCGTCGGACATGCGAGGCGTCGGCGGCCCAAACTCGCGCAGGTAGCCCGCGATGCGGCCGGCCTCATGGTATCGTTCCTCCGTAGAGCCTGGGAAACCATTCTCGGCCATTTCTCGGTTGGTCAGTGGCCCCTCTCGCGCCGTGCGATAGTCGGCGAACGTCGGTGGCAGGCGCTGCTGATCCAAGGTCATGAACTCCAGGTCATGGACAGTCATTTTGTAAGTTGCGTCGACTAGGGACGTTGCCAATTCCCTCTCCCATCTACCATAAGCCGACTTCTGTCGATCCTAGCAGCACGATCCCATGCCAGCGTGTCGATCATCCGCAGGCCATCGGGTATACGTGCAGACTGCGGGTGGTCTCCACGGGCAACCGGGAGCTTGCCCAGGAGTCGCCGCCGTCATCGCTGCTGAAAAAGTGTCCATCTTTTGAGACGCAATACACTTGATTCGGTGATTCTGACGGGATGGCAACCTGAAACATCCGGCTGGGCGGCGTGTCGCCGATGTCCAGACGCTCCCATGTGTCTCCAAGATCGCGACTTCGGAACAATGCTCCGGCCTCCTCGGTGCCTGCGGGCGCGCCGCCTCCGCCGGCTCCGGCGGCCAAATATACCGTTTTGGGATCGTCCGGAGCGATGGCCAAGCCTCGGCAGTAGGAGCCTCCCGGGAACATCTCGCCGAACCTCAGATGTTGCCAGCGCCTCCCACGATCTGGGCTTCGGAACATTGCCACTTGCGCGATGATAAACACATTGCCTGGCGCGGCGGCGCTGAGTTTGACGCCGTGAAGGTCGACTGTGTGATTATCGGTGTACAGTCCGTCAGTGATCGAATCCCAGCTGTCGCCGCCGTCCCTGCTGGCAAGCAGCCCGCCAACCTCGACGGCGGCGTATACGTCCGAAGGGTCAGAGGGGTCAGCGGCGATGCCGATTACTCTTTTTGCCAGAGGCGGCATGTAGGTCGTTACGTTCGGATAGGCGATTCTGCTGGTGTCCATCTTCTGCCACGAAGAGCCAGCGTCTGAAGACCTATAGATGGCGCATGGCTCGTATCCAGCGAAGATTATGTCAGGATTGGATGGGTTGAATGCCAGCGACCAGACGTTTGTGCCTTCGTCAGGGCAGTGGAGAGCCTCCCAATTGGCGCCTCGGTCCCGACTGCGATACACGCCAAGTTGCGTGCCCGCATAGACCGTCGCGGCATCATCAGGGTGCACCAACAAGGCTCTCACCTGCGGGCCTTCTGGGAGACCATCGGCGATGCTCTCCCATTTGTCCGAGTCGACAGCGCGTCTCAGGAGTCCGCCCTCGGCGATGTTGTCGCCTTCTCCAGCCAAGCCAACGTAAACGTGGATCGTGTCGTTCGTGGTCGCCATGTAAGTTCCTCCCATATGTGATAGGCGTATTGTTTGAGATGACAGCGGCAAGTGTCAAGTTTTCCGAACTACAGACGGCTATGAGAAGTCCCAAACCGGCTTGTCGCGGCTATCCTGCTTGGATATAATGTTTGTGCTGCGTCTTTTGACGCGCACAACGTTTCACGAGGTCATTCATACATGGCAGATAAACCCAAAGAACAGCGCGGAGTCACAAGGCGCCAATTCATGAAGGCTTTTCACATCGGCGTCGTCGGCGCTCTGGCAGTCGGCGTGGTGTCGGGACGTCTGGCAGGTTCGCTGTTCCGACGAAATCAGTCCCAGGCTCAATTTTCGGAAGATTCGATCTTCGCCCCCGCCAAAAATA
>DCAW01000074.1:47063-47257 GCA_002313895.1 Dehalococcoidia bacterium UBA1123
GACGCCGATTTTGGGAACATGCCCGTAAGACCTACAATTCTAAATTTGAGGGGGCGCGGGTTTCGGATCGCTCATTTCCATTTACGATTAGGTTATGAACTTTCCTAAGATCAGAGACCGACCAATGAATCTGATGCCGCGAGCCATTCTGTTGGTCCGCGGTGGAAAGACGGAGGGTGAGTCGATTCCCCCTC
>DCAW01000074.1:47640-52677 GCA_002313895.1 Dehalococcoidia bacterium UBA1123
CGTTTCCAGGCGACATGCCGCCGTCGGGGGCGATAGCCAAGGATTGTGGTTGATGGATTTGGGCAGCCGAAACGGCACGTTCATCAATGGCAACCCCGTCGGCGCTGACCCTCAAAAACACACAAACTGGGACAAGGTGGAGCTTGGCGGAATGTTGATGCACTGGTTTTTCATGGAATCTCAGGACACTATCTAAGTTCCCAGACAGTTGGGGTAGGGGAGGGAAAGTGATTTCGGAATCTGACACATCGTTGGGACTCGGCATACCGCCGAGTCTTTTTCATTTGTTTGACAACGGAACTACGATATGCACGCGCTGGACATGCGCGCGCTGAGACGGAGGTCATCCGAATGCCTGAGCCAGGCAACATTGCGCCAGATTTCACTTTGTCATCCACAATTGGGGAGATCAACCTGCAACAACGCTTCAGTGGCAAGAAGCTTGTGTTGGCGTTTTACATCGAAGACAAAACACCCGGTTGAACCCAGATGCTTTCCTCCTTGTTCAAGGAATACGACACTATCTCCGAGCTTGGCGCAGACGTTATAGGTATCAGCGCTGACAGCGTGGAATCTCACCTTTCTTTTTGCGAGAGTTTCGGTGGCTGCAAGTTTCCATTGGCCAGCGATCCAGACCGTAAGGTCGCGACGTCTTATGGGGCCGTTGACGATTCTGGAAAAACCGGGGTTCGGTCGGTCTATGTCCTGGACTCTGGAGGGGTGATTCTGCTCAGGATTCCGTGGTACCAACCTGGCAATGTCGGGCAATTCATGGAGATATTCCAGGCTCTGGGGCTTGAGTGAGCCAATCCTCGCTGGTAGGGTGTTATCAAGACGGGCGCAATTAGCGCCAACGAGATTTCTGTAACAAAAATTCCAGCAAGAAAACACATCCGAGCTCTGAGATTCGGAATTGATCGAAATGAAAAGGCCAAGCCTTCAATTCATCGCAGTTTTGTTGCTCTTTGTGGCGGCGTTGACCTCCGCGTCCTGCGAAGTAGCATCGACGCCTGACCCTACGGCGCTGCCCGTCCCTACTCCAACGCCTGTGAACGTCGAGCAATTGCTGAGAGACGCAGGAGCGGCGACGGCTGGTCTCGACACGTTCCACTTTCTCCTCGAGCACAACACGGGCGGGACACCCCTAGCGCCTAATCTCACCGTGACCGAGGCCAAAGGCGATGTCGTGAATCCTGACGGGATTTCCACGGAATTTGCAGGCACGTTAGGAGCGTTTGCGGTGAGGTCGAGCCTCATCACCCTGGGAGATGAGAGCTATATGACCAACCCTCTGACCGGCGCCTGGGAAAGCGTGCCCAAAGAGGTCAGCCCACTGGGATTCTTCGATCCTCAATCTGGAATCGGCGCGATCATGACCCAGGTGGTGAACGCGAATCTGCTGTCCATCCGAGAAGGAGAAATTCGCGTGGGCGGAAGCCTACCCGTGGCTGCGTTGGAGTCGATCCTGGGGAGCGCCACCGACGGGACGACAGTGGAGGCGGAGTTGACCATCGACGCAAAAACGCTATTCCTGACCGAGGCCATACTCACCGGTAGGGTGACGGCCACGGAGCCTGACGGCGTGATACGCACGATCACCTTGTCAAAGTTCAACCAACCGCTAACCATCGTCGCTCCACAATAGTAGACGCTCCTCTTGGACACCGGCATCGACAAGCCCCGACGAGGAATCCCGCCTTACCTTGCTCTTGCGCCCATTTGCGTTGGAGTGTTCATCGCGGCGGACGACCAGACTGTCATCGTCACCGTGCTTCCACAGATCATGCTGGACCTCAAGGTCCAGATAACAGAGCTTAGCCGAGCCTCGTGGACGATCACAGGCTACCTTCTTGGTTACGTGGCGGCGATGCCGCTGATAGGCCGACTATCGGATGTGTGGGGGCATCGAAACATATACATCGCTTCGATGCTGCTGTTCATGGTTGGCTCGGCTTTGGCAGCCCTCACCACGGACCTGACAGCGCTAATCGCGGCTAGGGTGTTTCAGGCGGTCGGGGCCGGGGCGCTCATCCCCATATCCATCGCGATGGTTGGCGATCTATTCCCCCCTGGAGAGCGGGGCGTTCCGCTGGGCATTATGGGCGCGTCCGCCGAAGCAGGCGGCGTCATAGGGCCGTTGTGGGGCGGGTTGATCATACGATACCTTGACTGGCCCTGGGTGTTCTGGATAAACATTCCGCTCGGAGCCGCAGTGCTGTTGTTGATGATTCCCTTAGTGAAATCTAGCCCAAGATTCCCCGCAAAGGTGGACTACTTGGGCGGGGGGTTGCTAGCGGTCAGCTTATCGACCCTTACGCTAGGCATGGCTAGAATTGACTCCTTTGACCTGCTCATGCTGGCGTACTTCGCCGCATCGCTGGCTACGTTGGGCTTGTTTGTCGTTCGAGTCAGGAAGTCCGACGATCCTCTTTTGCCGCCGTCAATGTTCCGTATACTGGCTTTCTCGGCGGCCAACGGCGTCCACCTGCTGATAGGCGGCGCCCTGATAATAGGTATGGTGACGGTTCCGTTGATGGCGAACACAGTGCTCGGCCAGACCCCATTGGGTGGCGGCCTTATGCTCATGAGGATGACGGCGGCGATACCTTTCGGTGCATTGTTGGGCGGTTTCGCGTGCCAGAGGTTAGATTACCGAGCGCCAACGGTCATTGGACTCGCGTTGGCAGCGCTGGGATTCGGACTTATGAGCCAATGGGGGCTGGACATCGGGGACCCATCAATGACGGTGCATCTCGCAATTGTGGGATTCGGGTTCGGTCTACTGATAGCGCCAATCGCGCTAGCAGCGACCAACTCGGTGGAGCCTGGACTGCGCGGCGCTGCGGCGGGTCTTATTACTGCCTCAAGGGTCGTGGGGATGACAATTGGCCTCGCAATGCTCACCGCCTGGGGCACTGGTCGGTTCCAAGACTTGGTGGCTGGAATGGCGCTGCCATTCCCATTAACAGGTGACACCCCCGAGCAGTCAACACAGCGGCTCACCGACTTTGAAACTGGCCTGTCCGACGCTGGATTGTCTCTGTTCAGCGACTTCTTCTCCATCGCGATGGTTGTGTGCATAGTCGCTATTGGAGTCGCCGTGTTCATGGTCTGGAAGCCGGGGAAGTCTGAGTCTTGACCCAGGCGCATCGGTCCTTCGTTCGCTGCATCAAATACTCAGCGTGCCATACACCGGCGACCATTGGTCTATGAGGGGAAGAATATGCCGTCAAAGAAACGAAAGTGGAACAGGTCTCTGAGACGGAGTCGGGAATCACAGAATCAGAGCGCAATTCAACAGTATATGCCCATGATACTTGGCGCGGCGGCCATTGGCCTGATCGTCCTCGTTGGATACGCGCTCTTTGTGGCGGTGAACTCGTCGGGCAGCGGTTCCAATTTCGAATTTGACGTCTATCAGGGAAACAATACCTTGGGCGGCGACAAAGTTACCCTCGATGAGGTTCTGGCTCTGAACAAACCTCTTGTGCTGAACTTCTGGGCTGGAGATTGCCCGCCGTGCCGCGCAGAGATGCCAGCATTCCAGCGAGTTCACGAGGAGTACGGTGGAGACGTGTTGTTCCTGGGTCTGGACGTCGGCGTGTTCACGGGTCTGGGCACTGAAGCCAGCGCCAGAAGATTGTTGGACGAGCTTAGAATAACCTACCCCATCGGCGCTCCTCCCAGCCGGTCGGCGGTTGTCAGCTATTCAGTTCGCAGCATGCCTACCACGGTTTTCTTTGACGCCAAGGGGAAATTGGTTGATCGTGTCGATGGCGCGATGAACGAGTTCCGTTTGATAACCATAGTGGACAAGATTCTAGAAACTTCCTAGCCAGTTGCGACAGTTCAGGGTGGGAGTGTACAGTTGTCACTCGACGAAACCTTACAGTCAAATGGCAGGTGAAAGATGATTAACGAGAGGGTCGAAGGGCTGTTTCACGCAGTCGGTGGCGGCGACCGGATGGCGTCCACTGATATGTTCCATCGAGAGGAGGTCCAACTAGCCTCCCGAAATAGAGGCATGCCTCTGGAGGCTCTCAAGTACAACATCACCCCTGCTGGCATGCACTATCTGTTGATCCATTTCGATATCCCGTATTTGGATGCCGACACATGGAACCTGGAGGTTGGGGGGCTTGTGGCGAATCCAGTCTCCCTGTCACTGGATGATATCAAGAGCCGTCAGTCGGTCACGATGCCCGTCACGATGGAGTGCGCCGGCAACGGGCGAACGTTGCTGGAGCCTCGGTCTATCAGCCAACCCTGGGGTCTGGAGGCCATCGGCACCGCTGAATGGACCGGAACACCTCTCGGCCCAATGCTCGAAGACGCAGGCGTTGATCCCAGCGCTGTCGAGATACTCTTCACGGGACAAGACAGAGGAGTGCAGGGCAACGAAATTCAAGATTACCAGCGCAGCCTGACGTTGGAAGACGCAAGCCGCGACGAAGTGATGCTGGTTTACGAGATGAACGGCCAGCCGCTTCAACCCCAACACGGATTCCCGATGCGCCTGATTGTTCCCGGATGGTACGGCATGACATCGGTAAAATGGTTGACGAAGATTGAGGCCATTTCCGAACATTTCGACGGGTTTCAGATGGACCAGACATACCGTTACAAACAGGACGCCGACGACCCTGGGGAACCGGTCGACTTGATCCGCGTTCGGGCCCTGATGATTCCTCCAGGGATTCCAGATTTTCTAACTCGGACCCGCCTGTTGGATGCAGGGCCGGTGGCACTGGAAGGTCGCGCATGGGCGGGTAGGCTTGGTGTGGACAGGGTAGAGGTTAGCGCTAACAACGGCGAGTCATGGGACGATGCCAGCTTGGAAGAACCGGTCGGCAAATACGCATGGCGCGCATGGTCGCGTGACTGGGATGCGACGCCAGGGAACCACATCCTGAGCGTCAGAGCCACCGATTCAAAAGGCAATATCCAGCCTACCGACCAGCCTTGGAACTACCAGGGTATGGGCAATAACATGGTGCATCGAGTGAACGTCGTGGTGAGGTAGCATTCAAATCTCAC
>DCAW01000083.1:0-6036 GCA_002313895.1 Dehalococcoidia bacterium UBA1123
CCTGCGCCTGCTCCTGCGCCAGCAGCGGTTGCGACCTCCGTGCCCGCCGCGCCCGCGCCCGCTGCTCCCAGCAGCATAACTAACGTATTCGGAGTGGAATTGCCTGGAGACGCGGCATCTCTCGACCAGCAGTACCTTCGCAGGAACTACAGGGCCGAGGGCGAGGCCATTGAGTTCGCCGTCAGCGTGTACAATTCAGCCGGCGGCAGCTATCAGTCAGGCATGAGCCTGGCAATGCTAGACACCGACCTCAAGACGGCGCCCGGCGCCGCCGATAGTTGGGAGTCCTCGAGCGACCTTAAGACCTGGACTTTCAATATCAATCCGGACCTCGCCTGGAGCGACGGAACGCCTGTCACCGCAGACGACTACGTTTACACCTGGCAGTATTATGCTGACCCGGAGCACGCGTATGACTTTGCTTGGTACTTTGGCAGTCTGGACGTCGTCAACTGGGGCGATGTGAACTCGGGCGACAAGCCTCTCACCGCGCTAGGCGTCGAGGCGATCGATTCCAAGACCTTGGTGTTCGAACTTGACGCCCCAGCGCCGTACACCCCCGGATTCATGATGTACGGTTCTCCTCTGGCAAAGCATCAGGCTGAAGAATTCGGCCCCTACTACAATAACGACCCTGCAACCGCTATCAGCTTCACTCCGTGGATTCTGGAGGAGTGGATTCCCAACCAGCACTCGGTTTTCGTGCCCAACATGAACTACAATGGGTCGCTCATGCCCTACATCGAAAAGATGAGGCACGTGTTCGGCGAGCGCCGTTTTGACCAGTACCTTGCTGGCGAGATCGACACGGTATCCGGCCCCTTCAGCCCGGCCGACCAAGAAAAGTTAATGAACGACGAGGAACTTTTGGCTCAGCGTGGCGTCTCCCCTGGAGACTTCCGAACCCACTACCTTTTCTTCGACTTCCAGTCGGCTCCCTTTGATGACGTTCGCGTCAGGCAGGCATTCGCAAAAGCCATTGACCGCGAAGCAGTCATCGATTTCGTTGTCGGAAACTCTGCTGGCGTGCCGTCCTACGGCATTCTGATGGCCGGTTTCCCAGACGCGGTCACCGACGACCTGAAGAAGTATCAAGGGTTCGACGCCGATACGGCCCAGAAGCTGCTTGCTGACGCCGGGTTCGCCAATGGCGATGGCTTCCCCAAACTGGAGTTGGCCCTTCGTCAGGAGACCCCTCTGCGGCAGGCAGTTGCCGACGCAGTGGCCTCTGAACTGAAGAGGAACCTGAACATCGACGTTACCATCAACAACATGGACCGCAAGACCTACATGGCAGGCCTTAATGAGCAGTCCCTCCAGTTCGCGATGGTGTCCTACGGCTTTGACTACGTAGACGCATCTAACTTCCTGAGCGTGTTCAAGACCGATGGCCGCCACAACTGGAACGACGCCGAGTTTGAAGCTCTGCGCATCGTGGCCGCCGGAAACGCAAACGCTAGTGAGCGCGCAAACCAGATGGTCGAACTCCAGGAAATACTCTCCGAGCGTGTCGGCAGCGTGTTCCTCTGGGGTGAGTTGCAGAACCAGATGCACAAGCCCTACATGAAGGGCACGTGGCGAAACAAGAACGCAGCCGGCTGGGAGGGACTACAGTTCCCCAACTGGAACGCTGGATTCGGAGTGCAGAACATCTACACTCTGTACATCGGCGACAATGTGGGAGACTTTAACCGCTCGCCGTTCTAGTAATCGACCCATGGATGGGTGAATAGGCAACCCAATATGCGTCCCGTCGGAGAGATGGACTTGTTCCTGACTCCGGCGGGACGCATCATGTATCCAGGAGACAATCTCACGGACGTACAGGCTTTAAGAGAGCAAATTCCAGCGCTAGATGGCTGTGTCTACCTGAACTGCGGAACGTTCGGCCCAGTGCCGTCTCAGTCCACAGACGAGGTTGTGCGCCTGCTGCGGCTCATCGAGTCCGACGGGCCGTTCAACCCCGACGTCAACGAGACCGTTCACAAGGTATATGAAACTGCCAGAGAGAGCATGAGCCGCTTCGTCGGCGCGTCATCAGATGAGATAGCGCTGACACGGAACGTGTCGGATGGCATCAACATCGTGGCAACGGGGTTCGATTGGGAACCTGGCGACGAAGTGATTATCACTGACCAGGAACATCCTAGCGGAGCCCTGCCCTGGATCAACCTCTCTCGGCGATATGGCATCAAGGTTCGCATGCTCCCGCTGACTCACAATCAAGACGAAACCGTGGCGAGCCTGGAAGACCTCATCAACCCGAAGACAAAGTTAGTATTTTTGAGCCACGTATCGACACGCACCGGATACCGCCTTCCTGCGAAGCGGTTGTGCGATGTCTCCCACGCCAATGGCGTGCCTATTATGTTGGATGGCGCCCACGCGGTCGGACAGATGGCGGTGGACGTCAAGGATTTGGGATGTGACTTCTATGCCGGATGTGGGCACAAGTGGATTCTCGCTCCCCAGGGTTCCGGTTTTTTGTACATCGACCGCGAGTGGATCGACAAACTGAAACTCACCTGGCTAGGATGGGGCATGACCGAAGAGTACGACCTGCCCAGCCTGAGCTTCGAGGCCGTCTCCGAGGCTCGAAGGTTCGAGTATGCGACCATGAACTGGGCGCACTTCGGCGGACTGGTCAAGAGCATTGGAGTCGCTGAAGAGCTTGGCATCGAGAACACCGAAGCCAGAATCAGCGAATTGGCGACCAACTTGAAACAGCGGCTTTCGGATATTCCAGGGATTGAGATAGAATCACCGATGGAGCCTGAGATCAGCACTGGACTGGTTGCGTTGTCCACTGCGGGTCTCAATCACGAGGCTCCCGGCAAGTGGCTCTGGGACGAGCATCGAATTCTGGTGGCGCACAACGCTGAAAATCAGTGGATGCGCCTGGCGGTGGCGCACTTTCTTCTGGAAGAAGAGCTTGATCGGTTTGTCGAGTGCATGACCGAACTGTCCGAAGACCGCTAAAGCGCCTGGCTTTCGGGCATTGGAATCCGAGTTAAAGAGATCAGGGGGCAGGGAAGATGACAGGCTATATCTTGGGCAGGCTCTTAGGTCTGTTCTTTTCCGTCCTTGCCATTTCTTTGATTCTATTCCTCGCCGTTCGCTGGCTGCCCGGCACCCCCTGGATTGAAGGCGAAATACCGCTGACAGGCTCTGCCAGAGACAACATGATCCGCAAGTACGGACTCGACGAGCCGGTATGGAAGCAGTACGCAAAGTATCTTTGGAATCTCGCTCATCTGGACCTCGGCAACTCGTACATCTACAAAACCGATTCCGTCTGGAAGACTATCGCTCGAGGCTGGCCTGCCACAGCCAAAATTGGCACTATCACCCTGCTGGTGTCAATCCCGCTTGGAATTATCATAGGCGTAGCCGCGTCGCTGAAACAGAACAGTATTTTCGACTACGCGATGACGTTGACGGCGACAGCTGGGATAACTGTGCCCAATTTTGCAGTCGCCGTGTGGCTGGTGTTATTCGTTGCAATATACCTGGACCTCACCCCGACGCAGGGGTGGGGCACTTGGCAGCATATGATATTGCCGGTGATCGCTTACAGCTTGGCCCCTCTGGGCCTGGTGGCGCGATTCACAAGGGTAAGCATGCTAGAGGCGATGCGATCAGACTACGTCCGCACGGCGCGGGCCAAGGGCTTGAATGAGCCTACGATTGTGGTGAGGCACATATTCAAAAATGCCCTCATACCTATCATCACCCTCTTCGGGCCGCTGCTCCCCAACCTGATGACCGGCAGCATATTCATCGAGCAGACCTTCGCAATTCCTGGATTGGGCAGGCACTTCGTCACTAGCATATTCGACCGGGATTACCCTGTGATTCTCGGGATGTTTATGTTAGTCGCCGTCCTGTTCGGCCTTACCTACGTAATCAGCGACATACTATACACCTGGGCTGATCCCAGAGTGCGACTGACGAGGGGTCCCTGATGAGTTCAGCAGCTCTAGAGGCACAACTTCGAGCCCCGCGACGCAGCAACAAAGCCACGTTCTTCTGGAGATTCCGTCAGAACAAGCTGGCCGTGATGGGGTTGGGCATCGTTGTCGTATTGATATTCGTTGCGGTATTTGCCAATTTCATAGCGCCAACCGGATACACCGAGGCCGTTCTGTCGGAGTCGCGTCAATTTCCCAGTTGGTCTCACTGGTTCGGCACCGACCAGATAGGAAGGGATTATCTGAGCCGATCTCTGTTCGGGATTCGCACGTCAATCATGGTCGGATTCGGCGTGCAGTTAATCACGCTCAGTATCGGATTCACCCTCGGAGCGTTGGGTGGATACCTGGGCGGTTGGGTGGACATGATCGTAGTTCGAATCATTGAGGTCGCCACCGGCATTCCGAGCCTGCTGGTTGCAATGTTCCTGATGGCGTTTCTCGGACACTCCACCTGGAGCGTGATATTCGCGCTTGGAATAACGGGATGGGTCGTGGAGACCCGATTAACGCGAGGTCAGTTCATTGCGTTCAGAGATCGAGAATTCGTCGTCGCGGCTCGCGCCATCGGAGCCAGCGAGCTTCGGATCGCGATAATGCACATATTCCCCAACGTCATACCGGTCATTGCTGTCCTGGTGGCATTCCAGATTCCAGCGGCAATTTTCAACGAGGCGGGCCTGAGCTTCTTGGGACTGGGCATCGACGAGCCGACTCCCAGCCTCGGCAAAATGGTATCCACCAGCCTAGCGTACGTCCGAACGTACTGGCACATGGGCTTGTTCCCAAGTGTGTTGATTGCGTTCATAACCCTGGGCTTCACCTTCATGGGCGACGGCCTCCGCGACGCGCTGGACCCGACGATGAATAGGTAGAATGTAAACTTCGTCAAAGTTCGCTATAAGACTCTGAAAGAGTCGGTTATTGCGGGTGGGGGTGACGTTGCGAAGCAGGAGTTCTGTTATGGTGCGCCCATTGAGGTTACAAGCTCGGCGTTAAGTTGTGCTTGTATACGATCTCGCCGTTCACGACCGTCGCCATAACCTTAGCCTCCAGCAATGCCTGGGGCGGCTCATTTGCAATATCAGTGTCCAAAACCGTCAGGTCAGCCAGCATTCCGAGGGACAGAGCGCCGAGGTCATGCTCCTGGAAAGAGGCGTAGGCGGCGTCCCGAGTGAAGGAGCGCAGAGCTTCGTATAAAGTCAGTCGTTCTTCCGGACGCCAGCCGTCTGAGGGCTGGCCGTCGTGGTTCTGGCGAGTGAGAGCAGAGTAGAGGCCCCACAGCGGATTGTTGCTCTCCACCGGGAAGTCTGAGCCGCTGACGATCCGAGCGCCGGAGTCCAGAAACTTCCTCCACGGATACGCTCCTGGCGTGCGCTGTGGGCCGAGCCTGGAGTCGGCCATGAACATGTCCGATGTGCAGTGGGTCGGCTGAATCGACGCTATGACGCCCAACTTGGAGAACCTGGGAATGTCATCCATGTGCAGGTGCTGGGCGTGTTCTATCCGACTGCGATGATCTGATACACCATGCTTTCGCAGCGCCGCTTCCAAGACGTCCAGAGACACTCGGTTTGCCATGTCGCCTATGGCGTGGGTGTTTACCTGAAATCCTGATGCCAAAGCCCGCCCAACCGTAGCATCGAAGTCATCACGGGACAGCAGCATGAACCCGCTCTCGTAAGGCGCGTCAGAATACGGAGCCAGTAGCGCGGCGCCACGAGACCCCAACGCGCCGTCGGAGACGATCTTCACGCTGCGACAAGAAAACAACCCTTCCTGAATCGGCGAGACGTCAGTCTGATCGAAGTAGTCACGGGCCAGCATCGCGTACACCCGGATTTTGAGACTGCCCTCCGCGACCAGCTCTCGATATGCCTGAAGTGTCGTTCCGTCAATGCCAGCGTCATGAACCTGAGTCAGCCCTACGGCAAGACAAAGTTCCTGAGCGGCCAACAGGAGTTCCTTGCTCTTCTCGACGGTGATATCCGGTATGTGGGAGCGCACCAGGTCCATCGCTTTGTCAAGGAACAATCCGTTAGGCTGATCTTTGACCTTGACCTTG
>DCAW01000083.1:6350-7044 GCA_002313895.1 Dehalococcoidia bacterium UBA1123
TTGACCTTGACCTTGTCCTTGCCGACGATGCCGCCTGCTGGATTGGGAGTCGAACCGGTGATGCCAGAGATTCGCAGCGCGTTGGCGTTGGCGACGCCTGCATGAGCGTCAACACGGACCAGCCAGACCGGATGGTTTGGGACCGCCTCGCTGAGCAGGGCGTGAGTGGGGAGGGACTTGTCGGACCAATTCTCCTGGTTCCACCCTCGGCCCTGAATCCACTGACCGACAGGCGTGGCCTGGGAACGCTCGCGCACAAGCTCCACAACTTCCTCGTAGGACTGGGCATGGCGCAGGTTCACCATCTCTGCCATCATCCCAAAGTTCCGCATGTGGCCGTGGGCATCGGCGAGTCCTGGGACAATCGTGCTGCCGCGCATGTCCATAGTTGTCGCATCGCTGGGAGCGGCTTCCAGGACGATCTGGTCGTCTCCGACGGCGGAAATGCGGTCGCCGTCGATGGTGATAGCCGTTGCGTGAGGCCTTGATTCATCCAGCGTGTGGATGTTCGCGTTGTGCAGGATCAGTTGAGGCAAATTTCTCTCCTCGGTTTTTGCCCAGTGAAATCACATTCCCTGGGACAGTCCGTAGCCTTCCCATCCAAGATTCGACGGGAGATCGCCATCGGTGTCCGACCACTCATCATGAAACTGTTTCGCTCGATTCACTGTTCTCACCCATTCGTAAAACAGAG
>DCAW01000083.1:7425-13707 GCA_002313895.1 Dehalococcoidia bacterium UBA1123
GATGGGCCGCTCCCGGCGCTGCGATCGCATCCTCTGGGACGGCCACCTGATAACCGCGCTCCAATAGACTGAGGGCCGATTGCGCCACGCACACATCGGACTCCAATCCAACAAGGATAAGGGTATGCCGACCAAGTCGGTCAATGGCGTCCAGAATGTCTGGATTGCCCGCGATTCCAAAGACCATCTTGTCGTGCACTGTCGTATCTTTTGGGAGGTGGCGTTGGATATCAGGCGCAACGCCTCCGAGTCTGGCAACGTCTTCGGCTGTGACGACGATTGGAATATCCAGCCAGCGGGCGACGCTGATAATCCAGCATATTCGGTTTATCAATGGTTGTCGTTTGACTTCGGGCAGCTTGTCAGTGAACGTCTTTTGGACATCCACGATGATGAGGGCGCAGTCATTGGCTTCAATGAGTAATGTGTGATTCATGCGTCTATCTTTCCTGGGTGGATTATAAACGCGGAACAGAAAGCTCTCAACAATACAATCGCCGAAGCATCTTGGGTCAGAAGGTAGTAGAATGGCGGTACGGGACATTGGCCATTAATGACAATCCATCGTTCTGTTCAGTGAGGCCGATTTGGTGTTGTCGCCTCTAATGATGGATAATGATCCTAGGAACGCAGCAATAGAAGCAGGTGAAATTTGGCTGGCGCGCTGGACGGAATCAAGGTAATCGACTTCGGGCAGTATGTTGCAGGCCCCCTGACAGGGATGCTGTTGGCAGACCAGGGCGCAGATGTCATCAAGGTTGATCCTCCGGGCGGTCCTCGCTGGGACACTCCCGCCAACGCCACGTGGAACCGCGGCAAGCGCTCCATTGTCCTAGACCTGAAGAATCCGGTGGACCTGCAACGGGCGAGGGCTCTCGTAAAATCCTCCGATGTGTTAATTGAGAATTTCCGACCCAGAGTGATGGAACGCATTGGTCTAGGAACAAAGACGCTCACGGACGCCAACCCCAAGCTGATCTACTGCTCCATGCCAGGGTTCGCCAGCGACGATCCCCGTTCCGGTGTTCCGGGGTGGGAGGGCATTATCGCCGCAGCCTCGACGACGATGAGAGGCCCACGTGCCTCCGAGACCGCAAGCAGGCCTGCTTACACTGCAATTCCCATTGCTTCGTCATACGCTGCCTTCCAGTCAGTGGTGAGCATCGCTATGGCCCTCTGGGTGCGCGAGCATGGGGACACCGGCCAGTGCATCGAAGTTCCACTGTTCGACGGCATGTTCACTGCCATCGGCGGACAACGCATCATAAACCCGTATCCCGCAATGCCCGGCCTCGGAGGAACCTGGACCGGTCAGTTCGAGTGCAAGGACGGGCGCTGGGTGATGTTTGGCTCTGGAAACACCAATTTCCGCCAATTTGTGAAGGCCGCTGGGATTACATCCTGGGACAAAAAGGGTTTGACTGATCGCGAGCGATTGTTCAATGACCCGGAGCTTGCAGCAGAGCAGGAACGTCGGATCATCGAGCTTTTCAAGACCAAAACGGCCCAACAGTGGGAGAACCTTATCGCCAAGGCCGGCAGCGAGTGCGCCGTGTGTCGCACCAGCGCTGAATGGCTGAAACACCCTCACGCCAGAGAATCGAAGGCCGTCATCGAAGTAAACGACCCAAAGCTTGGCACGATTCTGCAACCTGGAATCAATCCCCGATTGGATGGAACTCCGGGCGCTGTGCGAGGGCCTGCGCCTGCTCTAGACCAGCACCGCGAGGAGATACTTGCGGAGATTGAAGCCGGCCCTCCGCCCTCATCAACCGACGAAATTCGTGCCACTCTGAGGTCGGCTCTCAAGGGCATCAAGGTTCTGGACCTGTGCATAATTCTGGCAGGCCCGACCTGTGGCCGGACGCTTGCGGAGTTTGGCGCCAGCGTCATCAAGATAGACAATCCAAACCGGGACACGACTATCGCGTTTCATAACTCAGTCAATCGAGGCAAGCGCAGTATCCTGCTTGATCTCAAAAGCGATGAAGGCAGAGACATCTTCTGGCGACTTCTGGAGGATACCGACGTTGTTGTGCAGAACTATCGCAAGGACAGAATCGCCGCTCTGGGACTAGGTTACGAGGAAGTCCGGAAGCGCAAGCCCGACATCATCTACGCTTCGTTGAACGCATACGGACACATTGGCCCCTGGGCAGACCGACCGGGGCATGAACAGTTCGCGCAGGCCACCACAGGCATGCAGGCGCGGTTCGGGGGCGACGGCAAGCCCCAGCTTCAACCCCACGCCATCAATGACTACGGAACCGGACTGATGGGAGCTTACGGGGTCGCTCTCGCGTTGCTTCATCGTCAGAAGACGGGCGAGGGGCAGTCTCTCGACGGCGCGTTGGCCTACACGGCGATGACCCTTCAATCAGCGCTGGTTCAGGGCTACGACGGAAAGACTTGGGACGAGCCGAGAGGCCAGAACGCTCTGGGGTCCGGCCCGCTACATCGCGCTTATCAGGCCAGCGACGGATGGGTGTTCTTCGGCGCTAGGGTCGTCGACCTGCCTGCGCTGTCCCAGGTTCCAGGGCTGGAAGGCGTCGAGAAACTACGAGGGGACGCGCTTGAGCGCATGTTAGAGGGGCGTTTCCGCCACACCACTGTCGAGCAGTGGGTGGGCAAACTGACACGGGTGGGCATCGGCTCCCACAGAATCGTCACCAGCACCAGAGAGCTTATGGAAGACGGCTGGGTGCGCGCTCACGGCCTCAGCATCACCCGCGACCACGAAGGATGGGGGCCAATCACCACGACAGGCCCGGCTCCCAGATTATCGAGAACACCGGTTCAGCCAGGCCGAGTCGCTCCGAGACCCGGCTCCGATGCCAAAGTCATTCTCGCCGAGATCGGGAGAGCGAACCAACTGGACAGGCTCGTGGCCGCCGGAGTTATCCGAACCGAAGGCGTCACCGCCAGCGAACGCTGAGCGATCGACACTGGACTCGGTAGGTCAGTCTGCAGGCGTTGCGACGGTAGATGCCGTCAACTGTTGTGCCACAAACGCTTTAACGACCCCCAGAGCGTGGTCGGTCTCCTTGCCAACCCTCAGAATGAAGTTGTGTGGCATGTCGGGATATTCCTCAAGCTCCACGCTGCCGCCAACTGCGCGGTAGGACTCGACGAAGGCGTGCGGCATCGACATCGGGATGTTCATGTCCGCGGTCCCCTGAATAATCAGCAACGGGGGCAGGGCGGCATCCTCACCCCTTTCAAGAATTCCCTGGGGACTGCCCTCTTGCATGGCGTCCTCGTTGAGGAAGTAGTTCTCGGTGCTAGCCATCAGGTTGTTGTTCTCGATACCCTGGGCGTACTGGTAACGGGCGTAGGAGTCCCGCAGCGGCGAGCCTGCTATCGTATATGCCACCTTTTCGTCGTGGTCGTCGACGTCCGGTGAAGAGAGGGTCGTGTGCCGAGGGTCGTGAGGCCGCATCGCCGCCGGCATCGAGGTATGGCCGCCGCTCGAAACTCCCGCCCCACCGACAGAGTCCGGCGAGGCGTTAAACTACGAGGCGTAGGCCTTCCCATCTTGTGCCGCAGCGAGTGTCCTGGACCTGAGCGGGATAGGGGTGGTCTGGAGCCAGACGGAAATCCACAGACGCAATCACCAACCCGCTTGATGCAAGGCCAGTGTTGAATATCTCCTGTTGTGTGCGGTTGCCTGCGTTCCAGGCTCCGCCGTGGACAAACAGGATGCCAGGAAACGGCCCTCTTCCCCCTGCGGCTGGTAGATCGTTGCCTCCCAGGGCTCGCCGAGGGCCTTTTGGTACGGGACGTCGAAACTTTTGACTTCGAATTTGGCTTGTGGGTGGTAGTCAAACGTCGAAGGCATTGTTTGTGCTTACTCTATTGGAGCATTGCGTTAGGCCGAGTCGATTTCGGTTAAGGGGTCGTCAGCGCTACACAGCAGCGGCGGTGGTCGCCAACTGGCGCGCCACGAACGCTTTTGCAAGCTCCAGAGCGCGATCGGTCGCTTCGCTCGCTTCGGTAACGAAGTTGTGAGGCATATCAGGGAATTCTTCAAGCTCTGCTTCGCCACCGGCAATGCGGTATGAGTGAGCAAATGTGCGCGGTATCGACATGGGGATATTCAGGTCCGCCGTGCCTTGAATGATGAGGAAGGGGGGCATGTCGGCCTCCTCGTCCCGATCTAGGATTCCCTGGGGACTGCCTTCCTGCATAGCGTCTTCGTTCAGGAAGTAGTTGTCGGTGTTTTTGACGAGACGATCGTATCCGTCCGACTGGGCGTACTGGTAGCGGGCGAAGGAATCCAGCACCGGCCATCCGGCTATTGTGTAAGCAAACGTCCCATCGTGGCCCTCCACGTCTGGAGACGAGAGGACGGTGTATCGAGGGTCATGAGGTCGCATGGCTGCCAGCATCAGGGTGTGACCGCCGCTGGACGACCCCAGCCCGCCGATGGAGTCCGTCGAAGCGTTGAACTCCGAGGCGTGAGCTTTTAACCATCGGACAGCGTAACTTGTGTCCTCAACCTGAGCGGGGTAGGGATGATCGGGCGCCAGTCGGAAGTCAATTGATACAATCACCAAACCGCTGGCTGCGAGTCCGGTGTTGAATATCGCTTGACCAGTGCGGGTTCCCGAGTTCCAGGCGCCGCCGTGGACGAAGAGAATGGCAGGAAACGGCCCGTCGCCCTCAGGCTGGTAGATTGTCGCCTCCCAGGGCTGGCCTAGCGCCTCCTGATACGGGACATCGAAACTTCGGACTTCGTATTTGGCTTGCGGATTGTAATCGAACGTCGATGGCATCGTTTTTCTCTCCTCAGTCCCTGGCGCAGCATTCAGTCATCAGCTTTCAGCCATCATATGAGTTTTCATTCTGCGAACGCAATCGAAGATTCTGGTCGCGTGAATCTAACTATTGTTATGCACGACCAGATGCTTCGCCGCGGCTCAATATGACATCCGGTCTTATGGCAGGCGCGTGGCGTGCCAGGAGACCAACTGCCAGCCGGCGTCCTTCTTGATATAGACGTCCGTGAACTGGAGGCTGAACTCGTTGCCGTTCACTCGAACATCGGCGTTGCCTGTGACCAGGGCGGTGTCGTCACCATAGAGCCTCACGGCGGTTTTGCTGGAGACTATGGACTCGTAATTCAGCCTGCCTGACGCAATCCCGCTTGTGAAACTCTCTTTTGTGTCCACCGCGGCGGAGGTGTGGACGTATGAGAGGTCGTCGGAAAGGATTCGATTCAGAGTATCGACATCGTTGTCGGCCATCGCCTGCAACCGTTCTTGGTCGAGGGCCAGAAGTTCCTGGACTACACTTTCGGTCTGAGTCATGTCGGGTTGCTCCTTCTTTTGTTATTTGCTCTCGATATTATGCCTTGAAATTGTCACCTTTGGATAGCAAACGCTCCATGAGGGGACGTATATTCAGGGCGGTGGAGATTTGCGAGGCCTCATCGAGCATCGTTGTTGCCTTGGCTTTGTCACCTTCGCCATCCTGCTCCACGAGCATGCCTGCGAAGTCGTGAAGCGTCCACGCCAGTTCTGGACGGGATTGAGCCCTTGCGGCAAAATGCCATCGCCCCCTCGAAATGGAGGCTCGCCTCATCTGATTTTCCCACGACTTGAGCCAGAGCGCCCGATATTCAGTCTATGGGCGGTGTGCCTCCGACAATCGTGTTGCGGAAGGGCAGCAACGATTCGTAACTTTTCGCAGCTTTAACGGGATCGTTTTCTAGAAAGGCGACGACTGCCAGTTCATAATGCAACTCCGCTCAATAAGCCTCGCGGCATATGCGGGTTCGGGACATGTCGTCCAGACCGTCGATCTTGATGAGGGTGAAGGCGACGTCTCTATCAAGCAGGGTGTCCCGAGCAAGATAGACCATATTCTTGCCGCCTTCGCCCAGAAATCTTTTCACTTGGTGCCGGCCACCAGAGAACGAAGCAGGCTGGCGATGACGCTCATCCACAAATTAGGGGATGGTGTTGAAGCTGCAGGTTTTCGGCCTTACGGATCATTGCCCCTGAGGGATGACGAGCCGCGTTCGGCCCACTCAAAGAACGCTTTCGCGTCCTCATTGGCCTCTTTAATTAGAAGGGCATCGTTGGCGAGTCTGAGCAAGGCCTCCCAGTCGTGACGATCTGCGGCAGCATCGGCTTCATCCAGGAGCCGCTCGAGCCTCAAACGCATTCGTTCGCTGACCATACAATTTACTCCCAACCTTGATGGTGGAAGCGCAGCACGGGTAGGAACGTGGTCAAGCGTAAGGTCGGTACGGCCCCAAGTCGGCTGATAGCGTTTGAC
>DCAW01000109.1 GCA_002313895.1 Dehalococcoidia bacterium UBA1123
TATTTGAAGCGAGGATTGAACATACCGCGACTTTGCTGGCCGACGGTCGGGTTCTGGCGGCAGGCGGAGTTGGCAGAACAGACGTTGAGCTTGCATCCGCTGAGCTATACGATCCGGACTCAGGAACCTGGTCTGCCACGGCGTCCATGGAACAGCCCCGGCATCGCCACACAGCAACGCTGTTGCTTGATGGCCGAGTGTTGGCGCTTGGTGGCAAAGTGGCGCAATCAGGCCAGAACGTCGCTGAGATTTATGATTCTGCGTCCAACACTTGGACCCTCAAGAGTCCGATGACGACGCCCCGCTGGAGCCACACGGCAACGCTGTTGCTCAACGGGACCGTGCTGGTGACTGGCGGTCGGGACGGCCCAGCGTTCTGGAATACAGCGGAAGTTTTTGACCCAGCCACCGATTCTTGGACAACCGTGCCCGGGATGTCAGTTGCGCGCTCTCAGCACACCGCGTCAATCCTTCCCGATGGGACTGTGCTGATTGCTGGAGGCAACGACAACGCCGAAGCGCTGTCGACATCCGAAATATTTGACCCTCTGAGCCTGAGTTGGACCGCTGGGCCGTCTATGGCGGATGCCCGATGGGCGCACACTGCTAATAATTTTGCTGACGGCCGAATCTTGATAATCGGTGGACGCAAAGGAAGCGTTAGCCTGTCGACGGTCGAGGTTTTCGATCCTGACGGCAACGGCTGGTCGCAATTGTCGAAAATGGATGTCGGTCGTCGAGGCCACAGCGCCACGATTCTGGATGATGGACGCGTTCTAGTTGCAGGAGGCGGAGGCAGCGTGGCGCTGAACACCTCTGAAATCTATGATCCATTCGGCGACGTCTGGTCCCGGACAGATAACCTGTTGGGGCCGCGTCGAGATCACACCGCGACGCTGTTGCGAACGGGCAATGTTGTGATCTCCGGGGGCAGGAGCGGCGTGTTCGCGTCGCTCAAACGCACAGAGCTTTATGACCCCGCTGCCGGATCATGGGCAGTCCGAGCGCCTTTGTTGGAACCGAGATGGGGGCATCTGAGCGTTCCACTGCCTGACGGCAATGCTCTGGCCATCGGAGGGTACGGTTTGTCGGGTCAAAGTCTGGCGACCGTAGAATTGTTGCTGGCCCCTTCACGTAAATGGACCAAGACCGCTCCAATGGCCGCAAGCGGTCGATGGGGTCATGCCGCCACCGTCCTTTCAGATGGTCGGACGCTGGTCACTGGAGGCGTTATCGGAGTGTCGGCTAGGTTGGCATCCGCGGAGATATACGACATGTCTACCACGACATGGATATCGGTCCCAGACATGGCCGTTCCGCGAGAACAGCACACCGCGACGCTCATGTCCGATGGTCGGGCTCTGATTGCTGGTGGGTGGAACGGGGAGCGTTCGTTGGCAGAAGTCGAGATATTCGACCCCGCTACAAATTCCTGGCTGAGAATCGATTCATTGGGCCATCCTCGTTGGGGTCATACAGCAACGACACTGCTCGACGGAAGAGTGTTAATCATAGGCGGTGTGGGTGCGGATGACCTGCCGACCGATACGGTTGAGAAATTCGATCCGGGTTTGGGAACCTGGAGCAGTGTAAGCCCTATGAGCCAACCCCGAGACGGCCACACCGCCACGCTGTTGCCTGACGGGAAAGTGCTGGTCATAGGCGGGGCAGGCGCCGACGCCCAGTCGTTGGACTCTGCCGAAATTTATGACCCGATCGCTGGCGCTTGGACTGACGCTGGAGTGATGGTGGAGCCTCGCCGACGCCATACGGCGACATTGCTTTCGGATGGCCGAGTTCTGGTGGTGGCTGGTTCCAAAGACGGCGTGAATCCACTGGCCTCTGCCGAACTGTATTCGCCATTTGCGGGCGACTGGTCTTCTGCCGGGAGCATCTCCGACGCTCGGTGGGGCCATATCGCCGTGCTATTGCCAGAAGGTGAAGTGCTAATCGCCGGTGGTTTCGGGTTCAACACCCTGCGAACTGTGGAGATTTACACGCCGGCTGGCGGAGGCTGGTCTTCGAGCGACCGCGCGGTCAAGCTCCGGCATCGAGAGTCGGGGTGCGAAGCGGGCAAGGTGTGCATTGTTTAGGGAGTTCGGGTCGCAGATGGGTTCGATTAACACAATAAGCTTGGTCATGCGTCGTCTCAAGGACGATTGGCAATTGATGGTCAGCATATTTCTGGGCATCCTGGTTGCCACAACGCTGATGTCGGGCGCGCCTGTTTATCTGGATGCGCTGGAGCGGCAGAGCATCGTTGGCTCGGTAGATTCTGCCGTTGCGCGTTTTTCAGACACGTACCTGACGATTATCACCGAGACAGATTTCGTGCCCGTTGAAGTCCAAGCAATTCAGGACACCAACGATGTGTATCTCGAAGCTATTGAGCGTAACGTCGCGCCGATTCATATTGGAACAAAACGCCATATTCGGATGTCGTTCCATACTGTGTCGCTCCCCAGCGAATCGACTCCGGGAGCGCCGGCCGGGAGAATAGCCGAGGGGTTTTTCCAGAACTATTCTGGTATCGAGGATCACGTCACTTTCCTCGCTGGCGGCAGCGCTTCAGATAGCGTTAAGCGCGGAACCCAGGGGCCGTTGGTCGAAGCGATAATTAGTGACGTTCTAGCTCAGGAATTTGACGGACTGTCGGTGGGCGATGTGGTGGTTCTCACCCCATCCGTGGCCGACCCTTCCCGAGTGTCTGCCCGCATTGTCGGAATTTTCCAACCGACCGACCCAACCGGAGATTATTGGCAGGGCGACGCGGAACCATTCGTGAACCCGCGAGTCCCAGACCCGGAAGGCGGCGAATCGACCCGCCAACCGCTGGTGTTGGGAATGTTCTTGACGGAGAACGCGCTGGTGCAAGCAGTGGGTTCGGCGTTCCCAGGCGCGGTTGTGGATTCTTCCTGGTACGGTTCTGTGGACAAGGAGATACTCAAAACATGGTCGAGCGGAGAGATGCGCTGGCGGATGGACGGCCTCACCGAGGAGTTAGCCCTGTCTCTGCCTGGCTCTTTCGTGCGAAGCGGGATTACCGTCCTTCTCGTTGAGTTTGAGCGATCCAGCTTCCTGGCTTCAGTCCCTCTGTTGCTGCTTATGACAGTGATGGGCGTCACGGTGGTGTACTTCCTGTTCATGATTGTGTCGTACCTTGCGCCTGCCAGAGAGAGTGACATCGCGTTGTTCAGGAGCAGAGGAACAGGCATGTACCGCCTGCTGAGACTGTACCTGATCGAAGGTTCAATCCTCACGCTGGTTGCGGTAGCCATCGCTCCGTTTCTTGCGCTGCTTGCAGTGTCGTTGTCGGGCACTCTGCCGTACTTCAACAATGTAACTGGCGGGTCGCTGCTTCCCGTCGCGTTCAACTGGGTTCCGTTCGTGACCGCGTTGGGAGCCGGATTGCTATGTCTTTTGGTGTTCGTAGTCCCTGGGGTGTTGGGCGCCAGAGCAGGATTAATCGTTCACAAGCTCCGGTCGTCTAGGCCGCCTTCGGTCCCGTTCGTCCAGAGGTATTACATAGATATCGGCTTGCTGGCGATCGGAGGCGTTCTGTTCTGGGAGCTTCAGGCGCGAGGCGAGTTGGTGTCAGGCGGGTTGTTTGACCAGCCTGACGTAAACGAAGCTTTGTTGGTCGCTCCTGTATTGTTCCTGCTTGTGGTGGCGTTGCTGTTTTTTAGGATTTTCCCGATGTTCGTGCGTTACATTGGCGGCGAGTCCCAGTCTCTAGTGGACCGGATTGCCACGGTGACTCTTATCGCGCTGGTTCTAGCGCTGGCAGTGCGTGAAATCAGGGCCGATGACCGAACGGGTTGGATTCCACAAGGAGCAATACTGGCTGGAGTCGCTGCTGCGTACTACGCCACTGCCAGGGCTGATTCTTGGACATTTCGCGTTCTCGGACTCCTTGCTCAGGCTGCGCTGATCGCACTGTTTATCTGGAGTGAACCCATCGACCCCGAGCAGTCATCAGTATTGTTTGCAGCCAGCATTGCCGTGACACTGATTGTTCCTTTACAGCTGTTGTACTACGCGCTTACGGCGTTCGCCAGACGCGCTCCGGTTTGGGTTTCGATGACGCTGTGGCACATGGCGAGAAACCCACTGCAGTACAGTTGGCTGATTCTGCTTCTCGTGCTGGTCAGCGGAATTGGCATTCTGGCAACCACAGTAGGAGCAACCCTGGATCGCAGTTATGAGGAGCGAATACGGTACGAGGTAGGCGCCGATGTCCGAGTTTCTGGCCTGCCCGCATATTTCGGCCGGCGAGATGGGGGCATCAAAAACATCTATGGGTCGTTGGATGGCGTGGACACACTGTCACTCGCCTTCAGGAGCGGAGGGAGGGTCGGCTCCGGCGACCAGGGCGTGCCGTTCAGCTTGCTCGCTTTGGAATCTGAGGGTTTCGACGTCTGGTATCGTGACGATTTCTCCACAGTCCCGTTGAACAATCTTTTGGCTCAATTGGGAAGGCAAGACCCGGTGGAACCGATATTGATTCCTGAAAACGCAACCCAGATCAGGATCTGGGCGAATCCGGCGGAGTATTACCAGTTGGTGTTCCTGTGGATTGTTTTGCAGGACCAAACCGGAAGAACCAGGATCGTGACAATGCAAGAGCTTGGATTCCCGGGCTGGCACCTGATGAGCGCAAACCTGCCTGATGATATGGTAGGGCCGCTGCGTGTTCTCGCTATTCAGATCAACGAACCAGGGTTTGGCGCTGTGGGAACAGTCGGGAGCGCAGTGTTTGACAACCTCCACGCGGTCATTGGCTCCACGGGGGAAGAGGTGCTTCTCGATGACTTCGAGAACAACCTTGATTGGATTCCTCTGGCCACAAGCGCGATCAGGTCAGACGAGTTGGCGTTGGTGTCGGATGTGGTTCATGATGGTGAAAGCGCTGCATGGTTCTCCTTCGGCAAGGAGACTAACCGAGGCACGCGCGGATTCCGCCGTGCGAGTGGAAACGGCAGAATACCAGTCATCGCCAGTTCATCCTTTGCCCGCGCCGCCGGGGCGTCACGAGGTTCAGTCCTGATCGTCGGCGTTTCTGCTGGACTCGTTCCCATCGAGGTCGTAGACGTAGTCGAATATTTCCCCACGATGGATCCCATCGGCGGCGGGTTCCTGATTTTCGATCTACCGACGTTGCTGAGTTACGTCAACGGACTGAATCCTATTGCCGAAGCTGGGGTCAACGAATTTTTCTTATCCGCGGACGACGATGACGGCCTCAAAGTGTTCCGGCAAGTGTCCGCCCTGGTGCGGAATCAGGGCCATGTGACAGGCGCCCAACCGGAACTCGAAGCTCTCGAACAAAACCCCCTGATTACGGCTGGTTGGCGGGCTATGGTGATAGCGGCAATGCTGATTATTGTATTCACGGCTGGGTTGGGTTACGTCGTTTACCTGCTGGCGTTTACCGAACGCAGTATCGGGGAGATGGCCGCCCTGAGATCGCTAGGGCTATCCAGCAAGCAAACCGCGGGACTTATCGGATTGGAGCACCTGATGGTGGCCTTTATAGGCCTGGGCATCGGGACATGGGCGGGATTCCAGATGAGCCGAATGATGGTGTCCGCTGTGACGCTCACCGACAGCGGAGGCAGAGTCCTGCCGCCTTTCGTGTTGACCACTGACTGGACGATCATGGGGCCGTTATATGGTGTGTTGCTGCTGATATTCGTCGGCGCTTTGTATAGCCTGGGGCGCCGCATGATCCACCTTGATCTCCACCGACTATCCAGATTCGAAGGCTGACGCAATTCTCATACGTCGTTGTCGAGATCGTCTATATTTGCTTGGACATCGCCTGGGATCAGGGCTCGTATGTTGCGTTTGACAACATCTTGAGGTGGTCGTATAGTCGGTTCTGTTCACTTCTGGAATGCTCGGAAATCTCCGATATTCAGGCACAAAAATAGGAGTAGAGTCAAAAATTTGACCAATATCGAAAATCCTCAAGCCCTGGAAGGCGTCCGGGTGCTCGACATCTCGGGGCCGGCAGGCTTCTACTGCACTAAGTTGATGGCTGATATGGGGGCCGATGTCGTTAGGGTTGACCCGCCTGATGCTGCCGTAGACTGCTACCCGGGGCCGTTCTATGGCGGCGAATCGGACAGAGATCACAGCATCTATCGGTGGCATTACCACACCAATAAGCGCAGCGTTCTCCTGGACATCAACAGTTTTTCAGGACGCGAAATTTTCGACTCTCTTCTTGGTGCGGCAGATGTCCTTGTGGAAACGTTTCGTCCGTCTGAAGCGATCGTCCTCGGCCTCGATGGATCGAGCCTTCGAGAGGGCTATCCGTCCCTTATCCACACGACGATAACAGGCTT
>DCAW01000190.1:0-3745 GCA_002313895.1 Dehalococcoidia bacterium UBA1123
AGGCGGGGCCAGCCGCGCCGCGCTGCGCCGAGTGGCGACCCTCGGCGACGGTTGGCATCCGATCCGGCAATCTATCGCGGATCTGAAGCAAAACATCGCGACGATCCACAGCTTGGCGGAGGAAGCCGGGCGTGACCCATCTGAGATCACGGTCACTGTCAGAACCGAGTTGGATGTGTTGGACTCTCGGTCTGATGGAACCGAATCATCGATGATCGGGACCGCCGATCAACTGCGCGCAACCATCGAGCAGTACGAAGAAATCGGAGTCAGCGAGCTCGTGCTCTCGGTCAGCACCGATGACGTCGAGAGAATACAAAGAACTCAGGACCGATTTGCAGCACAGGTCATACACGGCCCAAGCTAATCGGTCGGTATTGGTTAAGGCAAGCGGGGGGCGTCGGGCGCCGGCTCGACCTGGAATGCGTTTAGCGCACAGGCCAGCATCCCGTAATAGCCCATTGTGGCGGTTAGCTCTGTCACGCCCTGTTCACCAAACATCTCTTTGGCCGCGTCGAATGTGAAGTCGGAGACGCGATGGTCTTGGAACAATTCGCGACCGTAGTTGATGATAGTTGCTTCCTCAGAAGTCAGCGAATCTACCGTCCCCTTGTTTGCCACAATTTCAATAGCTTCATCCCGCACTCCCGCTTGTTGCGCCAGTCCTTTGTGGGCGGACCATTCGTAATCGCAATCAAATTCCCTGGCTGCGGTGATAATTGCCAGCTCGCGTTGGTCATCGGGGAGCGTAGAATCAAATCTGAGATACGCTCCGAGATGGGCGGCACGGCCGGCTGTCTCCGGGCTGTTTAACAGGACGGAGAACGGTCCGCTCACGCGGCCTCGACTGGATGTTATAGAATCGAATATCTCACCGTGTTCATCGGCTACTTGGCTGCGCTCAGTGATGCGTGGGACTCTAAGCATATCTAGTTTCACTCCAACTCGTAGATTGCGCTATTTATCTAAGTATTCGGACAGTCTCGGCCACACGATTGCCGCCGACAGAATCAACATCCCGATCACGAACACAATTATCGCGTTCGTGGCAACGCCAGCCGCAAATCCGTCGATGATGAACGCGCCTGTGTCAATCGCTTTGTCGATTATCAAGGCTTGAGTGTTGGCGAAGTCGTGATTCGGCTCGATACTGTCAATCGCTTCTTGACGCGCCCTGTCGATTCTTTCGCCTGAAAGAGCGCTATACACGGGGCCGAATGTAATCCAGATCGCCGCCGCTGAAATCGTAAGATACGCCGCTGCCCATGCCACCCGTCCAGGCCAAGTTCGTCCACCGAGGAACGCAATTATGACCATCAATATCAACACCGGCAAATAGACAAGGAATCTCCAGGTGCGCGCCTGTTTGAATATTCTGCGCCCGTCGTCCAGGTTGGCTAACACATCTGGATCAACGTCGCCAATCTGCTCGCGAAGGTCTTGTTCGGTGAACACCCAGCCGTCGGATAGGAAGCTTCTCACATCGTCAAGAAGGTCGACGGAATCCTGACTGTCAAAATCCAGAAGGTCCGCCCGCAGATCCTGATCGGTATACGTCCAGCCTTCGCCGATAATTCTCCTGACATCGTCTAGAAGGTCCGCGTTGTCTGATGCACCGCTGGCCGCCAATTGATCTTTCAGAGTCTGGTCGGTGAATGTAAGTGTGTCGGGAATCTGCGCGAGAACTGCCGTATCGATGGCATCTTCAATCTGACCTTGTAGGGAGCGAATTGTATCGGCAACCACTCGACGCACCTGATCTTCGATCGCGGTGCCGCCCGACGGCATGCATTCAGGCAACGAAATGAGGCCGCTTGTTACTAGCGATCCAAGCTGTGAGTTGGAACACGCGGGCAGGTCGTTCGCTACTCTATCAAACTGTTCCCTCGCAAGTCTGACCAAGACATCGCGAGCAGCGATCTTATTGTCACGCAGGTCGATGTCGATGTTGAGCGAATCTGTTTCCTGTGTCATGTACTGCCCGGTCGCGTCAACGATCAACTCAGCTTGTTCCTGAACCCATTGGGCCGGAGCTACTTCCCTCAATGCGTCGGTTATTTCAACCCTGGATATAGTGATGTTGAACGGCAACGCGACCGTTGGACCCAACGCGTCTTTGATTATTGGTTCAACGACCTCGTCATAAACAAGATCGTATGCGTCGGACTCCAGGAGTATCGACTTGATCTCTTCAAGCGCGACATCAACCCGCTCCGAAAGTTGCACCTCGACTTCGAAAGTGTCCGTTTCGCCCACTGCATAAGGAGTGACAGCGTTCAGTGCAGCTTCGACATTGGCCTGAACCCACTCTGGCGGGACAACCCGCCGGACAGCTTCCGCAACTCGCTCCGCTGTAACATCGATCCCGAAAGGCAACTCGGTTTCTAAAGCGTCCTCGATATTTGGGAATATGACCTGTTCGAACAGCAGGTTGTAAGCGTCGGCCTGTCGAGTCAGAGTTTTGAATTCTTCTACAACGAGAACGACGCGATCGCCGGCCTGGATTGTTGTGGAGAAGTCGTCGCGTTCCCCTGTGATATAGTCGCCCGGTTCGTCCAAAACTTGCTCGACCACGCTCTGAACCCACTCAGGCGGGAACGCGCGGTTAAGAGCGGCCACGAGGTCACCAGTCGTGAGGCCAGAGGATACAAGGGGGTTTTCATCCAAGCTGGGGTCAATATCCTGTGGAGCGATAAGACGGGCTTCGTCCAATGCCGATCGGGGCAGATCGTTCAATGCGAAATTGTAGATATCTGCGTCTCTGAGAGTGTCGCTGTAGAATTGAGGATTCAGGAACGAATCGTTGACTTCGAGCAGCACAACTGCCACCAGCAACGAAGCGAAAAGCGCTATGCCCACGGGTATTGTGATTACTCGTCCTATCCAAACCATGAAGCTTACTTTAGAACACACACCTTGCAATTAGCAACGCCTTTGGGCGAGAAGCGCGGGACTAAAATCAGCAACTCGCCGTCTTGACTTTGCACTTTGTCGGCATTAGGGTTCGAATACCTTAGAGCTGGATTCAGTTTCCAACCGCGGATCGACAAGAACGATATATGACACAGGCAAGACCCAGATACATTTGACCAGTGATCGGAAATTCGGTTTTACAATTTGTCCAGTCGGGAGGCGAACATTGGAAACATACAACTACGAAACTTTCCCCTTGGACATGCACCCGGAGGTTTTCGAGAATTTCCCCAATGTCATGAAAGCGGGTGAGAAAGCCCCTGACGGTGAATTGATCGACGCCGCGACTGGCGAGAGCGTTCGCCTGTCTGAACTCTGGTCACAGGCGCCGTTGATGATCGAGTTCGGAGCCATAACTTGACCATACTGCGGGCTGGCGGCGCCAGCCATGGAGCCTTTGGCAAGGGAATTTGGACCCCAGGGGATCAACTTCCTGTTCGTCTACGTTCGGGAAGCGCATCCGGGCGAGAAGTATTCCTGCCACGAATCGATCGAGAACAAGATTTCCAACGCCCAAGACATGGTGAAGCGATGGAACATCGACCGCCGGATGCTGGTTGATAGCCTGGACGGCACAGTGCATCAGGCATACGGAGAGCTCCCGAACATGACGTACATCCTCGGCGTCGGCGGCACGGTTATCTATCGCGCCAGTTGGACAGATGAACGGACAATCCGCATGGCGCTTGAGCAGATAATGTTCGAACGCGGACATCGCCGGAACCGAACACGGGTCTCGCCGTACTTCGTGGAATGGGTGCCTCAGAGAGTC
>DCAW01000190.1:4141-4772 GCA_002313895.1 Dehalococcoidia bacterium UBA1123
GTTGAGAACACAACCGACGCGGCCACAGCCAAACCCATGTGGGATTGGTGGGAACAAAAACAGGCGTCGTCAGAGGCCGTAGTTCGGGCAGACTGAAATATCGCTTGGGAACGAGGATGTAAATGCCGACTGAAAAGATTCGGAAAGAATACCCTGACATCGCGCCCGCCGGACCGACCTATGCCAGGGCGGTGAAGGCTGGCGACACGCTGTACATATCGGGTTGCACAGCCCGCGGATCGTCAGCAGAAGGCGACTCGGCGATGGCGCAATTGAGGGTTACATTGGACCGGGTCGTGAAAATCGTTGAGGCCGAAGGCGGGACAGCGCAGGACATCGTCAAGATTACGACATTTGTGACAAAGATGAGCGACTGGTATCCGGTAGATCAGGCGCAGATCGACTTATTCAACGAATATTTCGATGGCCAGAACCCCGCCAACTCGCTCGTGGGAATCACCGCGCTGGCGCTGCCAGGGTTGGATATCGAGATAGAAGCAATCGCCGTATTAGGCTGAACCGTTGAGGCTCGTTAATTTATGAGCAACCCCAGAGCAGACTACTCTTCCATTGTTTCCAGGCCTCCTCTCTACCTACCAAATGGCGCGAAGGTGGCATTTTGGTTCATTCT
>DCAW01000177.1 GCA_002313895.1 Dehalococcoidia bacterium UBA1123
GGAGAGGGAGCCGGCAGGGGTGGCGGGCCTGTCCGTGACAGGCTGGATGTCTGTCGGGATGGAGAGGTAGACATTGCGGATGTAATGAGAGCTGTGGCCGGTGGAGGTGAACAGCTGATACAGTTAGTAGATATACGCCTTGAAACCTTCAGGCAAGACTGAAGGTTGGTTTAAATAAGGAACTGGATAGAATCCCCCTGCCCCTGTCGGGGGATTCTATGATGGGGCAATAAGGCAGATTGTCTCCCCAATCCGTATACCGTATACGTTACCCCGTGCAACNNACGACAGTGAAGTTTTGGGATTCTGCAAGTGGCAGTCAAATCGATTGTATCAGAGGTCCTAAGGGCTGCTTTAATTCTGTAGCCTGGAGCCCAGATGGGAGCAAACTGGCTAGTTGGGGGCTGGATGAAGGCCAATCGGCAGTAAATAACCTCTTTGATACTGGTCCAGCGACGGTAAGAGTGTGGGATACTACAAGTGGCAAGCAAATCCATTGTATCAAAACTCCCCGGGCGAAGATTGCGGCCATCGGCCAAAAAAATAGGGTTTATGAAGTTAAATGGAGTCCCGATGGGACCAAGCTTGTATGTGGTACGGATCCGGATTTTGCACTTAGTAGCGAGTATAGGAACTTCATCTCGTGCTCGGTCTGGTCCATTCCCAAGTAGGGTCAACTCGCCCGAAGGTCCCCCCAATCCGTATACCGTATACCGTATACGTTACCCTGTGCAACGCGGTGTAAAGCGGTGAGAGCTGATGACGGGTTGCGCGTAGTTCGACCGGGTCCTTGCGGAGAACCGCTACCTGATTCGCAGAAGACTGTCAAGGTAGCAGGCGTCAGCCAGCAGCGAACCCTTGCATGGCACATGTGGACCGTTACGCGGTCCTTCCAGCGCGAGGTGGAGTTCGGGTGGACGCCGAAGTCCCTGGCTGCGTCGACGAACTTCCTCCCGGCAGCAATCTGGCTTCTCCCCGACTCTCATCAGGAACGCTTCGAGCACACTTGATTAAGGCAAAGGATAGGGGTAGTGTCTGATCGCTGTTTGCCCGATTTGATCAGACTTAGCGGATCGGCAGGCGTGTAATAATGAAAAGGATGAGTTGGTACAGTGGTTCCAAGCGCGATCATACTGGCTGCAGGTATGGGCCTTCGCATGCGAGCGTTAGGCGAGCAGATGCCCAAGGGGTACATTTGCCTGGGTACCAGCCCGATTCTCGAAGAATCCATCTCACAGCTCGTGGCGGTTGGCATAGGACACATCGTGATTGTCACCGGACACCTCGCGGAGTTTTTCGAGCCTCTTCCGGCGAAGTATAACGGCATCGTGCGATTGGTGCACAACCCCTTGTACGCCGAGTCTGGCAGCATGTATTCGCTGTACTGTGCCCGCGACCATGTGGACGAGGACTTTCTACTGCTCGAATCCGACATCATTTTCGAGCGCAGAGCCCTCACGTCCTGCTTAGAGAATCGTCATGAAAACGTAGTATTACTTTCAGGTTATACGAATTCGAGCGACGAAATATTCGTTGAGACCAACCGAGAAGGCCACTTGGTGTCGATGTCCAAGAACCGCGATGACCTGGGAGCCGCGATCGCAGGAGAATTTGTCGGGATCTCGAAGGTTTCCTCTAGATTATTCGGCGTGATGCTCGAGAAAGCCGTGGAGCGCTTCCGCACAACTCGTCGCGTGGACTACGAAACAGATTGCTTGGTGGCGAGTACCGGACTCCTGGATGTGCACTGTCACCTCGTCGAGGATCTCATCTGGTCGGAGATCGACGATGCGTCGCATCTCTCCCGGGCACGAGATGTTGTATATCCCAGACTGCCGGAACAGGACGATGGAAACGACTTGTTTCGTCCGGGCCGGCAGGGCCCGAGCAAACCACGCCCGATTCAACCCGCTACCTATGTCGCTCGTTGAAGGAAGAAGCCAAAGAAAATCAGTATCGCAACAGACGCGGGTAGCACCCACAGTCGGGTCTCAGAAAGAGAGAATACCGTTCAATGAGTGATTCGAGCCGGAACGCTGTGGCCAAGGACTCGGCCCCTCGCGCGCCTGACTTCGTTCATGCGCGACGCCCGAGCATGCTCGCCTTCCTCAACGACCCTGCCAACCTCTTTACTTTGGGGGGACTCGGTTGTGGCGTTCTCGGAATCTACTTCGCCGTCCGAGGTGTCTTTTCTGCGGCGATGATCGCAATGCTTTGGGCCGTTTTCTTCGACTGGTTCGATGGGCCTATAGCCCGTCGAACCGCCGGGCGAACAGCAGATCTCCGAACCTTTGGTGGGCAACTCGACTCCCTCGTCGACATCGTGAGCAGCGGTGTTTGTCCGGCCGTCGTCCTCTTGAGCTACGGTCAGTTCAACGCGTGGTTTTTACCAGGCGCGTTCGCGCTCATTGCGGCAGGCGCTGTGCGACTGAGCTATTTCAATGCGTTTGGTCCCGAAAACGACTCGACTTTCCTGGGATTGTCGATCGACAACAACAGCATCCTGGTCCCGCTGGTCTTTCTCTTGGAGGGATTCGTAAGTTACAATGTGTTCGTGGTGACTCTTTACGCGACGATCGCGGCGCTGGCTATCTTGAACGTGGCTCCCTTCCGGATTCGGAAGATGCAAGGCCCCTGGTACTTTGTCATCACGGTTCTTATTCTCGGGCTAACGGCTTTATACGGTTTGCGCCTGTCGACCGACCTGACCTGAATCGCAACAGGCTTGGAGGCCTCGTTATGACGACTTGCAAAGGTAAATATGTAAATATCATGCCTGCTGAACGGGCGATGAAGTCTGCACCGAGCTCGAAGAGAGTTCGCCTCCCCTTCGAGCCTGCCGCAGAAGAGCAGGGCGCGACAAGCCGTTGGAAGGGACCCTGGTGGCGCCCGGGTCCCGGTGAGTGGCCTGTTCTTGGTTGGATCAAGGGCCGGTCACCGCCATGTAGCTACCAATCTCCGGTCATGTCAGGCCTCCCGCCCCTACATGGTCTGTCGGGATAGTATCGAGTATGTCTCCCAACGCATACGAACAAGCATCCGCGGCCAGGGCTCAGCCATGAACAGCCCTGGTTCGTCCGTCCCGCGTATCGACTACACGGTTGTTCGGCGCTATTTTCAAGCCGCGGGCAGCACCGCAGCGACCGCCAGCTATATGGCCCACGAGCAGAATCTTCCCGAAAGCTCTATTCGTTACCGTATGCGCACAGAGGTCGCGATGATCGCCGATTGGCTCGACGCGGTGCCCCGGGCGGGTAGAGTCCTCGATCTCGGTTGCGGCGCGGGAACTTGGACCAAGATCTTTGCAGCCCGGTACGACCGCGTCGTTGGCCTCGAACAAAGCTCATCGATGCTGGCGGCAGCCCGGACGCTCCTCGCTCCATTTCCCAACGCGGAGATTGTTGAGGGCGATGTACGAAAGAACCTCCCCGAGGGCCGCTTCGATCTGATTTTTCTTGGGGGGCTATGCATGTATCTGAACGACGTCGATGCGGTAGCATTGCTTCGTTCGTTGAAGGGCCGTCTTGTCGGAGGGGCCTCCATCGTTCTCCGAGAAACGACCGTACCACAACGAGAATTGACTTCTCGGGGTGACTACCAAGCGGTCTATCGAAGCGTGAGTCTTTACCAAGATTTGTTTCGGGAAGCGGGTTTCTCAACGTCCGAAGTTCTCCGGAACTACGGATACACGAGCATGGAAGTTGCAGTGGAGTTGGTGGAGAGACGGCGAAAGACCCTACGCTTCCTGCCTGCGCAGTCGCCTTTCCTAGGCGCTCTTACTTGGTATTCTCTGAGGGCGATCACCCCTCTCAGTTTTTGGTTGTTGCCCCGTGTTTTCTCACGACTCCAAATCAACTGGCCCCGCTTGCAAAACCACTTTTTTCGATTGCGTTCTCCACGATCGAGCTGACTTACGGCATGTCAGTCCACAGTCGCCCCCCCGTGCTGTCCAACAACCGAACCGAGCGGCAAATTGCGCGACCAGCACGGTCTGCGGGAATCCGGGGACGCGAATTGCGGTCGAACGCCGGCGATGGAAGAGGCGGGTGGTCAATCGGCGCGATTCGAGCCGAAGATCTCGGTCACTGAGTGGGGGATGGCGGTCAACGAAGGGAGCGCAATGTCTACGCTGCATTTCGACAGTAGTACCGTAGCAACCCGCCGAGTCGCTGACGGCATCGAATCTCACCATTGGCGTGGCGCGGACTCTCGTCGGGTTCGATCAGCCGGTTCTCGAGTCCTTGGTGACTGCGTTCGCGGTGATAGTGGTCGACGAACGCTCGGATGGCCCGTCGCAGTGAGGCTTCAGTGAAGAAGATCATCCGATCGAGGCACTCGGTCTTTACGGAGAGCACGAATCTCTCGGCGTAGGCGTTCAAGTTGGGACTCCGCGCTGACAGGCGCACGATGTTCGTCCCGAAGTCGGTCAGGAAGTTCCGGAACTCGTCAGTGTACTTTGCATCGCGATCCAGAATCAAATAGCGCTTCTCGAGGAGGAATCCGTCGAAAACATCGGCCAGATTGCGAGCCACCTGGAGCATGAAGTGGCAGTCAGGATTCGGTGTGACGCCCGCTATGTGGACACGCCGCGTCGAGAGATCCATGACGAACAGGGCATAGTACGTTACGAGGCCCCAGGGTCGAGCCACCTCGACGGTGAATAAGTCGGCAGCTGCCAGCGTTTCCCAATGAGCCTTCAGGAAGACCAGCCACGGCGTTCGCTTGCTTCGTTCGTAGGCGGGCTCGATTCCGTTCTTCTTGAGGATGTTGGCGATCGTTCCACGCGAGACTTCGTGGCCGAGATGAGCCAGAGCGCTTTTGATTCTCGTGTAACCCCAGCGCGGATTGTCCCCAGCCATGCGGAGCACGAGGTCCGCGATCTCGTTCTTGATCCGTGGTCGGCCCGGTTTCTTCCTCCTCAAGCTGTAGTCCCACTTTCTCGCGATGAGTCGGCGATACCAGGCCATGATCGTGTCCGGCGTGACGATCCCCGCCACTTTTTCAAGGACACTTCTGCCGAGAGCCTCCCCCTTCAACGCGAGCCGGCGCCGTTCGTCATCGCTGAGGTGGAGACGCCGCCCGCGGATCTGGCCCTTGAGGATGCGATTCTCCTCGACGAGGTAGTCGCTGACGTCTTGCTGGTGCCGGTTGATCCAGCCGGCCACGGTGATGACGAGGAACT
>DCAW01000137.1 GCA_002313895.1 Dehalococcoidia bacterium UBA1123
AAGGATGGCAACGGCGGCGTTTATAACTTCGTCACCAAACGGGGCATCGCCCACAAGAACGCCAAGATATCTTGGACGCAGGTTGAGACCGGCTCGGCCATTACCTGGAAGTATCCGAGCGTCATCCTTCAGGGTGACAACTCGGTGGGTGAATTTTACTCCGTGGCTCTGGTGAACAACTATCAGCAGGCCGACACTGGAACCAAGATGATCCACATCGGCAAGAACACCAAGAGCACCATCGTCGCCAAAGGCATCTCAGCAGGCAAGGCACAGAACACGTACCGCGGCCAGGTCAAGATCATGCCAACGGCTGACAACGCCAAGAATTTCACCCAGTGCGATTCTCTGCTCATTGGCGATGAGTGTGGAGCGCACACCGTCCCTTACATCGAGGTTCGCAACCCATCTGCCCAGATGGGTCACGAGGCCACGACTTCCAAGGTGAACGACGACCAGCTTTTCTACCTCCAGCAGCGGGGCATCGACCAGGAAGAGGCCAACTACATGATTATCAATGGCTTCTGCCGCGGGATATTCAAGGAATTGCCTTTCGAGTTCGCCGCCGAAGCATCCCAGCTTTTGCGCGTGAGCCTTGAGGGGGTCGTCGGTTAAATTCATTGGAATTTGGATGGCGCCTTATATCATGACGCAACGTGATTACGCAGAGGCGCCGCAAAGTAAAGTAGAAAACAAGGAATATACAAAAATTGCTGGAGATAAAAGACCTACACGTTTCGATAGATGAAACCGAGATACTCAAAGGGATCAACCTGTCGGTGAAGGCTGGAGAGGTCCACGCTATCATGGGGCCGAACGGCTCTGGCAAGAGCACTCTCGCCAACATTATAGTAGGCAGGCCAGGGTACACTGTGACCCGCGGAGAGGTAATCTTCGAGGGACAGAACATCATGCAGATGTTCCCAGAGGACCGCGCCAAAGAGGGCATCTTCCTTGCCATGCAATACCCTGTGGAGCTTGCAGGGGTCCGCACCTGGCAGTTTCTGAAGGCTTCGGTGGACGCGTTGAGGAAGCACCGTGGCGAAGACCAGTTTTCGGTGCGTCAGTTCGACCGCCTGCTGGACGAAAAACGACAGATCATGCAGATCGGCGAGGACTTGATCCGACGCTCGGTCAATGAAGGATACTCAGGCGGCGAGAAGAAGCGCAACGAGATACTTCAACTTTTGCTTCTGAACCCCAAGCTGGCTCTGCTGGACGAGACCGATTCGGGTCTGGACATCGACGCTCTTAGAATCGTCGCCGAGGGTGTCAACACCTTTAAGAACTCTGACAACGCCGTCTTGCTGGTGACTCACTACCAGCGGATTCTCAACTACATCACTCCGGATTACGTGCATGTTTTGCTCGACGGACGAATCGCCAGATCAGGCGGCAAAGAGTTGGCAGAAGAACTGGAAGACAAAGGCTACGAATGGATTATCAAAGACGTTGCCGCCGCAGCCAGCTAGTTTCGCTAAAAATACATCAAACTCAAGGGGCCAATACAAAAAATGACTCAGGCTCTGGCAAAGAACGAACGATACCAGGCCCAGTTCAAGGGGATTGTTGACGGGTCCTCGCCCGAATGGTTGGACGGCCTCCGTCGGCAGGGGATGAAGGATTTCTCGTCCCTGGGATTCCCAACGGCGAGACGGGGCAACGAAAACTGGAAATACACTAACATAAACGCGATCGCCAACGCTGAATTTGACATCGCTCCCGCCTCGGATGTGACACTTGAGGGTTTGAAACAGTCCGCTCCGTGGGACGACGACTGGACGACGCTGGTGTTCGTCAACGGACGCTACTCGGCTGATTTGTCCAACCCGTCGACCGATGCTTCGGTGACCGTTGGGAGCATTTCAGAACTCACTCGGAGCAATGGCAACATTCTCGAATCCCACCTGACGTCTATCGCTCCTACTGCTAATGACGGTTTCGCGGCGCTGAACACTGCGTTTGTCCAAGACGGCGCATTCGTCCATGTCGCAGAGGGTGTGGACCTCGAAACTCCGCTGCATTTGCTGTTCGTTTCAACAGCGAACGAAACTCCGTTCATCACCCATCCCAGGGTATTGGTGGTAGCTGGAAAGGAATCCAACGCCACGATCATCGAGAGCTACGTGGGCGTCGGAGAAGGCAAGTATTTCTCCAACGTCGTGTCCGAGATTATCTTGGAGGCGGGAGCGCAGGTTGACCACTATCGCTTGCTGGACGAGAGCGACGAAGCCTATCACGTCGGTGTCGCCAGAGTGTCTCAGGGCGACGACAGCAGCTTCTCATCGGCGGCCTTCTACAACAATGTGCGGTTGGGGCGTCACGATCTGCTAGTGACCATCGGAGATGGATGCGAGACCAAGCTGGCCGGCCTGTACATAACCACCGGACGTCAGCACGTCGACAACTTCATAAACCTCGACCACACCAAGCCGAACTCAACAAGTCGCCTTTTCTACAAGGGCATCCTGGCTGACAGGTCAAGGGCAGTGTTCGGCGGCACGGTTTACGTCCGCGATGGAGCCATTAAGACAGATTCGTTGCAGTCAGACAAGAACCTCCTTTTGTCGCCTGATGCTGAGATTGATAGCAAACCTGCACTGTTCATCTGGGCCGATGACGTGAAATGTGGCCACGGCGCCACCGCTGGCAACATCGACCGCGACACGCTGTTTTATATGCGGAGTCGTGGTATCGAACTGGAGGAAGCCAGCCGACTGCTAATCTACGGATTCGCCGCCGAAATCGTCGAAACCGTCAAGTTGAAGTCCCTGAGTGACCACCTTGAGAGAATTTTCCTAGATTCTCTCCCTCGATACAGCTTCGAGTTCTAACCTGAATTTTAAAAACCTGACACCTACCCGATAGGAACGCTGAATGTACGATCTCGAAGACCTGTATCAAGAAATTGTGATGGATCACAATCGGCGTCCGCGCAACTTCAAAAAGCTGGAGAACGCCCAGCGAACCGCCGAGGGATTCAACCCACTGTGCGGTGACCAGATTTCCCTCTACCTGAACGTCGACGATGACGGCGTGATTGAAGACATAGGATTTGAGGGCGCCGGTTGCGCCATATCCAAGGCCACCGCGTCGATGATGACAGAGGCTATCAAGGGCAAGAACGTCGACAAAGCCGAAGAGATTTTCGAGGCCTTCCGGCACATGCTCACCCGCAAGCCAGAGGAAGAGTACGACTACGAACTATTGGGAGACCTGGAAATTCTTCAGGGAGTCTCCCAATTCCCCACCCGAATCAAGTGCGCGACGCTATCGTGGCACACGCTAAACTCAGCGCTGGACGGCAAACAGCCCTCCGGCCAGAAAACGTCAACGGAGTAGCGGAGAGGCAGGGGACATGCACATTCCGGTAAAAGTGGACTATGGTGTCCGGGCGCTGGTGGACCTCGCCCTGCACGCAGAAGACCAACCGATCCGGGCCAGCGATATCGCCCGTAGGACCATGATTCCTGAACCCTATCTGGCCCAGGTCATGCACGCCCTTGGCAAGGTGGGCATTGTTCGCGCCCAGAGAGGCCCTCAGGGAGGCCACGCCTTGGCGCTGGAACCAGACGACATAAAGCTCAGCATGGTCATGGACTGTCTGGGTGGCACAGAAAATCTGGTGGCATGCCTGGACAATCTTGGCTCCTGCGTTCACGTCCCGGCCTGCGCCCAGCGGGAGGTCTGGCAGAGCGTCGAGCTTGCGGTGTATCAGATACTCGACTCAAAGACCATCTCCGATCTGGTCGCGAGAAGCCAGGCTATGATGCGCGAGCAAGTATTGGCGGGCCAGACCCAATCTCTAACAATTCAAGCGTCCAATAACTAATCTGCGAGGGAGAATGACCGAATGGCATTCGTCAAAGTAGGCAAAGTTTCAGAGGTCGAACCGGGCAAGTCCAAGGTGTACGAAGTGGGAGACCGGTACGTCGCTGTCTGCAACGTCAGCGGTAATTTCTACGCAGTCGACGACCTTTGCACACATGACGAAGGTTCCCTCGACCAGGGAGATTTGGACGGGTTCGAGATCGAGTGCCCCCGTCACATGGCGCGCTTCGACGTCCGCACCGGTGAAGTGAAGGCTCTCCCCGCTGTTGTTCCCATCGAAGTGTTTGAAGTTCGCGTCGAAGGTGACGACATCGAAGTGGACCTGTAGCTGACGACTGATCGCTGAATGCTCGTCCCCAAGGAACGGTGATGTACGACGTAAAAAAAATTCGGGAAGATTTTCCAATTCTGTCCAGAAAGATCTATGAAAAGCCGCTGGTCTATCTGGACAATGCCGCCACTTCCCAGACGCCTCGTCAGGTCATTGAAGCGCTGGTGGACTACTACGAGAATTCCAATGCCAACGTTCATCGCGGCGTTCACCACCTTAGCCAAGAGGCGACTGATCTGTACGAAAGTGCCCGAGTGAAGGTCGCGAAATTCATCAACGCCCGTGAGCCAGAGGAGATCGTCTGGACCCGGAACACAACCGAGTCCATCAACCTCGTGGCCCACACATGGGCGCAGGAACACATCGGACCGGGAGACGAGATCATCGTCACGCCGATGGAGCACCACTCCAACTTGGTGCCGTGGCAAAAGGTGGCCGCCGACAAAGGGGCCACCCTACGGATTCTGCCTTTAGCCAAAGATGCTAGTATCGACCTCAGTGACATCGACGAGTACATCACACCGCGCACCAAACTGCTGGCGATGGTGCATATGTCTAACGGCGTCGGCACCATAAATCCTGTTAAAGAGCTGACGGCGAAAGCCAAGAAAATGGGCGCCACGGTGCTTGTGGACGCCGCCCAGAGCGCACCCCACATGCCAGTGGACGTGATAGACTTGGACTGCGATTTTTTGGCCCTGTCCGGCCATAAGATGCTTGGCCCCACGGGAATCGGAGCGCTGTACGGTCGGAGAGAGCTTCTGGAGGAGATGGACCCATTCCTGACCGGCGGCGAGATGGTGCTGGAGGTTTGGTACGATCGCGCAACCTGGAACGACCTGCCCATGAAGTTCGAGGCAGGCACGCCAAACATCGCCGACGCAGTCGGTTTGGGCGCCGCTGTTGACTACCTTCAGGACATCGGAATGGAGAACATCAGGGACCATGAAATCCAGCTAACTCGTTATGCTCTCGAAGCCTTCAAGGAGCTTGAAGAGGAGTTGGAAATGTTTGGCCCCAGTGACGCAGAAAAACGGGGCGGTATCCTGTCCTTCCATACCGATGCCGTGCATCCTCACGATCTGGGAACGTTCCTGGACCGTGACGGAATCGCAGTCAGGACGGGTCATCACTGCACCATGCCTCTGATGCGCTCGTTGGGGGTCATCGCCTCGGCTCGCGCGAGTTTCTATCTGTATAATACTGAGGAAGAGGTAGACGCGCTTGTTGATTCGCTCAAGCGCGCTCTGAGGTACTTCACGGATGGCGCAAAATGACCTGGACGAGCTTTACGGCAACGACTTAATCCGCGACCACAACCGCAACCCTCGCAATTCTGCCAAGCTAAACTCGCCCGATCTGGTGGCGGACGCCGTTAACCCCTTCTGCGGCGACGAAGCTCATTTCCAGATAAACCTGGACGGGCAGGGCCGCGTATCGGAGGTAGGTTACGAAGGCGTTGGATGCGCCATCTGTCGCTCCGCTGGTTCCATGCTCTCGGAGGTCATCAAAGGCCACACTCTTGAGGGAGTCGAAGAGATTTCTGGCTTGTTCCAAGACATGATGTTTGGAGTTGAACCTTCCGAAGAACAGGCGGCATTGCTCGGTGATCTGACTTCCATGACAGGCGTTCGTGCATTCCCAATTCGCATCAAGTGCGCTCTGCTGGCCTGGTCCGCTATTGAGGACAGGATTTCTGAGCATCAGAGGCGGCAGCCTTGATCATCCGTCCAGCCACACCCTCGACCAATGGATGTACTCGAATCCGGCGAAATTGGGATGAAAGTCCCGAACTTTGGAATTCCACGTCCACAGCGTTGTTCGCGCGGCTGGCATGAACCGATAGGCCTGGCTCAGCGTGCGCTCCTGAATTTTCAGAATCAGCTGCCTACGTTCAGCGCCATCCAACGAGACAGCCTGAGCCTCAAGTAATACGTCTAGTTCGTTGTCGGCGTGGCCTGTGGTGTTCCACACACCGCTGGAATGCAGGACAGGCAACAGATAGCCGTTAGGGGCGCTGATGGGCGCGGACGGCCCGACGAACATCTGGTAGTTGCCGCCCAACCAGACGTCATCGCCAAATGTCCTACGATTCACTAACTCGACCTCAGGCGCGAATCCCACTGTTCGCAATTCAATGTTGATACTGTGGGCGGTGGCTAAATACTCGTCACCGAAGTCTCCTAACTTTATCGTTACTGGTATCGGGGCCGTGAATCCGGCATCCTGGAGCAAAGCTTTGGCATCCCGAGGACGGTTCAGGAATCTGCGTTGCTCGCGCTCTTCCATCAGCCAACCGGGTTCCGTCACCGGGAATCCAGAGGACACGAAGGCGAAACCTCCCCAGTGTTCTTCGATGGCTTTCCAGGGGTCGAGCGCCATGAAAGCCGCTAGCCGGACCCGAGGGTCGTCAAAGGGAGGTCGGTCTGTGTTGATTGCGAACTCCAACCCGTTCCCAGGCTGCTTCACCATCAATGCAGTTGGGGCGGGTGTTTGCTGAAGATAATCTCGCGCCTCTGAACCCTCTATCTGGTGGGCGTCTAGCACGCCCACCAGGAATGACGCCGAACGAGTCGCCTGTTCTGGCAGGACATGGAATCTCAGGTTTTCGATCAATGGCAAATCCGCCTCGAAATACTGAGAGTTGCGGGCGAATTCGTGGATGAATCTGGGTTCGCTGTTTTCGAGAACCCACGGCCCAGTGCCCACAGTCGGGCCGTTGCGAAGGTCGCCTGCCTGCTCAACCGCCTCTCTCGCTACAATCTTGGAATGGCCGTCTGCCAGCGCGCTGAAGAAATCAGCATCCTGAGCTTCCAGTGTGATCCGAAACTCCGAATCGCTAATCGGCTGCACGGTGTCAATATTTCGCATCAGCGGGGCGTTGGCGAAAGTCGGCTGGCTCTGACGGACGTAGCTGAATGCGATGTCCTCCGATGTCAGAACACGTCCGTTGACGGGTTCCAGGTTTTGCCATCTAATTCCTTCGCGAAGCCGGAACACGAATGAAGTCGGCGTCTCCATCTCCCACGATTCGCACAGATCGCACTCTACAGCCAGGTTCGGAAGCTCGATGTCCGGCCCAGACCTATATCTCATGAGTCGTGAATACGCGACGCCCGGACCCCATGTGGAGAGCGCCGGGGACACATCTTGATGCACGTCCTGGTGAGCGATAACTTCGCGGGTCGCCAGATTCAGCGTGCCTCCACGTCGTCTCGCGTCAGGCGTCGGACGCGGGAGAGCGGGCGTGGACGGCACGGGTGTCGCAACTGTGACGCTGACTGGCCTGGTTGTCGGCTCCGGGACGGCGGTCGCCGTTGGCGGGTTCGCCCTAGGAGAAGTGACCGGCGTCGGTGTGGATTCTGTGGGAGCCATGACCGTTGCAGTAGGGAATGGGCTGGCTGGGATCGTGGGAACTGCGATTGTTGAAGTTGGCGGCGGTGTGGGCGTGGAAACAACTGTCTCGACGGACGAATCTGAACAAGCGAAACCTATCAGCATAAGCAACATAACGCCAACAATCAGGTTTCGACGCAGCGACGATTTGAAAATATGCAAAAGATTCAAGCGGGGTCTGCGCTGTTTTTGGGTGCGACGGTCAACGATGATGTCACGGCGGCGGCCGGCCGTGGTCAACGCTTCATGGGACAGGAACACG
>DCAW01000112.1 GCA_002313895.1 Dehalococcoidia bacterium UBA1123
CGAGGAAGAGGGTTGAGGCTCCTCTTCCTCGATGTATTCACCAGACCGAGTCCTAAACCGGACCTAGCGGGCGAATTCGACCGACCGGCTCTCCCGGATGACCATGACTTTGATCTGGCCGGGATACACCAGGCTATCCTCGATCTTCTTCACTATGTCGCGGGCCAACTTGGACGCAAGAACGTCGTCGACCGTGTCTGGTTGAACCATGACACGGACTTCTCGGCCTGCCTGAATGGCGAAGCACTGCTCAACGCCGTCAAATTCGCGGGCGACCTTCTCCAACGCTTCCAGGCGTTTCATGTAGTTCTCCACGGTGTCCTTGCGGGCGCCGGGCCGGGCCGCGCTGATGGCGTCGGCGGCGGCTACGATGAACGCTTCGGTGCTGGTCATTACGTCGTCGTGATGCTCGGCGATGCACAGGCATACTTTTGGCGCGACATTGTGTTTGGCGGCAACCTCTGCTCCGATCTCGGCGTGTGGGCCTTCGACCTCGTGGGTCAGGGCCTTGCCGATGTCGTGCAGAAGCCCGCCTGCCTTGGCGAGTTTGACGTTGGCTCCCAACTCTGAGGCGATCATCCCCGCTATATGGGAGACCTCAAGACAGTGCTGGAGGACGTTTTCGCCGTAGCTGTAACGGTACTTAAGCCGTCCCAGAAGTTTGATTACCTCTGGGTTCAGCCCTCTGACTCCGGCGTCGAAGATGGCCTCTTCGCCACTCTTCCAAATGGAGTCGTCGACTTCTTTCTTGGCCCTGTTCACCATCTCCTCGATTCGGGCGGGGTGAATCCGTCCGTCAGCGATGAGCTTGGTGACAGCCAATCGGGCCACTTCTCGCCTGATGGGGTCAAAGCACGAGAGTGTGACTGCTTCGGGTGTGTCGTCGATGATGAGATCGACGCCGGTGTTCTTTTCGATTGCTCGTATGTTGCGTCCTTCGCGGCCTATCAAGCGGCCTTTCATGTCGTCACTGGGGAGTGGCACGGTTGTAACCGTGATCTCAGAAACGACTTCAGCGGCCATGCGGTGAATGGATGTGGCGAGGATGCGAGCGCCTTGTTCCTGAGCGCGCTCGGTTGCTTCTTGTTCAAAGTCACGATACCGTCTGGCGATATCGTGCTCCATGTCATCCTCTGCCTGGCGCATCACGACTTCCGAGGCTTCGCCGATGGTCATTTCGGCGACCTCTTCGATCTTGACTAGGGCCTGATCTTTCAGGCTTTCTAAATCGGACTGCAGTTCCTCTGCTTCGCGCTCTGACTCGGTGAGGCTCCGCTCCCGTTTTTCGAGGTTGGATCCACGACGTTCGAGATTTTCTTCGCGGTTTGCTAGACGGCGTTCGGATCGTTTCATCTCCGACCGCTGTTCTCTTATTTCTGACTCACCTTCTCTACGCAGTTCGAGGGATTCTTCCTTAGCCTCGATGAGGATCGCCCGACTCTGTTCCTTCGCATCCTCAACAATGCGAGTGGACGCAAATTCGGCCTGTCCGATGCGCTTTTTGCTCACAAGGCTTCGACCGTAATATCCGGCCCCTGCCCCGATTGCTAGACCACCAAGAACGGCGAGCAGCGCAATAATAAATTCCACGCGACTTACCTTCCTTGTTAACGAGTTACTCAGGATGCCTCTTTAAGGCCCTAAGTATAAACTCATGTTATAGTCAGCGTGGGGCAGTGTCAAGCAAGCCAATACCCTAAGACGAGGTAACTCCGACACTCGATCCCTGCAGATTGTCCAGTATTTTCGTGATGGAATACCTGCGGTTGAGCACGTAAAAATGGATACCAGGGACGTCGCTTGCCATCAGTTCCTGGGCCTGGCGCAAGGTGTGGTCGATGCCGATCTGCCGCACAGCCCGGTCGTCATTGGCGTGTCGCTCCAACTGCCTGTCTAGCCCGGCTGGGATCGTGGCGCCGCAAAGGCTGGTGATCCTCCTTATTTGGGATGCGTTGAGGATGGGCATCAGTCCGGGTATGATTGGAACGTCAATTCCCGATTGGCGAGCGCGGTCCACGAAGGCATAATAATCTTCGTTGTCGTAGAACAATTGGGTGATCAAAAACTCTGCACCCTGTTCGACCTTCATCTTCGTGTAATACAGGTCGGAATCGGCGTCCAGCGACTCCGGATGAGCCTCAGGGTAGCATGCAGCGGCGATGCCGAAATCAAAATTCTCCTTTGTGTGTTGAACCAGGTCTGTGGCGTGGGAGAACCCGTCCTCGGCGGGCACGAAAGTGTCTTCGCCTTGGGGCGGGTCTCCGCGCAGGAGAATTACGTTCTCGATGCCTTCGGATTCGAACCGCTTTAACACGCTATGGACCATTTCCTTGGTCTGGGCCGAGCAGGTGAGATGGCCCATGACTGTGACGCCCGAATCTCGGTACGCACGAACACACAACTCCACCGTCAGCCGTTGGGTGGATCCTCCTGCGCCGTACGTGATGTCGATGAAGTCCGGCTCGTAGCGTTTGAGGTGATCAATCGTTTCAAATAACCGTTCAACCCCCTGTTCATCCCTCGGTGGAAAGAACTCGAAGGAAAGTGTTCGTTTGTTCTTAAGTATGTCGCTAATTTTCATTAAATGCCTCATAAATTTAGACGCGGACCGGCGGCGAAGGTACAAAAATATTAGCATATCGCGCGTTGTCGCTACTGGAATTGGATAGAATCCAGCCTGCCGCCAAGTTCGAAGTATCTTGACAACGCCAGCGTGCCACCTTGATACTGACGTGGCAGACACAACCGTGGGCCGCCTCAGACGTAATGGATTTAGCCAAGCGCGGTCACGCAACATTAGGTCGGGGAGTGGCGTTGCGACGTATCAGTGTATTGTCGTTGGTGGTAATGCTTTTGGTTGCCTGCTCTAACGAGCCAGTGCCAACTCCGGTTCCGGCGACTCAGACACCCGTGCCGACAGCCACACAGACCTCAACCGCCACGCCTGTGCCGCCAACTGCCAGGCCTGCTCCCACTCCGACCTTCACGCCGACGCCCGTGCCGACGTTGACGCCTACACCAAGGCCGTCGCCTACGCCTGAGATACCAACGCCAACGCCGACGTTCTCGCCAGGACAGGTGATACTGCCAACAGTTGGGATACGGGACCGAACATCGACCCCCACGCCGACCGCCGAAGAATCGCTGTCCAGAAAGCTAGACGCCATAGGCTTCAGGACTTCACTTGTTCGCGACCTGTCCGCCCGAGGGCCGGTGGAACGAACGCTAATTACAAAGCAGGAGTCCCAGGTTCTCTTGATGGAAGGTCTACAGGAGGAACATGAGGATGTTATCCTCACACAGAAACTGTACGAATCACTAGGAATTACAAGCGAAAGCACGGATCTTTTCGTGCTAATCAGCAGCGTGACAAGCGATGTTGCTATAAGATTCTTCGCAACCGATGTAGGCAGACCGTATGTGATTGCCGACGAAGATGACTTTCGGCCAGAGGCTGAATTGAATGTCGTCCACGAGTTCGTTCACCATTTGCAGCAATTGCACTTTGAGACGGACGCGACTCTCGAATCGATTAGCAAAAATGCCGACCAGACAGCAGCATACAGAGCCCTGATGGAAGGAGACGCCTCACTGTCTCACTTGCTGTACATGTCCGAATATCTTGAAACGGAAGAACAGGCTGCCGCTCAGGATGCGACGGGCATAACCGACGTGACTGCGTTCCTGGCGGCCCCATATGTGATTCAGCAACTTACACTGTTTCCCTATGTAGAAGGCCGGTTCTTTGCGATCGAATTGTACCTGCGGGATCAGGATTTTGCGCTAATCGACCAGGCATTTGAGTACATCCCGCGTTCGACTGAACAGATAATACACGTGGACAAATATGACTCCAGGGAGGAGCCGGTCGAAGTCGTCCTGCCAGACATCGCTGCTACGTTGGGCGAGGAATGGATGGAATTTGACAGGGACACAATGGGCGAGTTGTTCATCCGTTCGTACTTTGAGTCTGTGATTGGCGTCGAAACCGCGACATCTACTCTCGCCGCGGCGGGCTGGGGAGGCGACCAGTACGCCCTGTTGGAGAATGAGGCAGGCCAGACGGTGTTCGCCAGCTTGATTGTTTGGGATACTGAGCAGGACGCTGACGAATTCTATCGATCCTATCAGGAACTGGTGGAATTAAGGACAGGAGGATTCTGGGAGGATTTCGAGATTTTCGGGGTCGAGTCCTCACTGGCGTTGGCGACAACCAGCCAATACGCTATTGTGACCTTGGACGGTCTGGTCACCGTGAATGTTTTGTCACACGATCTGGATATCGCGGCAACCACAACTGAATTTCTAATCAGTGCCTTCAGCAGAAGAATGCCACTTGCCGAATTTGGTAGTGGCGTTCACCAGGTCAACATTGACATCCAGCCAGGCACGTACCGAAATAGTGACTCATCCCCAGGCTGTTACTGGGCTCGGCTTTCGGGTTTCGATGGTGAGGTTGGCGACATCATTGCCGATGAAAACACCGATGAAATAACGATGCTGACCATCAGCGACAGTGACGTGGGGTTCGAGTCCAAAGGGTGTGGCTCGTGGACAATGGTCGATAACTAATTCGCTCACTCTAGGACATCCGTCTCGGCGGAGCCGATTAGTAAATGGGGACCAGGTTGTGTCGTGAACCTTGCAAAGGGGAGAACGTTTCCGACCAAAAGGAACCTTCTCGCGGTCGACAGGTTTTCTTAAAGGTT
>DCAW01000085.1 GCA_002313895.1 Dehalococcoidia bacterium UBA1123
ACTCGATTCCTTTTGCGGCGCAATAAACACGCATCGAAATGTTCGTTCTTTCTCCGCGTTCGGAATTTTCCTTCAATACTTCACAATTATGTCAACTAACGGTCAGCAATCCGTGACCTTAGATTCAGGTTGACTCCAGGCTCCTGTCGCACAATTGAATCAGGCAAAACGAACCTATCTGATTTCGAGAGGCAAGTGATTGAGCGGGCGAGGAACGAGAACCTACCGGTGGCGCACAACTTTAGCATTGACAGTGACAGGCCTGGCATTCTCGGGGATCATCCAGGCAAGCGCTTTCGGCGCGGAAGTCCTTCTGGCCCAACCTCATCCAGTCAGACCGCCGATCAGTGCGTCGAAGCAGAACAACCCGTCTACTCGAATCGTGATTAGCTTGCACAATTCAGAGGTTGAACCGTTGAATTTCAACTCAATGAATGCGTGAGCGACCCCAATATGACGACAAGCCAACTCAACTGCTTCGGCAATGAACCGAAAGTTCGTTGGCTCGGCAGGGCAGGATGGCTCCTCTGAGCCCTCATTCCTTCCATTCACCCTCGGCGTGTTGGTAACTTGCCGAGGGTATTTTGTGTATGTGGCAATGTATGGTGATCGGTCTACAAAAAAACCGCCGTGACTTTTAATGAAGTCACCAGGCGGGAATATCGGTGAACAATTGGAAGGCGTCGCTAGCCTAAAAAACTGGTTTACTGCGTGTTGTGCTCTCGTGGTTTGATCGACAAGCTGTGGGAAACAAATTTTGCGCTGGATCCCGCCTCGGAATATCCGCAATCGTCTGGCTGTCCGAGACACATGCCGATGGTCAGCGCCCGGGCGATAAACAGCAACACCACGATCGCCAAAACTATGATGCGGTAGACGTTCGCTTCTGAAGGCTGAGGAGCCATGACACTCAACACAATCGCGGCGGCCACGGCAAACACCGCGATTGATAGACGTCGTTTCAGATCCTCGTCTGGATTTCGTATGTATGCGATAATTTTCACAATGCCCAATGTAGATTAACTTCACGTCGAATGTTAATCGTTTTTAATCATGTTTTCTATTTCATGATTGATACGGAGGCCGGTTTGGCCGACAGATTGCAGGTCATGGCACAGTATTTATATACAGGCGATAACTCCCAAGCTGTACAGGATAATCTGTTTTGTGGGATGATCAGCGTTCAAGTTGTATGACGGCTCGTTGACTTTTCGTGTCACCGACGAACCGAATTAGAGAGGCCAAATAACTTAATGACGAACAACTATCACGTATTCGCTGGCAACCCGTTGGACCGAGGCGAAGCGGAGCGCCGCGACGAAGGATGGATCATCGACAGGACTAGGGACAAAAGCAGCAAATTTTTGCCGTTGCGAGACTTGAACGTCTTGGTGTCTGACGATTCGGATCGCTCACTCGCATGGATCGGCCCAGATGATTTCGACGGAATCGACTTGGACTCTCGATTCATATTTCTCGGAAGCATGGGCGGGTCAGCCCATTTCGCAATTGACGTCTCAGGTCTCGACGGAAGTTTGGGTCAACTGGACTTGAGCGGTGACCGTCGCTATGACGACGCGAGAGCAGCCACCGTATACCTAAGCGGCCCAGAAGCGGGCATACTAGCCCAGGCAAAAGCGCAGTTGGACTGGAATCGCAGACACGGATTTTGCTCTGTCTGCGGCCACAAAACAGATATGGGGCGCGGCGGACAGGTTCGTAAATGCCCTGAATGCAAATCCCAGCACTTTCCACGCACCGATCCCGTAGTGATCATGTTGGTTCACGATGGCGACCGTTGTTTGTTGGGCCAATCGAGGGGGCGGTTGTCTCGAATGAGAACATACTCAGCGCTCGCAGGGTTCATGGATCAGGCAGAATCGATTGAAGAGGCCGTCCGCAGGGAGGTGATGGAGGAGGCGGGGATACAGGCCATAAATGTTCGATACCACTCATCTCAGCCGTGGCCGTTCCCTTCGTCATTGATGATCGGATGTCACGCCGAAGCTGCGACAACCGAGATTGCTATGGATAACGAAGAGATGAGCGACGTTCGGTGGTTCCAACGAGATGAAGTGTTGGCGGCTTTGGAAGGCAAGAGCGAAACCTTAACTGTCCCTGGCGCAATCGCAATCGCGCATCACCTGATAAAGGCCTGGGCTAACGGCAAAGTTGAGTGAACTGAACGACCGTTAGCCCCAGATACCAATGCCTTTGGTTACTTAGACTCCTGAACGCACTTTTCCAGGAGGTCGAGAGCGGCGCTCGCGAACGCCCACATATTGGCCTCACGGTCGGTGTCTGCGGTCTCGAGAGTGAACGCCCGCTCGATTGGGCCTACAACGGCAAAGCAAGCGTGTCCTGACGCGTCGCCGTAACGGTTGCCGGTCGGGCCGCTGGCTCCGGTTTCGGCCAATCCCCAGGTTGTGCCCAGCGACTCGCGAATGCGAGCCGCGTTCATGAGCGCATATTCCTCGGTGCTGGCGCGTTTGCCTTCCATTGCTTCGTCTGGCACGTCCAACAACCCGTTTTGGGCCACTCTGGTGTAGACTGTCGAGCCTCCGACATAGTAGGCAGATGCTCCAGGCACGGCCACTAGCGACGCCGAGATCAATCCGCCGCAGGATGATTCAGCCACCGCGATGCT
>DCAW01000059.1:0-141 GCA_002313895.1 Dehalococcoidia bacterium UBA1123
CGCCAACGCATGAGCGTCGACGAGAAGGCTCAGGTCCTTCAGAAGGTTGAGTCATCCCCAGGCTCCAAGCGCAAGGCTCTGGCAGGGCTTGGAGTATCCAAGAGCGACTGCTACCGTTGGAGAGCCAGACACGGGCAAGGA
>DCAW01000059.1:487-1820 GCA_002313895.1 Dehalococcoidia bacterium UBA1123
CGAAGGCATCCAGGCCCATCCTGGTTTTGGTAATCACTGGGAATCTGATCTAGGCAGGGGTAAAACCGCCAGAATGGCAGCCGCTAGAAAGAACAAGCCTGCCACATAGCAGAGTGTAGCATCCACCCCAATGAACTCGTACAAACCCCCTGCAATCAAAGGGGATGTTGCGCTCATCAGAAAGGTTACGAACGAGGACAGCCCTAGAGCCGTGGATGCGACGCTCTGGTCTACCCGGTCCAGGATTGCCGCCGTCAGTATCGGCTGGTCTGGATAGAGGAACAGCCCTAGCAGAGCGATGAACACGGTGAGAATCAGCCCTTCGCCGTTGAAAATCATCAAAATGCAGATCGCCCCGGACCAGATTAGGCCAGGGGTTAACACCTGCTTTCTGCCCAGACGGTCTGAGAGGTATCCTGCGATGGGTTTTGCCACTATTCCGACCATTATGAGCAAGCCGATATGGAACCCTCTGTCGAACGGCTCCAGCCCTAATTCGTTGTTTAAATACAGCGGCAGGACTGTGACCAGCGCCGCTAGAGACATGCTTCTCATTCCCTTGACCAAAGTGATCGCCCAGAGTATGCGGTCTCTTAGTAACTGCTTTGTCACCTCTGCCCGGTCGGTGGCAGTCTCACCTTCAACTGAAGACTCTGATTTCCTGCCGATATTTTTGAATGACCACAAGGCCAGCAACGCCAGAAATATGGGCGCCGCGCCGTAGATGCTGATGATGCCCCGCCAGCTCAGCGTCAGCAGCAGCGCGCCGGTTGCCAGAGGCCCCAGGACATCTCCAACACTGCCTCCGACACCGTGGAAAGAGAGCGCCATGCCGCGAGACCTGGGGAAGTGGTACGACAGGGAAGCCGACGCAGGAAGATGCCAGAGCGAATGGGAAATCGCGACCACCGCCACTCCAACCAGCAACAGTGGATAAAATGGAGACAATCCGATCAAGAATGCGCCGATACTGAATCCCACAATGCACCCGGACAGGAGCAACCCCCAGTGGCGACGCAGCGAGTCCACAACGACGCCTCCAGGCAGGGCCACCACCGCTGACGCCACTTCTCTGACAGTGATCACCGCTCCCACGCCAACGGCGTTCAGGCCAAAGGCGCGCTGGACTTCGGGAAGCACAACCGCGAAGCTCTGGATGAGCCAGTGAAACACCGAGTGACCGATGGCAAGGCCTGAGATCATGAACCAACCGCGCTGCCTGATATCGCGGGGTTGGCCGGATTCTGGGTTCATGGCGTCCAAGCCTTGACTCCTGGCTCCAGCGGGAGAATTTTGCAAACTGACGATATAGAATTACGAGGTAACCCTACAC
>DCAW01000059.1:2211-2487 GCA_002313895.1 Dehalococcoidia bacterium UBA1123
CGTCATGTAGCCGCGATAATGGCCGGAGACGCCGACAGCGCGATGCGCAATTTCGCGGACGACGCGGTGGTGTACACTTCCGAAGGCCCTCTCCACGGACAGGACGCCATCCGAGCGGATATCGAGTCTTTCATCAACAGCACTCATGAGGGGATGAGGGACAATTTCTAGGTCGTGCGCCGCGACATCGACGGCGACGTCGCATACATCACCTGGAAGGCAGAACCGTTCGTCTTGATGGCGACCGAGACCTTCGTTGTCACCGACGACAAGATT
>DCAW01000059.1:2863-5434 GCA_002313895.1 Dehalococcoidia bacterium UBA1123
CTTCTTGTCAACAAGTGGTAAAATCCGTCTTAAAACAGCCTGATCGTTCTTGATGACTGCGACGACACTCTGGCGAAAGAATAAGGAAACATGAACTCGCGTAACTATGACATCGGCATCATCGGCGGAGGCATCATCGGTCTGGCTACGGCCATGCGTCTCACTCAGGAGCACCCCAACCAGAAGGTTGTGGTTATCGAGAAGGAGGCCGAGGTCGCCCAGCACCAGACCGGTCACAACAGCGGAGTCATCCACGCGGGCATCTACTACGCCCCCGGCTCTCAGAAGGCCAATTTCTGCTCCGAAGGCAATGGCATCCTTCGCGAGTTTTGCGACGAGCGGGGCATCGAGTACGAAATGTGCGGCAAGTTGATTGTCGCTATCGACGACTCCGAGGTTCCGCGTCTGGAGGAATTGTATCGTCGAGGCACTGCCAACGGCGCTCTCGGTCTGGAACTGGTCGGGCCGGAGCGACTGCGAGAGCTTGAGCCTCACGCCGCCGGAGTTAAGGCCGTCTGGTCTCCCAACACCGGAATCATCGACTTCAAGCAAGTGTCGCAGGCGTACTCCACCGAGATGCGCGAGCGCGGCGGAGACTTGATGAGCAACGCTCAGGTCAAGGGCATGGCCCGCTCCAACGACGGCATCCACATCGAGACCTCCAGCGGAGACGTTACCGCAAAGCATATTATCAACTGCGCCGGACTCCATGCCGATAAGGTAGCGAGTATGATGGGCGTTGACATCGGCGTCCGCATAATTCCTTTCAGAGGCGAATACTACTCTCTAAAAAAAGAAAAAGAGAGCTTGGTCAACGGCCTGATCTATCCCGTGCCTGACCCGTCTCTGCCCTTCCTGGGCGTCCACTTCACCAAGCGAGTAACTGGCAGCGTCGAGGCCGGGCCGAACGCGGTGCTGTCTATGAAGCGCGAAGGGTATAGTAAGACCAGCTTCAGCTTCGGAGACGCATTGGGCACGCTGACCTATCCTGGGTTCTGGCGCATGTCCATGAAGTACTGGAAGGTTGGGTTCAACGAGCAATATCGCTCGGTGATGAAGGGTGTGTTCGTCAAATCCCTCCAGACGCTGATCCCTGAGATTACAGGAGATGACCTCCACCAACCAGGCGCAGGCGTCAGAGCGCAGGCCGTGGACCGCAAAGGCCAGCTTCTCCAGGACTTCTCTATCGCCGAGACAAACAATGCTATCCATGTCCTGAACGCTCCATCTCCTGGGGCCACGTCATCGTTGGCTATCAGCCGATACATCGTGGATATAGCGCAGAAGTCGTTTAGTTTGAACTGAGTTATTAGCAATCAGCTTTCAGCCGTCAGCGATTTCTCCATTCTGAGATCGTAATCGAAGCATCTGGTCGTCTAAGGTGGCAATCGCTCACCATGCGACCAGATGCTTTGCCCCGTTCTGCACGACGATGAAGGGATCATCGAGTCTTTTGCAAGATTGCGATAGGGCACGGCCTCCTCGCGAGTAACTGACTGTCGTCGGGTGTATAATGGCCCTCGTCAAACCAACCCACTAAAAGTCAGGGAGCAGCCAGTGAAATTCTGTTACGCATTTCGACGAGGAACTTTTTACCCATTCATCGCCGGACAGGGGTGGAACATACCCGCCGGCGAGACCAGATCCAAATACCTCGGCAGAGTGAAGAACATCGGGTTCGACGGCATAGAACTTGGCTTTGAGAGTTTCGGAGGCTTCGACGCCGCCGAGCAGGAAGCCAAAGAACTCCAGAAGGAACTAGCCGATGCCGGAGTGCCGTGCGTAGCAATTCGCGCTGGCGGCGGGCTGTCTCAGCCAAACGTCGCGTCCAAGAACCGTAACCGTTTGGAGAAGGCCGTCGAGATCGGGGGATGGATAGGCGCAGAGATCGTCAACACAGCGCTCGGAAGCCCTCCAAGAGACGAGACCGTGAACACCGGCCCCAATGGAGAGCCAAGCTCCCACGGCTCCAGCGCTCAAGCCACCGAAGAAGACTTCATACGCACGGCCAACGTGCTTCACGAGGTCGGCGATCAGGCTGGCAGCCTCGGGCTGGACATAACCGTCGAAGTCCATCAGCACTCCATCGCCGACAACTCCTGGTCTGCCCTTCACCTGCTTGACCTAACCGACAGTCCTCACGTGTTCGCAAATCCTGATCTGGGGAACATTCTGTGGACATACGAGATACCAGAAGAAACTAGCGAGGACGCCATCACGGCTCTTGCCCCGCACTCCAAGTACTGGCACTCAAAGAACCTCCATCAGGTGCATATCCCGGAACTCGACCACTCCTACTACATCCGGGTTCCACTGTCTGACGGCGACATCGACTACCGCTTCGCCCTTGAGGCCATGACCGAGGCCAACTTTGACGGCTACATGGCAATCGAGGGCGCCAACACCGGCGACCAGCTATATAAAGACCGCAAGAGCGTCGACTACGTCAACAATGTTCTGGCAGAATTGGACGGTGCTTAAACCATTCACAGAATCGTCCAAAATAGTCTCTAAGACCTTTCTAATAAAGGGCCAAGATGCTAAACCCTTGGAGCGAGTTACAGACAGACG
>DCAW01000169.1:0-503 GCA_002313895.1 Dehalococcoidia bacterium UBA1123
GGGCCCGTGGATCTGGGTCATGACAAACTCTGAGTCGCGGGTCAGCTCCCGCCGGGCCATCAGACCGAGCTTGCCCCAACGGCCCGCCCCGGTCGAATGGGTGTAATTAAAAATCTCGACCGACACATCGAAGTCACCGGACAATTCAGCGTAATCAAAATTAAAATCATCGCCGCCTGTCCAGATGTCACCCCCCGTTGTGCTCGTATTGACGATCGCATCATCCGCATCCTGGGCAAGGACCCGGGCAGCGGGCAACCAACAACTTAGCGACAAAACAGCTACAAAAAAGAAGACCGTCCTGCTCATGAAACACCCTCGTTAATATAGTGAAGTTATGCTGCGATTTTACGCCAATCCCCCCAGTCCAGACAAGAACGGTATGGACTGCAGCCTGGCTTGGGGCGCAGGGGGTATTTACGCGTCAATAGCGGCGCCGGGAACTGAAGCCAAAAAAAAGCTGCTGCACAACTCGTTGCCGTGCAGGGGTTTTCGTGGTCGGG
>DCAW01000169.1:863-4917 GCA_002313895.1 Dehalococcoidia bacterium UBA1123
ACCCCCAGTGAGACGGCACCCCAGTTCGTCTCCGGCGATTGCTCGCTTGGTCTTACCCGGCAATCGCCCGAATATGATCGGGTTTAAGATTCGGCAGGAGGCAGAGAACCGGTTTCCTGCATGCCATCATGGCACGCTCCATTGAAGCGGCTGAAGGTCTGTTGGCAGACCCTCACCTCCATGGAATACTCGCCAAGGCAGGAAAGCTGGTGGTTCATGGCCGAGCTGTCCAGAACCGTAACCTGCAGGCCGAACTCCTCCGGCAAGCAGCGGCACATGCCGTAGAGTTCCGCTCGCTGTCTTCGGTGAAAGCCGAATAGGGCTCCACGGGCTGACGGTCGTCTCGAATTCCCCTCGCCGGGTCGAAACCGAATTCACTGAGCCGGGCAAGCACCTCCGCATTCCTGAGAACGTAGACCGCGATCATCAGGATCGCGTCCTCGAGGGTATGTTCGGTAGTGGGGACCCAGACCAAGGACTTATCCTTGTCTTCCTCCCGAGATCCGTCTCCATAGGGGTCGATCGAACTGAGCAGAAGAGCCGGGCGGTGGTTCTCGCTGGCACATCGAACAACTCTTCGAGGATGGCAAGGGCGAAGTGGGCCTGGATCATCTCAAGCTGCCAACTGATGTGGGCAATCTCTTTGGTGCGCAAGGACGACCATAGGACGCCTACCCGCCGATGTGGTACATCTCAACCTTCTTCTCTCGGGGCTTGGTTATGGAAGCGCGTTCCTCGGAATAGCGGTCAACGCGGCCGCCCCACGTGCCTACTATGATCGCCTCCAACTCTATATCGGTCGCGCCGTCGCGCATAGGGCCCCGCAGATCTGTGCCCACGCTTGCGAAAAGGCAAGTATATATCTGGCCCTCTGCGGAGAGCCTCAGCCGGGTGCAGTCTCCGCAAAAGGGCTTTGTGACAGAGGCGATGACGCCTATCTCGCCACTGCCGTCTTTGTACCGGTACCTCGAAGCGACCTCGCCCCGGTAGTTGCTCTCGGTGGGAACCAGGGGGATCTCAGCGTCTATCCTGGCCACGATCTCGTCGGCAGGAACCACCTCGTCCATCTTCCAACCATTGAGGTTGCCCACGTCCATATACTCGATAAACCTAACGATGTGATCTCGCTCTTTGAAATACCTGGCTAGGTCCACGATGGTGTGGTCGTTAACGCCGCGCTTGACGACAGAATTGATTTTGATAGGCTTCAGCCCCAGCTTCTCGGCCGACTCGATGCCTTCCAGAACTTTTTCAATACCGAAGCCTCGTCCGTTCATGCGCTTGAATATCTCATTGTCCAACGTATCCAGGCTAATGGTTACCCTTTGCAGACCAGCGTCTTTGAGGGCTTTGACCTTTTCCGTAAGCAGGTAGGCGTTGGTAGTCATAGCGAAGTCTTTGATGCCTTCGATCTGGGAAAGCTGAGACACCAGTTTTTCTATCTCGCTTCGCACCAGCGGCTCACCACCAGTCAAGCGCACCTTCACCACACCCAGGCTGACCATGACCCTGGTCAGCCTGGTAATTTCCTCGAAGGTCAGTAGCTCGTCCTTGGAAAGGAACTCATAGCGCTCACCGTAAATCTCGGCCGGCATGCAATAGGTACACCGGAAGTTGCATCTGTCCGTGACCGAGATTCTGAGGTCCCTAAGTGGCCTATTAAACCTGTCTGCAATCATGCGCTGGACTTAACCGTGGGTGGTGCGTTCGGCTTGTCTTACCCAGAAACTCTACCGGACTTTATTTTAGCACGAACACCCCGCACCAAACGATCATCTTCCCCTCACGTCCCGCTGACCGCGGCGATATGCAAACGTCTGCTTATCACGGCGATCCGGAAGCTCTGATTGGCCACGGGAAGCTGACTTGCACCGTGGACAGCCACGCCGATCTTCAACTCTTCGTCAAGGCATCGCCTCAAGAACTGCACGAGAGCATGGAGCAGCCAGGGCGATCGCGTGCCCATTCGGGGCGCTTCTCGGCGTGTTTCTCGTACTCAGACTGCTCGTCGTAGGGTCGCCGCAAGACCTCCAATAGCTCGTGGACGAGTGACGCATCGCCGGCTTCGGCCTTGTCGATAGCGAGCTGGGCAAGGTAGTTCCGGAGGACATACTTGGGATTGACCGCGTTCATCTGCTGGCGACGCTCGGTGTCTGGCCGGCCGTCCTGTCGGACACGCGTTCGATAGCGACGCAGCCAGCTGGCGATCTGAGCGCGGCTTTCCGCGGTCAACTGATCGGGCTGATAGTAGGCCCTACGCAGAGGGCGGAGGAGCTCCCCGTCGGTCTCAACATCGCTGTCATTTTCGACGCCGCCTTCGTTGTCCTCGGCGTGACAATCCACCGCGGCGAGCTTGCGAAAGAAGATCGTCATATCGGTCTCGACGAGCTGTAGAAGAGTCAGCAGGTCGGCTACCAGGTCCTTGTCTGTCTCAACCTCGAAGCGACGCAGTCCGAGCTTTTGGGCCATCATCGAGTGCCAACGGGTCTGGAAGTCCTTCGGATACGCGTCTAACACGGCCTGGAGGGGGTCGACACGCTCGATCAGAGAGCTGATGGCGTTCGCGAACTGGATGAGATTCCAATGGGCGATCTGCGGTTGGTGACCGAACCGGTATCGGCGTCCGCTCGCGTCGGTCGTGTTGGGAGTCCAGTTCGGATCGTAGTCTTCCAACCAGCCGTAGGGGCCGTAGTCGATGGTCAGACCGAGGATTGACATATTGTCCGTGTTCATCACGCCGTGGACGAAGCCGACTCGCATCCAGTGGACGATCATGTCGAGAGTCTTCTGGCAGACCTCGGCGAACCACGCGACGTAGACATCTGGCGATGGCTCGCCGAGATGGGGAAAGTCGGTACGGATCGTGTAGTCTGCGAGCTGCTTCAGTACGTCCGCCTCGCCGCGTGAAGCGAAGATCTGGAAGTTTCCAAAACGCGTGAACGACGGAGCCACGCGGCAAACAATGGCGCCGCGTTCCGCTCTGGGACGGCCGTCATAAAACATGTCCCGAACGACTTCCTCACCGCTGAGGACGAGGCTCAGTGCCCGCGTCGTTGGGACACCGAGGTGGTGCATCGCCTCGCTGCAGAGAAATTCGCGCAGGGAGGAGCGCAGAACGGCGAGGCCATCCGCGCCGCGTGAGTACGGTGTCGGGCCGGCGCCCTTGAGCTGTAGCGTCCATCTTTCGTCACTGCCGCTGACCAACTCGCAGAGGTTGATGGCTCGGCCATCGCCAAGTTGTCCGGCCCAGGCGCCAAACTGGTGCCCGCCGTAACACGCGGCGTAGGGATCCATGCCGTCCAGGACAACGTTGCCTGCGAACACCTGGGCGAAGATCTGGCTCCGGCAGACCTCGTCACTGATATTGAGAAGCTCGGCGACCTCGCGGGCGTGAGCCACCAGTGCAGGTTGTGCGACCTTGGCCGGTAGGACACGCGAAAAGCACGACCCGGCAACCTGGCGTCGGAAGTTCTTGGACTCCGGGTCTGCCGGTAAATCGTGAGTAAAGCTGTTGTCAAACCTGAGATGCTTGAACGGCTCTAAAGCTGGATTCATCGAGTTGATTTATCAGTCAGATCTTGGCTCCGGCGATCCACGTATTATTTTCCTCGAGAGATTCCTCGGGATCGTTCACCATTTCTCTTATCTCTCTTTCTGCGTGGGGCCTCCTTGTGGCGCCACGCCTTTCTTGGCCTGACACTTGGACAGGGCTCCTTTCGGACTCGGCAATACGGAATCATAACACAGGCATTGAACTCCTCAGAGGAAACAGGGCAGGCTTCTCGTTAACATCGAGGCGAAGAAGGTGGCAAGCCAAGAATCGATTGGGAAGCAAAGTACCGAGAGTTTCTCAGGGAAAACCCGGGCGTTGCCAGGGACATCGAGGCACGAAATATTGCGAAGGAGAACATCCTCTACCTCGTGCTGTCCAAAAACTCGACCGACGCGTAAGCGGCACCGGCTTCACCATTTGCAGGCTGCGAGCTCTGTCGATTACCATCGTCCGGTATGAGCACGATTCAACCGTGGAAGTTCCTCGTCATCACCGTGGCCG
>DCAW01000018.1 GCA_002313895.1 Dehalococcoidia bacterium UBA1123
CGAGCGATGCCACTTGGGCGTCAGATCGCCCCAGTCGTGACACAATGCCAAAAGTGTGCCGAATCCGCCTACATCTTCGTGCAACTTTCGCAAGCGGGCTGCGCACTCGTCAGGGTCGCCGACGATCCAGACGTTTTCGAGCATGTATTCTGGAGTGATGTCCTCCGTTGCCATGTCCGGGTCGATCTTCAGCCCTTCGAGCGCGTTGCCGTTGCCCAATAGTGGGATCCAGTAGTCGGTGAAGAACTGCCCCATTGGGCCTTCGACGGCTTCTTTTCGAGCCTGATCCCCGTCTTCGCCTACGTAAATCTCCCTCGAGATACGCCATTTTGCTCTGGGAGCTGGGATGTCGGCCTTGGACGCGCCGTTCATCACAACCTCGCGGTGGCTGGGCAGGTGTTTTTCGTGCAGAAAGCAACTGCTCAATGGGATCCAACCCTTCTCGCCCACAATTGACAGAGTCCTGGAACCGGGGCTGCTTCCCGCAACTGCAATGGGCGGGTGGGGGGTTTGAAAAGGAGTCATATGATAATTGAAAAGGCCGTCCCCCGACGGCTCTGGAATGCCTGTGTCGTAGTAAGCACCCTTGTGTTGAAATGGCTTGCCTGCCCAAAATTTCTGAATGACGTCTATCGCCTCCATCATGCGGTCGTGAATAGGTCCCTGGTCGGCGTCAACGCGGAACATGTCCATATCGGCTGGGCCTGCCCCCGAACCTATGCCGAAGTACAGACGGCCCCGCGCCATGTGGTCCAACTGCGCAATTCGAAGGGCAACGTGCGCCGGGTGGTGGAAATGAAGTAGCGAGACGCCAGTGCCGAACTTCATGTTAGGCGCGACTCCCAGCGCCCGCGCGATAAACAATTCAGGCGAAGGCATGTTCTCCCACGGCAGAGTGAAATGCTCTCCGATCCATGCCTCGTCGTACCCGAGGCCGTCCGCGACCTCCATCAGTTTCAGGTCTTCGTCATAAGTGTCAGCGTGGAAGCTATCTGGACGATGGAGAGGCATTAAGAACAGCCCGAGTTTCATCTTTTTCTCCTGATGTATTGGAAAGCGTAGGAGACAATCTGTCCGACGGTAATTTACACCTGGCAGTCATGGAGACCCATCATGATTGTACAAAATATGTGGGCCGTTTCGCGAACAATATCGCGAACGTCCCGAGGAATCCCAGCACAGAAAATGCAACGAACGGGACGAAGTAGCTCTGATTTATGTCGAACATATAACCAGCGAATAGCGGCGCGACGATCATTGCAACGTTGCTGGGTATCATGTTGACTCCCAGGATGGTCCCGAAGTGACGCCTCCCGAAATAGTCGCCTATTATCGCTGTCAACAGAGGCACTCGCCCACCGAATCCAATTCCGTACATCACAGCGAATACTAACGCAAGCCCAAGGCTGTCGGATACTGCTAGCACAGCGACAGACACGGCCTGGAGCAACAGACACATGAAGAGCACGCCAGTCGTGGAGGTACGGTCGGCAATGATACCGGCCAGAAGCCCCGAAGGGATCGCGAGGGTCGTATATGTCATCACCACCAGGTTTGCCGTGACCAGGGACATGCCAGTGTCTGTGAGCTTAGGCACGAGATGCACAGCCATAGAAACAATCGAAACGACGGATGTGGTCCTCGCAACCACAATCGCCCAGAACGCCACTGTCTTCAGCGCCTGACGAGGGGTCATGTCATTGCCGGCCGTCTCTGTATCCTCCGGGCTGGAGTCCGGGCGCGGGGATGTTCCGGTGACAGGCATTGCCAGGCCATCGGGTGTCAGGCCATGTTCCTCAGGTCTGTTTCGGATCAAACGTGACACAGGGTAGACGACAGCCAACAAGCATACACCGATCCCAAAGGTCGTCATCCGGAACCCGGAAGATTCGATCCCCAGGGCCATGACAGGAACGAGAAACCCGCCGAACTGCACTCCGGAAACGGCCATCGCCATCGCGATGGCCCGCCTCTTCGAGAACCAATTATTCACCATTGTGATCATCGGAATCCAACCGCCGACACCAGAGCCGAAGGAGATCATCACGTAGGCGGCGTAAAAGTGCCATATTTCGCGAGTCTGAGAAAAGAACAGGAAGCCCAGTCCCATTATCGTGAACCCGATTAGGACCATGCGTCTGGCGCCAAGACGGTCCACGAGGAAACCTTCTAACGGGCCAAATAACGCGCCCTCGGCCCGTGCCAACGCGAACGCTCCAGACAAAGTGGTTCGAGTCCATCCGAAATTCCGTTCCAACACGACGAAGAAGGTGCCAATGCCTTGAAAGACAGTCGCAGACATCAGCATCAGCATAAAAGTTGCTATGCCGATTAACCACCAACCATAAAATATGCTGGATAGTTTCCTATAGGAAAGTTGAAAGGTGTCTATTCGCACCGTGTTACCTTACCATCCCGTTATTACATCCAGGGTCACCTTGCTCACGCACAACCTTACGGAAATATAGTCTCTGCTCTCTTGGCATATAATGTCTGACGGAGCACCGAATCCATCCAGTAAGATCTAATATCATGATGGGCGCCTGAGTTACATCGTCCTACAGTCCAGTTTCTGAGCGCCGCTCTTGTCAAAGAGGAACCCATGAAATACCTGAAGACCATCGGATTCAATTCCAATCAACCGATTGGAAGAGGATTCAACTACCCCTACGACATCGCGTTCAGCAATGATGGCCGAATATTTGTCCTCAACCGTATGGGAGGATTGAACCCCAGCGGCATTCGTATCCAGATATGCACATTCGATGAAGACTGGCTTGGGGAATTTAGCACAGGCCCCGGAACGGGAGACGACCAGTTCAAGGTGCCAGTCTGCATGGCTTTCGACAACCAGGATTTCCTGTACGTAACGGACGAATCCCTGAACGAGGTCAAAGTCTTTGACAATCAAGGGAACTTCGTTAAGAAATGGGGGACCGCCATCGAAGGCTTTGGGTGCCTAAAGGGGCCGGCCGGTATTGCTCACGGCGACGATTGGGCCGTTTATGTGGTGGAGCAATACGCCAACAGGATTCACAAACTGACCAGAGATGGCGAGTCCGTTCTATCGTGGGGGGAAGAAGGCACAGGAGAAGGACAATTCGACATGCCCTGGGGAATCACATTGGACTCTCAAGGGCACGTATATGTGGCGGACTGGAGGAACGACAGAATCCAGAAGTTTACTTCTAACGGAGAGTTCATAGCTGCGTTCGGAAAATCTGGAGACGGCGTCGGGCAGTTCAATCGTCCAAGCTCGGTTGCCGTTGATGGCAAAGGATTCATCTACGTTGCGGACTGGGGGAACGAACGCGTCCAGGTTCTGACGCCCGACGGCTCGTTCCATCAGATGCTGCACGGAGAGGCCACGTTGTCCAAATGGGCTCAGGAGTGGCTAGAAGTCAACCAGGACGAATTACAGGCTCGCAACAATTCTGACCTTCTGACCAAAGACCTGCCCGCTCACCTAAGGACACCGTTCCACGCGGCTTCTCAGACAGAACCTGTCTTCTGGGGTCCAGTTTCGGTCAAGCTCGACTCCCAGGATCGACTTTACGTCACTGAACACAGTCGGCACAGGATTCAAATTTACGAGCAATCCCGATCGCTGTCGACCCAAGATATATTGTAAAGCGGATTAGGAGACTAGAGGTAACATGATGAGTTCAGATGAGCGGAATCTGATTGCACACCTGGCGAGACGGGCGGGTTTTGGGGCGACATCTAATGAGTTGGACCGCTACCAGGACATCGGCTACGAGGCGCTCGTCGAGGAGTTCCTTAACCCAGTAGATTCCCAACACATCCCGGACGATCTGATATTCCGCAGGCACGTCGACCTGCACGCCATGCAGGGGCACAACGCCGCCTATTGGGCATATCGACTGATATCGACGCAGGCCCCTCTTGAGGAAAAGATCGCGCTGCTTTGGCATGGAGTGTTCGCGACCGGCGAAAACAAACTCAACAATCTCGGCTCCCTGACGAACCAGATTGGTACCTTCCGCACGCACGGACTCGGTCGTTTCGACATCCTTCTGACAGAACTGTCAAAAGACCCGGCAATGGCCATCTGGTTAGACAATCACACTAATCACAAAAACTCCATCAACGAGAACTACGGCAGAGAGATTCTCGAACTATTCTCGATGGGCGTCGGAAACTACTCCGAGGACGATGTCAAAGAATGCTCCCGCGCCTTCACTGGTTGGACGGTGAAGAATGGCGAGTACATGGCAATGATGGCCCAAAAAGACTCCATCTGGCCTTATGGCAGAATATTCTGGCACCACGAGTTCCGCAGTGACGATCACGACGGCAGTCACAAATCATTCCTGGGAGAGAGCGGGCCGCTTGGCGGTGATGACATGGTCAAGATAATTTGCCGACAAACTGCCACTGCTCAATTCGTCTCCAGGCATCTTTACAATTTTTTCGTCGCAGACGAGGTCCCGGTGCCGCAGTGGGGCGACACTCCGGCGCGAGATTCGGCGGCCATCCAGGCACTGGCCGATGCCTACGTGAAGTCAGGGCATGACATTCGGTCGGTGTTGAGGGTACTTTTCAACTCAGATTTCTTCAAAAAGGCGCAATTCGACAAGGTGAAAAGTCCCGTCGAGATGGTTGTCGGGACGCTCCGAAAAACCGGAGAATATAGCGTGCCCGACGGCGGAGACAAAGGCATATTCGATGTGATGGAGGAGGCCGGATTCATGGGACAAAAACTGTTGGACCCGCCATCCGTCGAGGGGTGGCATACGGGAGTAGAGTGGATAACCAGCGGCTTTCTTGTGGACAGGGTCAACTTCGCCTCCGAGCATATCGGCAATATCTCAAACCCAGGCGTCAAGGGCATGACGCTACGGGTCAAGAGCGATAGTGATAAGTCTTCCGACCCTGGTGATCTGGTCGATGCCTGTTTGAATGTCCTGGGGCCGCTGGATGTATCCGATGATGCGCGAACTCTTCTAATCGAGATCGCAACGGCAGGCTTAGAATCGGCAAGCTCGAAAAGTGACGAAAGCGACAGCGATACCGATCAACTAATCCTTGACCTGTTCAAGATAATTGTCTCAAGTCGAGAGTACCAACTCTGCTAAGAAAAGCTGTCAACGAAAATACGTCGTTCGATGCTACGTCTTATCCAAAGCCTTTTAGGCCCGCATTGTCGCTAAGGAATCTATTCCAACTGTTGAATGCCTCGTCAAATCCGAGAGAGCAGCTTATTGTTTCACTGCTTGCATACACGAGATATAGTCAAATCTGGTGTATGAGTAGAGGCTGATCTAGGCGGCGCTCATGCTGATCAGTCCGTCCTCGACGCCCCCTTCATCAGCCACCACGGAGGTTCCATCAGAGAACTTGACTCGTCGAATCACCTGACCCAGACGCTGGAATCCCCTGAGCTTAGTCCAGCGCTTCTCGGCGCTCAACCCTAATCGGAACGCCAAAACCAGGATGGTGTTTCTGGAGACACATCCCCGGGTCTAATCTTGGCGGCAATGTCGGCAGTTACAGTATAAGCCGACGTCACCGCCGCCAGGCACGATCACATAGGCGTGGGGCAGTGGCCTGATGAAAGTGTGTCGTTAGTGACAGTAAAATATATGGCTCTTCCAATGAAGGGACGCTTGAGTACTAATTATGAGACGTGGTTGCGGTCAAATTGCAGTAGAACGAATTAATAGGACGGTGGTGTGAACGGACCAAGTGGCCGATGTAGGCGCAAAAGGTTGGAGCGGGTGATGGGATTTGAACCCACGACATTCTGCTTGGGAAGCAGATACTCTACCCCTGAGTTACACCCGCTCATCAGGCGTCGTACCACTTGACCCGACGACACCGCCTATTGTGCAGATTCTAGCAATTCTGCGATGATTCCACAATCGTGCACAGTTCGTTCAACATGAACAAGGAGAACACTCATGCCACTGAAACCCGCAATCCTGGAATGGGGCACCGGAGTTGACGTCCACGGGCAAAACTACACTGAGGCCGCCCGGCGGGCCGTCTGGGACGCCATCCACCACTCCAGCCTCACTTTCCTGGGACTATTCGGAGAATCCGCAGCAGCGGACATGGTTGTCGAGGTCACGATTGCCATACCCAAGCCCGACGAGGTTGACGAAGCTACAATCCTGGCTGCATTGCCCCATGGCAAGCCGACGCTCAAGACAATACAGGGCGGAATGGAGATTGAAGGTCGAGAAGGGTCAGGAGATTTCACGATAATAGCCAATGCAGCGATTATCGTTAAGTTAAATGTTAGTTAATTGACCCTGCCGCCACCCACTCTACAATCAGGTGAGGACACCTACTGAGGAGGGTGGCTTGGCGCTTTCTATTTTCGTATTCAGGGCAATCGCGCTCACGTTTTTCGTCATGCTCGCAACACTGGTTATGGCTGACGTTGAGGTCGTGCTGGTTGTGGTTGCCCCTATGCCTATCTTCGCCACCGTCGTCCTGGGATGGCACACTGTGACTCAGATTGCAGGCTCATTGGGCCGCGTGGTCCCGACCATGTCGCTGTTCAGCTAAGCATCAACCCTCGCAAGTCGGGGAAATCCGCCAAAGGTCTCACCATGCCGGTAGACTCGAAAGTTTCGATTATTGTGCGTAGCCCGTCCGGGACCCGTCGGGCGCTTTCCGAGTCTGCATTGTAGTTTACCTGCACCACCTCCGCCCGGTGCACCAGGTCGTCTGTGCCATCCATGAATATTTCGTACACGACGTCCATGCTCGTGTTTCCGATACGGTCCACTCGGCAGTGAATGGTCAACACGTCGTCGATCTTTGCCGGCGCGATGAACTCCAGCGTGATCTTGACCGTCGCGGTGTCGAAATGCTTCCGGCTGATCTCTCCATACAGCCTGATGCCCAGGTTGCGATAATACTCCGCCTGCGCGACCTCCAGATAGTTCTGGTACGCGCCATTGAAAACGATGCCCTGCGCGTCGCACTCGGACCATCGGACTCTGAGACTCATGCTGAACCTGAAATCGTTTTTACTCATAGCTAAGCTGTTCACCTTGACGGAGGATTCTGCGTAAAGATATACTCAATTCTACGGACACGCAACTGCGCTCAATGTGCAAAAGTGTGTCCAGATATAGGCTTGAAGTTTGGGGTTGAGAGCGTCTGAAAGCGCGTCCACCAAGATCGCGGTTAAACACAGATTTGCCGCGGCCCCAGCGAGTTTACTCATGCCTGTAAGAATTCCCTCTTTAGTGGGCCAATAGCTCAGTTGGTTAGAGCGCAGTCCTGATAAGACTGAGGTCCCTGGTTCGAGTCCAGGTTGGCCCACCACAATAGATTCTCAAAGTGGTAGCCTGTCTGTGGCAACTTAGTATTCGTCGACACCTTGACGAGAGGTTTGACGTCCACAAGGTCCACTCCTGAAAGATCGATTCCTTGGGTTGTCAGGTACTTGAACAGGAAAAATTCCCCCTTGGTGCCCTTTGTGACAGCTATGGTCTTGCCCATCAGATCGGTCGGCGACTCAATGTTTTGGCTTTTCAAACCAACAAACCCTGTGTTCTGAGAGGAATTGTGAAGCGTCGAAACGATCCTCAACTCCTCTCCTTGATACGATTGCAAGACAATCGGAGTCTCGAAGACAGTCCCGATATCCGAATTTCCCTGAACAACGCTATTCAAGACGTCTTTGCCTGAAGTGAACGTGTTGAACGTCACTTTCTGACCTTCATCGGTGAAGAATCCTTTTTCGTCTGCAATGTAGACCAAGGCAAATACGGCCTGTGACGCTTCTGCAATTGTGAGATTTTCTACAGAAACATCTTCCCGCCAACCCGCCAACCAGACAGACAAGCTAAATATTACCGCAACTGCCAGCGTCGAACTTGCGATTACTAACGTCTTGTTCATGATGCGCCCTCGAATATCTACTCGGTTGACCGTTGAGTCTTCAGCGAGGTCAATTGATCGCCTTCTGCGAAACTGTGGCCGTCTCGACGCAATTTTTCCCGAATCGCCTCTTCCATCCACTCGCCCATATTCTTGCGGGCTGTGACGGCTGCGACGCGGGCCTGATGATGAATTCGATCATCCAGCCTGATTGTTTTCGGTTGTCGATCAGAGTCGTGGCTCATGTATACATTCCATTCATGTATGTTGTGAATCAAAGTAACCAGAGTGCTTGCTAAATATGTCGTGGCCTCCACCCATGTTTTGTGGCATCAATCTGCCACAAAACCGCCGGTGCAAAGTTAATATGAAATTAATATCGTATCTAGAAACCGATGCACTTCGGCAGGAGCCTGTGCGAATATCTCGTGCTATACTCGCAGCAAACAACGACTTCCCAAAGGGACAAATTCATGTCGCGATTGACGCCTATAACTCAACGAGAACAGGTCAGTGGAGACGCCTTGATCGCATTTGACGCAATCATCGAGTCCAGAGGCCGCATCAACGGGCCGCAGTCGATGCATATGTACGCCCCTGAGGTGGCGCGATGGTCAACGGCGCTCAGTGACTCTTTGCGCTTCAATTCTGATCTATCCGAACACGACACTGAGCTTGCGATTATCACGGCGGCACGCGAAATGGATTGCGAATTTGTCTGGGCCGCTCACGCCGCCGCCGCGTCAAAAGTCGGCGTAAGGCCAGAGGCAATAGAAACAGTGGGAAATAAGGCGAGCCTCGCAGGCCTGACCAGCGAAGAAGCGGTGATCGTGCGTTACGGGAGAGAAACGCTCGGCGACCACAATCTCTCTCAAGAAGCCTTCGACGCCGCGTTGGGCCGATTCGGCGAACGCGGAACGATCGTCCTCGGAGCGCTCATGGGCTACTATTCGATGATCGCCTGCACGCTGATCGCCGCCGACGTGAGGCCGGCTGAAGGCACGCCCGTCTTGCCGAAACTCTCGTAGACGATATGCCGATAGAACGCCACACAATATTCCGTGAACTGGGTCTGTATACGAGCTGACCTGCCGACTGCGGAGTCTGGTCCTGGAACGCAGAAATATTCTTATGGAT
>DCAW01000080.1 GCA_002313895.1 Dehalococcoidia bacterium UBA1123
ATCTGCATCACCCCGAAGCCCGCCACGCCGATACCCATCACGAGCAGAGCGACGAACGAAAGTCCGTACCATTGTGAAAAAGAAAACGCTAGAAGCCCCATCGTTCCGAGGATTGATCCTCCGAGGAAAACCGCCCCGTGGCGATTAATGCTCACCAGTGATGCCAGAAACAGCGAGCCGAAAAACGAGCCTATGCCCGATGCCGACCCCAACACACCCATCAAACCCGGCCCTACGTTCAGAACGTCCCTAGCGATGACCGGGATCACCTGCATAATGGGAAACAGCAAGAGGTTCATAATCACAGTGATCAGAATGATCGCAAGAACAACTCTTTGAGTTCGAGCGTAACGCAGCCCTTCGATGAGATTGGCAAATATCTTTGCAGGAGCAAATACACTGTCATATCCGCACGGAATTCTTGCAAGCAACAACGAAACAATCGCGACAGACTGGAACGCGACCATTACGGCATAGCCGCCTTTCACGTCAAACAATGTGATGAGCAGTCCGGCAAGGGCTGGACCTATCATTGTGCTGCCAGTCATGCCCACTACATCGAGCGACATGCCGTTGGTGACGCCATTGGCGCCGAGCAGATCGTGGATGACGGAGCTTCTGGCCGGCATATCTAACGCCCAGGTCGCGCCTGTCAGGAACACCACCGTATACGCATGCCACAACTCCAGGAGGCCAGCGTACAGCAGGGCCGTTGCCACTATCGTTATCGCCAGTGCCACAAGTTGCGTGATTGTAAGCAGCATCCTCCGATTCACGGAATCAGCCAGCAGGCCGCCAAACATGCCCAACACGAGCATTGGCAAAAATGTGAAGAAACCAAGGAGTGAGACATACCAGGCGGAGTCTGTTAACTCCAGGACAAACCAGGCCAACAGAGTCATCTGCATCCAGCGAGAAATGTAAATCAAAAAATTGGCTGGCCACAGAAATCTGAAATTAGAATTTGAAAAGGCGCGAAATGTCCCGGCTGAGCTTCTACGCCGCACGTTAGTTTTCAATTTCGAGGACATTGAACCTCCAGGAGAAATTACTCACGGGATGAACTTCCCTGAGCCAATTCTCCGGGCATCGCGCTAATACTCATCCAAATGAATAGACGGCCCACATCAGTGAGCCGTCTTCAAATGTTCTATTAAGGCTTGATGCCTACGAAATTGCTTTCAACGGCACTGATATAGGGTTTCAGAAGCCGACCTGACAGGCGAGCCTTGTTCGCCATGTGCAGCTGAATCCGGGTCGAAAGGTTAAGCCGCCTGAAGTTGTTGTTTCGCCTGTTCAGCGATCTGCGTGAAGGCGCCAGGGTCCCGCATCGCCAGGTCGGCCAGCATCTTGCGGTTGATTTCGACTCCAGCAAGCTTCAGCCCGTGAATTAGCTTGCTGTACGTCGTGCCATTCGCTCTGGCGCCAGCGTTGATCTTGATGTTCCACAGCTTACGCATATCGCCCTTGCGCTCTTTCCTGTGGGTATAGGAGTATCGCAAGGCATGGATCAAGGACTCATGGGCGCGTCGATAAAGCCGATGGCGGACGCCCTGATGCCCTTTCGTCATGTTCAGCAGTTTCTTGTGTCGGCGTTTCTTGTTTACGCCACGTTTGATCCTGGTCACTTCAGTCTCCTCGTTCTACCGAAACATTACACAAGCAACCGCCCCTGACAGCAGTGAGGGGCGGTTTGTTCAATGTTTCTGGGTGTCTTTCTATCTCAGTCCGTAGGGAAGGACGCGCTTCAGCAGTTTTACGTCCGCCGGGCTGATTTCGAGTTTCTTGGCATAAAGTCTTTTGACGCTGGCGGGCTTCTTCCTGCGAAGGTGGCTTTTGTGTCCCTTCATTCGCACGATTTTGCCCGTGCCGGTTATTCTGAACCTTCGCTTGGCCCCCTTATGGGTTTTCATCTTAGGCACGATCTAATATCTTCTCCGATTCCTCTGAGTCTGTTTTTTCTGGTTTTGGCGGGTCATTGAAAACGGGAGCCAACACCATCGAGAGCATTCTACCGCTCTCGAATCTGGGCGGCATTTCCATCATTGCGTCGTCAACGAGATAGTCTGCGACTGCTTTGAGAAGCACCATCCCAAGTTCGGGATGTTCAATTTCCCGGCCTCTGAACATAACAGAGACTTTCACTTTTGAGCCCTGACCCAGGAGGCGTTTCGCCAGCCTGGTCTTTGCCAAACGATCATGTTCGCCTATGCGAGTCTTCATTCGCACTTCACGTAACTCATTTGTGACCCTGCCCCGGCGAGCTTTGCGGGCTTCGCGTTCCTTTCGTGTTGCCTCATACTTGAACTTTCCAAAGTCCATGAGACGACACACGGGGGGCCGAGCCGCCGGAGCGACTTCCACAAGGTCGTAACCACGATCGTCTGCGATTTCAAGCGCTTGCCTAGTTGGCATTACACCCAACTGTTCGCCCTGTTCATCGACTAACCGAACATCAGGCACGCGAATACGCTCGTTTGCTCTATAATCTCTTGCTATGCTGACACCTCTTCAAACACATATTGCCCAGGAACCGCCTGGGCTTGATCGAATATAGCATACCCACAGAGGCCAAGCAATAGCGTGTGCCACAGGCTGATCTTCAGAGGTGGTCGCGGTCCAGATATCCAGAGTATTTCGCGTCGGAATTTAGAGCTGTCGCAGTGCGCGGCGAGCGCGAGTGCTTACTGCGACAGCACGATGCAATGTAATTCGAAGTAACGCCCTGATCATCTGTCAAACCCTTACAATTTTATCCCGGCACCGACTCAGAAGTTATCCGCTCCACCAGTTCGTCCACCTGAATTGCCCCCAGGTCTTCTCCGGACCTCAGCCGGACGCCAACGGCGCCTGCGTCCGCCTCCCTATCGCCCACGACCAGCATGTAAGGAACCTTCTGCAACTGCGCCTCGCGAATCTTGAATCCCATGCGCTCAGATCGAGCGTCGGTTTCGACCCGGATATCTGCGGCTAAGAGCTTTGCTCTCACCTGCTCAGCGTATTCCAGATGGCGGTCTGAGATCGGGATTATCAGCGCCTGAACCGGGGCCAACCATGTCGGGAACGCGCCACCGAAGTGTTCAATCAGCACGCCCATAAATCGCTCCAGGGAGCCGAATAGCACGCGATGCACCATGTAGGGCATATGCTCCTGGCCATCGTCTCCGATGTATTTGAGGCCGAACCGCCGTGGGAGGTTGAAGTCGAATTGCACTGTGGTGCATTGCCACATCCTGCCAATGGCGTCCTTGATGTGAATGTCTATCTTAGGGCCGTAGAAAGCTCCGCCGCCCTCATCGACGCCATAGTCCAATCCTCGTTGTTCCAGCGTCGAGCGAAGGGAGTCAATCGCCAGGTCCCATTCCTCGTCCGAGCCGACAGCGTTGTCTGGCTTCGTGGCCAGCATGACCTGAAATTCCGTGAAATCAAACATCCTGAGCAGGTGGAAGGTCATGTCCAACACGCCATTGATCTCATCGACGACCTGGTCCGGGCGGCAGAATATGTGGGCGTCGTCCTGGGTCATCCCCCTGACACGGAGCATTCCGTGGAGTGTTCCCCCGCGCTCATATCGATAGACCGAACCAAGCTCTCCGATCCGCATGGGCAGATCACGGTAGCTTCGCAAATCGTTCCGATAGTACAAGACATGGAATGGGCAATTCATGGGTTTCAGATAATAGTCCTGACCGTCCATGTCCATTGCAGCGAACATATTATCTTTGAAGTTTTCAAGGTGACCACTGGTCTCCCACAGCGTAGAGCGTCCGATGTGGGGCGTGTAGATCAGATCGTAGCCCCAGCGGTAGTGTTCGCGTCTCCAAAGGTCTTCGAACAGCCCTCTGACCCTAGCGCCTTTGGGATGCCATATAATGAGGCCTGGCCCCGTCTCTTCATGGACTGAGAACAGATCCAACTCACGGCCCAGGAGCCGATGGTCGCGTTTTTGGGCTTCTTCAAGCCGCTCCAGATGCTCATCCAACGCCTCCTGAGTCTCAAAAGCCGTCCCGTAGATTCTTTGGAGCATCGGGCGGTTCTCGTCGCCTCGCCAGTAGGCGCCGGCTACGGTCAGCAGTTTGAACGCTGGGATCTTGCCGGTCGATTCCACATGGGGGCCGGCGCACAGGTCCTCGAAATCGCCGTGGCTATACGTGGATATTGCTTCGTCTTCGGGAATGCCTTCGATGACCTCCAATTTGAGAGGCTCGTCTGAGTTCATCTGAAGCATCTCTTTCCGGGGATATTCGCGGTACTCGAAAGTTAGATTTCGACGAATTACGCCCCTCATTCCTTTTTCAATCTTCCCCAGGTCTTCGTTTCTAAAGGGTTCATCTGAGAGGAAATCGTAGTAGAATCCATCATCTGTGGGCGGCCCGATTGCCAATTTGACGTTTGGGTACAATTGCCTTACGACGTCAGCCATGACATGCGCTGTGGAGTGGCGGATGCGAGTTCTCAGGTCCGCCAGTTCAGAATCTAGTTGAATTGTCATCGGTGATTCTCCTGAATTTGGGGTGGCAGGATGAGGTCATCATATGTTCAGCCTGCGAGTTTGTGTTGATAAACATTGGCCCAAACGAGCAGCAGCCTCCCGCGCAATCAGGCCTAGCGCGCGAGAGGCTACCTAGTTAGCATGTCGATTCTATTGGGTTTACCTACGCAGTTCCCAACGAGGATACCTGCCTGATTTGAAGTATTGTTTGTTAAATAGATTTTATCGCCGATCCGTCTGACGGGTCAAGAGAGGGTTCAATCATCGACATCAGAGGCGACAAAAACGCTGGGCGAATTCGGGTATAACCGCTGAGCGCGCCGGTGAGGAACATACACGAACCGTATGCCCAGCGCCAGTTAGCCAACCTCAAGCTACGCTCAGTGGACCCTAGGTGTGTAGACACTTCGGCTCCTCCTCCGAGGCTGGCAGCGTGAAGTATAGCATGCCAATGCCTTGAATTGCCGGTTTTTCTAACCCATTTATCTGACGATTTCAGGTATTTTTAGCGAAACTCGCTCAATTCAATCGTCGGCTAGACCTGATTGCGCCGGCGTCAATTCCCAGACACATCAAGTGCCAAAGAATCTCGCCAGCTCGTCGCGCTCGAATCTTGGCAGGTCTATAATGCCTTGTGGCGTCCGCATCTTCAGGCCGTGGTCACGAGTGGTCAGACGGCCAATCTCGACCGCGAATATGCCCTCGCAGATTAGCGCTTCTATTACTTTCTTTGCGTCTTCAGGCGCCACAGTTGCCAACAGCGCGCCAGAGGCGATCAAACCGAGAGGATCGAGTCCCAGCGCGTCGCATATCGTTTGGGCCTCTGGCAGCGTCGGAATACGAGCAGCGTCGATCTCTAGCCCGACACCCGCGCCTGTGGCAAATTCCAGCAACGCGCCCGCGATACCGCCTTCAGTTGGGTCGTGCATCGCATGGACTTTGGCGGCACTGGTCGCGATCTCAGCGTCTCGCGCAACGCTGATTCCAGGGGCAAACAGGAAATTTTTCGCCTTCTCTATGATTTCGCTCGATACGCCGGCCACGATAAGTTCCTCTGAAGCCTCTCGCGCCAGTATGGCTGCGCCTTCGATAGGCGCTCCTTTCGTGAGGATAATCGAGTCGCCCACCTTAGCGCCGGAGGTCATCACGACCTTATCTTTGGAAACCTCTCCTAGCATGGATCCGACGGCGATGGGTCTGCTCAGGCCATATGTCACTTCTGTATGACCGCCCACCAACGTGATGTCTCGCTCTTTGCACGCCTCGGTCAGCTGCTCGAAGATACGCGACACCTCTTCGGTTGTGGTTCCTTCAGGAAGTAGCATTGTGACCATCAGCCACTTCGGCGTCGCGCCCATCACCGCCAGGTCGTTGGCGTTGACCTGCACCACGTACCATCCGATGAGGTCTGTTGCGAAGGTGATAGGGTCAGTTTTGGTTACCAGATAGCGGTCGCCGAAGTCGATCAACGCCGCATCCTCGCCCACCTTCGGCCCCAGAACGACTCTGGGATCATTGATCTCGATACCGCTCAGAAGACTGTCCAGTAGATCGAGCGGAAGCTTCCCTGCCTTCAGTTTTTTCAGATCTGTCATGTTTCAGACTTGTGGTGTCCGGTTGAATTAAGCATCTCACTGCCTCAAAGATCGCTCGACTGACATTTGGCGAACGGCAATGCTATCATACCTGAACCATGATAAAAGCAGTTTTCTTCGACCTGTACGGCACCCTCGCCGGATTCCAGCCATCCCGATTTGAGATTCAGTCCGAAGCGTGCGCGACGTTCGGAATCTCGGTGACTCCTGACGGGATTCTCCGAGGCTACGCGACCGCCGATGCCTACATGGCCGAGCAGAACGCCGTCATGCCGGTGCGCACCCGCGACCGTCAGGGCCAGCGCGAGTTTTTCGCCGAGTATGAGAAACAAGTGCTGAATGGCTGTGGTGTTGAGGTGTCGACAGATCAAGCGATGGAGATTTGGCGTCGCATCCGGCAAGTCCCCTACCAGATGGAACGGTTTGACGACGTTTTGCCTACGATGGACATTCTCAAGCAACAGGGGCTGACCCTGGGCTTGGTCTCCAACATGAACCAGAACGGTGACGAACTCGCTGAGACTATGGGCCTGACAGCCTACCTGGACTTCGCGGTGACGTCAGCGGAAATCGGCTCGGAGAAGCCCCACGCTCCTATCTTTCTGGCTGCGTTGGACAAAGCCGGTACTCAACCCACCGAAAGCATCCACGTCGGCGACCAGATAACATCCGACATCAACGGGGCCGCCAACGTAGGCATCAACCCGGTGCTGGTAGACCGCGACGGCAACCACCCCGGCACGACGTTATGCCCCCGCATCGAAACTCTAATGGAGCTACCAGCCCTGCTGTCAGCATATTAGCTTCCCGATGCCGCCCCTACAAACTCTTCAACCAACTGGCGGCGGAACTCGGCCATGCTCTGGACGGTTTCCATAAGCGGCTTCTCCCAATCAGCGCCCATCCGGTCGAGGTCGAGACGTATCTGCAAGTTGCCGACCTCTGCGTTGCGTCCGAGATGCCTCTGAAGGGCGCGACGCCCCCCGCCCACCTCGTCTCGAAGCCTGAGCACAATTCGGTCCGACTCCCGAACGATGGCTTCGATGCCAGCGTTTCCAGCCTCAAGTTTCAGCCGAGTCATGTACAAAAGATTCTGTGCCTGCCAGGGCAACGGGCCAAACCTGTCTCGAAGCTCGTCTTCCATCTCGGTGATTGTGCTGATGTCGGTTATCTTGATTAAGCGCTGGTACAGAATCAAACGAACCGGCAGGTCCGCAATATACTCCGCTGGGAGGCTGGCTGGAATCCCGATGTCAACGCCGACGCCGGGATCGGGCGACATGACTTCGGAAATTTTCCCGTCGACTGCATCTCCGAGTTCTTGGACGCTGAGGCCTCCGTCGACCGGGGAGGTCTCGTTCTGTCTACTGTCTCTTTGGGCCCTGAGTTCCTCAACCGCCGTCGCTAAAAGCTTGGTGTATAGGTCAAATCCCACTGCGTGGATGTTGCCCGACTGCTCGGCGCCCAAGATGTTTCCTGCTCCCCGGATTTCCAAGTCTTTCATCGCAATACGGAAACCGGCCCCAAGTTCAGTTGCGGCCATCATGGCCTTCAACCTGCGCTCGGCAGTTTCGGAAAGCGACTGGGTTTTTGGAATCAGCAGATATGTGTATGCTCGACGCGCGCTGCGTCCCACCCGACCGCGAAGCTGGTAAAGTTGGGCCAGCCCAAAAGCGTCCGCCCGATTGACGATCAGAGTGTTTACGTTTTGGATGTCCAGACCGGATTCGATTATCGTGGTGCATACCAGAACGTCGAACTTGCCTTCGGCGAAATCGGCCATCGCTTCCTCGAGCCCTCGCTCGCTCATCTGACCGTGGGCGATTCCGACCTCCGCTTCTGGAACAATTCGCCTGATATAGTCGGCCATGTAAGCGATGTTATAAACGCGATTGTGCAGGAAATAGATCTGACCCTCTCGGTCCAGCTCTCTCAGGATGGCTTCCCGGATTAACTCGTCGCTGAATTCAGACACATAAGTCTTGATGGGCAGGCGTTCCTCCGGCGGAGTCTCCATCGTGCTCATGTCACGGACTCCGGCCAGAGACATATGAAGGGTGCGAGGGATGGGCGTGGCAGTCAGCGTCAGCACATCCACCTCTTGGCGCAGTCGTTTCAGCCGTTCCTTGTGACCCACTCCGAAACGCTGCTCCTCATCCACTATGACCAACCCCAGGTCCTTGAATCGAACGTCCTTTTGGATAATTCGATGGGTTCCGATGCAGATGTCGATTTGGCCCGAGGCCAGCGCATCCACGATGTTCGACTGTTCTTTAGCCGTGCGGAACCTACTCAGAACGTCTATCTTCGTTGGGTACGCGCTGAGCCTTTGAGAGAATGTGACATAGTGTTGTTGAGCCAGAACTGTCGTGGGAACAAGCACGGCTACCTGTTTGCCGTCCATGACAGTCTTGAATGCGGCCCGCAAAGCGATTTCTGTCTTGCCGTATCCGACGTCGCCACAGACCAGGCGGTCCATCGGCTTGGTGTTCTCCATATCTGCCTTCACTTCGGCGATGGTGGCAAGTTGGTCTGGAGTCTCCTCGAATGGGAACGACTCCTCCAATTCAGCCTGCCACGGCGAGTCCGGGCCGTGAGCGTACCCTTCCACTAATTCCCTGGCGGCATAGAGCGACAGAAGCTCCGCCGCCATCTCACGGGTCGAGCGTTCAGCTTTGGCTTTGGCTCTTGACCACTCCTGAGTTCCCAGCCGAGTCAGATGGGGCGGATTGTCGCTGGGCGCGATGTAGGGCGTCACACGATCCAGATGTTCCATCGGGACATACAGCTTGTCGCCCTGGGCGTACTGTAGAATTAGGTACTCGGCGGTCGGGTCTGTGTTTTCGGTGGGACGCCCTGTGCCCACGAATCTGCCGATGCCATGTTCAACGTGAACAACGTGGTCTCCAGGTGATATTTCTTCGAGGAATGCGTCCCATCGAACTCCCGTGCGCCTGGCCGTCCGCCTCTGTTTCGCAACTCCGAATATCTCGGTGTCGCCCAGCACAATCAGCTTGTGGCCCACAGAGGGCAATGTGAAACCGTCGCCAAAACTGGCTCCCTCTGCCTGCAAAACCGTCAGCGTTCCAGGTTCTGGTGATTTGTCGAGTGACGCCGGCAGGTTGGCAGACGCCCCGTAATCCTCTAGAATTTCCGTTAACCGTTTAGAGTGAGACGTGATGGCGACGACAGCATGTCCGTCTCCAGTCAACTCCATCGCCTCTTCGACGAACGTGTCCAGCTTTCCCAGGAAAGTAGGAGCAGAGCTAATCGGGATGCGGTGGACCTGACGATATGTGAGGTCGTCTTCCCCCCAGATTGTCGTTTGCAACCTGCGGGCAACCGCGTCAAGACGGCTGCCCATCTCGACCCAGGGTTCGTGAAATGACGGAAAATTAGCCGGCAACTCGCCGCGCTGTTCTTTGACTTTGCGAAGCTCGTGGACCCGCTCCTCGGTCTCCAAGGCAACGCTGGCGATATCCGTGGGCCGATGGGTGACCACAAGGCCGTCTTTCGGGAAGTAGTCCAGCAGCGTGCCATGATTGAAGAACCCGGCATAAAGGTTCAGGTCATCAATCTCGTGTCCGTCCAAAAGCTGGCTGAACTCCTCTTGAATCCGTTCTTGGTACGCTTGAGTGCAGTTTGATATGGCGATTCGGGACATCTGAGCGTCAATTTGATCATGGTCTGTCATGGCTGGAAGCGTCTCGTGGGCGGGCATGATATCCACATGATCGACGATCTCGATTGACCGTTGGGTGTTGGGGTCGAACAGTCGGATGCTGTCGATTTCGTTGCCCCACAACTCGACACGAGCAGGCAGCGACGCGCCGACTGGGAACACGTCGATAATTCCGCCCCGACGGCTGACGAATCCTGGTTGGTACACGGATGCCTCAAATCTGTAACCCATGCGCCTCCACAGGTCCAGTGTGTCTTCGAGGTCCACCTGATCTCCGACGCTGATAGTGTGTTCGATATTCTCGAATGTTTCCTGGCTCAACGTCCTCTGCGCCAACGCGACAGCCGACGTCACCACGATAGGCGGACCACCCTCCGTTGCATTTAGAGCGTGGAGAGCGCGAATCCGTTGTTGGACGGTCTCGATGTCGGTGACCTGCCGCTCGAATGGCTGCGTTTCGGTTTCTGGGAAATGATGGATAGAATCCTCCGCGCCGGTCCAAGCTTGCAATTGCTCGTGGAGACGACTCGCCTGCTCAGGTCTGGGGACCACGATAAGCATCGGAGTTTCCAAAACCTTCCAGAGCGTGGCAAGCACATAGGGCAGTCCGTCCGAGACCACTTGAGTGGTAGTCGAGACTTGAGGCCGCTTCAGATCGTCCCTGAGTTGTTGGAATTGTGGGACCGGTTCCAGAAATGATGACAGCGCAGCGAGGTTCATGAAGCTCCTTTTGGACAGTCGGATACAGTCTCAAATAACAAAACGATCAAACGCCTAACGGGCCAGAAAGTAGCCGCTTCGGTCGTCAGCAACTACATTCTGGCCTACTATTATTTTTCACCGAAAGGCGATTTATCCCTGTCGCCAATCGAGATCAGCGCGAGGTTATCTCACTCCCATCGCGTTCAAGTCGTCGTCGTCAATTCCAAAATGGTGAGCCACTTCATGGACAACAGTATCTTGTATCTCTCGAATAACATCCTCTTCAGTCTCACACATGCTCTCTATCGAGACCTGAAAAAGAGTGATCTTGTCGGGCAAAACCAGGTCGTAGTTATACCGGTCTGGAAGAGGGATACCCTCGTAGAGGCCGAGGAGACACTGATCTTCATCCAACCCAGAGCCTATCAATTGGTCTCTCGTCGGGCGATCTTCAACCACAATGTCCACATTTTCCATGCGCGAGTGAAATTCATTGGGAAGCTCGTTTAACGCCTGACGTACAAGCTGCTCAAACTTTGATGTTTCCATAGCTCAATAAGTGTATCAAAATTCTTGAAAATTATTTAGACTGACCTGCCTGAGTATGTTGACACCGCACAGGCTCGTTCCTACACTGACAGCCGCTTAGAAGGAGGACGCTAGTGTCAGTCAATATCGGCATTCACATCCCGGCGGCATTTCCAGACACACCGCCCGACACAGGACAGTATAAAGATTTCTTCCAGACGGCCGAGTCGTTAGGGTTCCATTCGCTCTGGACCGAGGACCGGATATTCCATTCGTCGAACTTTCTGGATTCGACGACCCTGATGACCTGGGCCGCTGCTGTCACCGGCTCGATTCAACTTGGAACTGCGGTGTTGGTTTTGGCACTTAGGAACGCGCCTCTTCTTGCCCGCCAGCTTTCGACGCTGGATCATCTGTCCGCAGGGCGGATTCATCTGGGCATATCCATAGGCGGAAGCCCTGCCGAGTATCTGGGCATGGGATTGCCGATGAACAGTCGAATTTCCCTGCTGAGAGAAAACATATCTGTGCTGCGGGAGCTAATGACCGGAGAACCCGTCACTCATTCAGGGCAATTCTACAAGCTGGAGAACGCGATCGTTCGCCCCGCCGCTGTCAGGCCCCCAGGCATCCCGATATACATGGGTGGACAGGCAGACTCCGCGCTCCTTCGCGCTGGCGAGTTAACCGACGGCTGGATACAGAGTCCCTTCGCCTCGCCAGATGAGTTCCGTAAATCTTGGACCATCGTGCGACAGGGCGCCGAGAAAGCAGGCAAAGACCCGAGCCAGCTTCAATATGGCAAGCTTATTTACGCGTCAGTGGACGACAATCCTGATTCGGCATACGATGCCATGGGCAATTTCCTGCGCGGCTACTATGGCGATCGGGCCGATGTTCGACGCATGTCCGCCGTGGGAACGCCAGAACAAGTTGTGACGCATCTGAGAAAATTCGCCGACGCAGGGGTGGAGACGTTCATGCTCGGAGTTCCAAATTTGGATGTCGGCCACCTGGAACGGATAGCCAACGAGGTTGTCCCCGAACTTAGTCAATAAAAACGCTCCGGAGGATTTAATGAAGATCACTGAAATCAAAAGCTATTCCGTCTCCAGCAGCGACGGACGGCCCTATTTCATCGTGAAGGTAGAGACTGACGAGGGCATCTACGGCCTGGGTGAGATCGGGATTCGCAATTGGGGCGGCGCCATCACCGAGGCCATAAAACACCTGTCCGAAGTTGTTATAGGTCAGGACCCCTGGAGCACCGAACGGCTGTGGCAGCATATGTTCCGAGGCGGATTCTTCCCCGCCGACAAGGTATATTGCTGCGCGATCAGTGCCATCGACATCGCTCTTTGGGACATAAAGGGCAAAGCCGTCAATATGCCTGTTTACAAGCTGTTGGGCGGACCTGTGCGAGACAAGGTGGTCTGCTATCCCCACACGCAGGGCCGCACTAACGAGGAGTTGGTCGAAAACTCCGTGAAGGCGGTCGAGGAGGGCTGGAAATTTGTCCGATGGGGCCAGCCTGAGACAAGCGGCGAGTTCGAGTATCGTGGAACCGACGGCCTGCTGGAGCCTGTAGAGTCCATGCGTATTGCCGAAAAACAGATGGGCATGGTTCGGGATGCTGTGGGGCCGGACATCCAGATATGCTTCGATATTCACACCCGTCTGGACACGGCGCACGCAGTCCAGATGTGCAAGGCGCTGGAGCAGTTCAAACCCTACTTCATTGAGGACCCGCTAAGGTCGGAGAATCCTGCCAGCTACCGGACCCTGGCTCGCCACGTCTCACTCCCCATCGCGGCGGGCGAGCAGTGGGCGACGAAATGGCCCTTCCGGGAGGTGATCGAAGAGGAGCTTATCAACTACGCCCGCATCGACCTCTGCATCGTCGGGGGGCTGACCGAAGCCCTCAAGATCACTCACTGGGCCGAGACTCACTACATCGACATCGTGCCACATAACCCTCTGGGGCCTATCAGCGCGGCGGCGTGCGTAAACCTGTGCATGGCCTCGACCAACGTCGGAGTCCAAGAGATGCCCCTTCAACCAGGCACTTTCGCAACAGACCTGTTCCCGGTGCAAATCGAATGGGAGGACGGATACGCATGGACCCCGTCGGACCGCCCCGGCCTCGGAGTCGATTTCGACGAGGCGGTGGCTCAGGCGAACCCCGCGCCTCTCAACGGGTGGACGCCCCTACTGAGGCGCAACGACGGGGCGCTGACCAACTGGTAACGCCGTTGCATACAGGCGAATCTCTCCAGGTTTGAGACGTTGAATCGGATGTGCCGAATGATTAAATCTAGCATCCGGTTGCTTAGGCGCAATTCGGTGATAGCGGAATTGAATACGTTAGTCGTAAGAAAGGACTCTGGCCCCTGCTGCGTCGGGCACTATCAACACTCTTCCGCCGGGTGAGACTGCGACCTTGCCGGCCAAATCTGATAGGGCTTCTGTTGACAGTGAAGGGGTCACCGCCTCGTTGTCAGTCCAATTTAACGTATCCACAGAATACCCGAGTGCGTCCTCGATCCCGCGAATAAGCTCGTGGGCGCCCTCTTGGGCCAACACCGAAACACGCTTACGTGTGACAGTGTCAGCATCGTCTTTTGGTTCCGCAAGTCTGTCGGCCCTATACACCGACCACTGATATGGCAGGATAAATGCGGCAGTCAACGCGACTCCTATCGCAGGGCGAATATCTCTGACCGTGTCCAAAGATAAGCTGGCATCCAGCGCGTCGCGCAAGAAAACGAACAGAGTTGCGCTGACGCTGCCCAAAAGGGCCATGATTCCTATTCCCAACACAACGAAGGTGAATATTTTTCTTGATAGGGACGCTCGTTCGCTGTGGGCATCATTCGGCGTTATTCTGCGCTGAGCGCTTGGCCAATAGTAACCCCACAATGAGCCGCCGATTAGCGCAAGCGTCAGCGCAACCGCAACCGGTTCTCTCCACAGATCAACCCCTGATATCATTTCTATAGATCGTTCAGTGACCACTACCAGGGCAGTATCGATAATTACGAACGAGGCCACAGACAGACAGCCCAACCCCAGCGCAGCCACGATATACTCGTAAGCCCGATTTGCGCTCACCTTCAATGTCGGAGAATAGTCAGCCTCGTACTGCGCTCTCCACCAATGGTACGACCATATCGCGATACCCACGGCCAGAGAGGCTATCGCGCCTGGCAAATCTTCAAAATGATCGACAGCCGGATCGGCTCCTGGCGCTCGCAACGCCCACGTCAAGACGCCGGCAATTATCAGGCTCAGGGCAACCATCGAAGTGGCGATGCCGCCCAGAATGGCAAACACATAAAGGTACGCCCACCTTAACACCGACTCAAAGTCCCTGGCAGCGAATATCAACCAGTGAGCCGCCCACGCCACGCCCCCAACAATACCTACTCCAAGGGCGGTTCTCAGAGCAGGTGTCCAGATTCCGGAATTCTCTGGCATGACAACGGACACCGAGAAGGCTGATGAATAGCCTTCAATCAGTATTATGTGCACGACTCGTCCAACCCCAAGCGCAAGAAGCACAAGCGTTGCCATCGAAACGATGTACAGGTAAAAACGCCTGATTCCGACGGTCTCAAGAGTGAGTTGTCCTTCTCCAGCTTCAAGCCGCCAATGCAGCGCCCAAACGACCGACCAAACGACAACGGCCGCCCAAGGGAATCCTTTGAAATCGTCCGTGCTGAAAATCTGCCCCAGCACGGCCATCGCTCCAATCATCACGAATGCCAGAGCGACACCCAGCACGAGATACAGATATATCTTCCGAAGTTCCGATTGGATTTCAACTGGGATTCTTGAGACTTGCCGGACCATCGTTCGCCAGTGCAACGCCCACAACGGAAGGCCGACTATTATTAGAGCCAGCCCCCAGGCGAGTCGCGTGGTTGAGTCGGACAACGTTGAACCGACAAACAGCCTTTCCAGCACGTCCATCCCGACTAACATGACTCCGTTAGCCGACATCATGAGCGCCACGAAAGACACCGTGTAGAAATAAAGCCTCCGAACGGTCCCGATGCCATCGTCAATTCGCGACCTGCGCCGCCGAAGGTTAACGACCAGGAAAATCACGCCCGCGATCACCGCGAGAAATATGATTGGCGGAAAAAAGAAAAGTATGTTGAAAAAATCCATCAAAGGGCCTTTCAGCCGACTTTATTGCTTCGGTTGAGGGGTTGGCGCAGGCGTTGGTTCAACGACTGCAGGCGTTGGCGCCGAAATTTTGACCGGGCCACAATTTAACATGGGCCATGGGAATTGGGAGAACCGCCACTGGCCTTCTTCCTGACGCAGCGTGTAGCGCTGGACGTAAGATGATTCCGAAGTGTCGAACGGACCGCCGTTTCGGAACTCGGTAATCCGCACGGCTACAACGGTAGTGGACGCGACCATTGTGGTGTCCTCAAGTGTGATGCGGCTATCGCGAAACCTGTCGTTGAAACCGCCCTGCCAACTGAACATCTGATCAACGGTGCACCTATCTTTGAGGCCATTCGATAAAAGTTCGTAGCTGGCCTGGAAATCTTCGCCCTCGAACGCCTTAATAAACGACTGCACTGCCATTTCTGGGGTTCCCGCCGCGAAAGTCTCTTCAGACTCTGAAAGCGCCACTATCACGCTGGCGACCAGCAGAAGCGCAAGAGCGGCAGCGCTACCAATTATCCAGTATTTTCCCATATTCCTCACCTGAATCCGCCGTCAAGGAGTTTCAGAATACCCTGCGAACGATTACGATGTATTGCAGTATCGGCGCCAGAGATTTATCAATGGCAAACTCAGTATGGCGAAGTCTCGTACTGCATTTTAGGTGAAATTGAACTATCGATTTATAGTAGTGACCAGGCGCGAAATAAATTGACACTCAAAAGGCGGCCTTGCTAGACTGAAAATTGTCGCACTAATCAATGAAATGGGGGCCTAATTGCCGGAAGGATTCGACCTAAATTGGATCACGGTTTTGCTGGTTGCCGCCGTGGGACTCACCGCGGTAGGTGGCATGTTCTTGACTTCGTATCTGGTGGCTCCGAAACGGCCCTCAGAAGCCAAAGACACCCCTTACGAATGTGGCATACCTCCAGGGCCGTTTAACTGGTCTCAGATTCAGATTCGTTACTATGTGTTTGCAATTCTATTCATCATTTTTGATGTCGAAGCTGTGTTTCTTTTCCCGTGGGCGGTGATCTTTATGAAAACTGCGCCCGCGGTGTTCTACGAGATGATGGTATTCATCGGCATTCTATTCTTCGGAGTGGTGTACGGATGGAGAAAAGGGGTGCTCCAGTGGAGATGAACTTCGGAGAAGGATACAAGCCTAACCAGGGCAACACACCTGCCAGCAGTGTGTTCGAGCGGGTGCTTCCCAATGCGCTGACTGCCAAGTCTAACGAATTGTTCGCTCTGGCGAGAAAGTCGTCGCTTTGGACGCTGTCATTCGGGCTGGCGTGCTGCGCTATCGAGATGATGAGCGCCCATATGTCTCACCACGATCTGGACCGATTTGGCATCGTCACATGGCCGTCTCCGAGACAGGCTGACGTCATGATCGTGGCCGGAACCGTGGTCAAGAAGATGGCCGACCCCATAAAATTACTTTACGAACAAATGCCCGATCCCAAATGGGTTATTGCGATGGGCAGTTGCGCGACCAACGGCGGCCCGTACTACAAGTCATACTCCGTGGTAATGGGTGTCGATCACCTCATCCCAGTTGACGTTTACGTTCCAGGATGTCCCCCGCGCCCTGAGGCGCTGATGCACGGCATCCTGCAACTCCAAGAGAAGATCACAAAGGACGCCCAACAACGTGGCACAGCGTCATAGACGCGAACCCGAAATCCCTCTGGCGAAAGAAGCGCTGGACGCAAAGGGCGAATCTTTAACCGCCCTCGTCAATGAGGTATTCTCCGAAGGCCACGACGTCGAAGTCGGCGCAGCGGTGGATGAAGTCACCCTCACTGTTCAGCCAACATCCCTCCCCGACATCTGCCGATTACTGCGAGATGATCCGAGATTCGACTTCGACTACCTCCGTTGCCTGTCCGTCGTAGATTACGAGGATCGGATGGAGGTCAACTACCACCTGTTCTCATTGGACAAGCGCCACAAGTTGGTAGTGAAGGCGAATGTGTCGCCTGACGACCCTGTTGTCCCGTCGTTGATCGACGTGTGGCGCGGTGCCAATTGGTACGAACGCGAGAGCCACGATCTGTTCGGCGTTTCGTTCACCGGACACCCGAACCTGGTCCCGCTGCTTCTCTATGAAGGATTCGAGGGTTTCCCAGGCCGCAAAAATTTTCCGTTCCACGATTATGACGAATGGTAATTTCGTCTGAACCTCACGCATAAACAATCATGCAAGTACAACAACAGCCAACAAACCAGGACAACGCTATTGATCTGATGATCAATATGGGTCCTCAACACCCCAGCACTCATGGCGTTTTTCGTCTGGTCATCTGGGTTGATGGCGAACGCATTGTGAAGGCAGAGCCTCATATCGGATACCTTCATCGTGGGTCAGAAAAGCTGTGCGAAGACGAGCTTTACAGTCAGGTAATTACCCTTTTCGACAGGCTGGATTATGTAGCCAATTTTAATTGCGAGTTGGCGTTCTGCATGGCTGTCGAAAAACTGATGGAGATCGAGGTTCCAGAGCGCGCGCAGTACATCCGCACGATTTTTTGCGAGCTCAACCGCATTGCCAGTCACATGCTGTTCTACGGTGTCTATGGCATGGACGCCGGCGCTGTGACACCCATCCTCTACGGATTTAGAGAGCGGGAACGCATCCAGTCGTTGTTCGAGTCGGTGACAGGCGCCCGAATGATGCACAACTACTTTCGAGTCGGCGGCGTCAACGAAGAACTGCCCGACGATTTCGAGCAGCGATTGTCGAAACTCACAGACGAGTTGAAACAAGGCATAGATGAGTGCGACGGTTTGCTGTCTCAGAACGAGATGTTCCTGGCCCGAACCAAAGGCATTGGCACGATCAGCGGCCCTGATGCCATCGCCTTCGGAGTCACGGGGCCCGCTCTGAGAGCAAGCGGCGTTCTTGAGGACGTGCGAATATCAGAACCCTACGGCGTTTACGACCGATTCGATTACGGAATCCCTGTAGGCAGTCAGGGCGATTGCTGGGACAGGTATTACGTTCGGGTTGAGGAAATGCGGCAATCTCTTAGCATAATAGGTCAAGCGGTTAACCAGATGGAGGCCGGAGAGATCCAGGCCAAGGTCCGACGCATCGCCAGACCACCCAAAGGAGAAGTGTAC
>DCAW01000168.1:0-44558 GCA_002313895.1 Dehalococcoidia bacterium UBA1123
AAGTAAGCGTTTCACAACGCTAACAGCGGCGAGAGTCTTCGAGCGGCGCTTCCACATGGAAGCGCCGCTCTTTTTGTTTTGACTGAGATCGAACGCCTCAGGCCAACACGACAAGGTCACATCCCGTTCGCCATTCGAATTAATGGCATATACTGTGTTCAATTAGGCATCGACGGCAATGAGGCGCAATTGAAAAAATTCGTGACATTCGGCGAAACTATGGTCCAATACAACGCTGACTACCAGGGCGACTACGTCTCGGGCGGTTCCCATATAAAAGACGTCGCCGGCGCCGAATCAAATGTTGCGGTAAATATTCACAAATTGCTGCCAAAAGAGGTTGAGAGTCTATGGATCAGTCGTCTGGGAGATGACTCTGCTGGGCAGCTGGTTCAAACACAACTGGAAGGCAGAACGCTCGTTGAAGCCGAGCGTTTCAGTGGAGAATTTACCGGCGTTTCCTATCTGAACCACTACGGAGACGACCATGTCAAAACATATCAACGCGCCGGCAGCGCCGCCAGCAAATTGAATTTCACGGACATATCGCCACACCTTCCCAACTCTGATCTTCTTCACGTCACTGGCATTACGCCAGTTCTCAGCGCCGCTTGCAACGAAACGATGGTCCAGGCATTACATTGGGCGGATGCGAACGATCTCCCGGTTTGTTTCGACGCGAACTATCGGGAGCCGTTGTGGCCGCCCGCAAAGGCGCGCGTAGTGTTTGAATTGATGATCGCCAGCGCCACGATATTCAAAGTCGGTCACGACGAAGCAGAGATCGTATGGTCACGCGGGTGCTCAGCGGAAGAATACGCTCGATATTTCTACCGAGGGAACGTGCGAATTTCTATCGTCACTCGAGGGTCTGAGGGCGCGGTGGTGTTCGATGGATCCAGAATGTTCAAACACCCAGGTTACTCAGTTGAGATGGTTGACCCTGTGGGCGCCGGGGACGCCTTCGTTGCTGGTTTCTTGGCAGGAATTTTCGAGAGCCATACTTTGCGCGAGTTTGCATCCCTTGATTTCCATAATCGTCAGCAGGTTTTGACGCATGCCCTAAACATCGCCAACGTATGCGGCGCGCTCACCTGCACGCGCCACGGGGATACTGCTGCCATGCCGACTATGGAGCAGGTCGAGGAATTTCTCGATCAACATGGACCAAGGGCAAGCATGGTCTGAGGAAATCATGGGCGTCCAAGCAAATGCGTCTAGCGTGTGCCCTGCTTTTGGATTCGCGCCCATGTGTCGCGAAGCGGAACGGTCCGGTTGAAAACCAGATGGTCGTCGGACATATCAGGGTCCAAGCAAAAATACCCTTGACGCTCGAACTGAACACTTTCACCAATAGAAGCGTCCTTGAGCGACGGTTCTACTTTGCAGCCGAATAGCGTTGTCAACGAATCTGGATTTAATGAATCCCGCCAATCGCCTCCAATTGGAACGTCATGCGGATTCGCCGCGGCAAACAGATGCTCGTAAAGGCGGACCTCCGCATCCAGGGCCGTGTCGGCGGAAACCCAATGCAGCGTGGCTCTGACCTTCCGTCCGTCAGGGGCCGACCCTCCTCGAGTGTTTGGGTCGTATGTGCATCTAAGCTCCACAACCTCTCCCGAATCGTTCTTGATCACCTCTGTGCACTTGATGAAGTATCCGTATCTCAATCGCACCTCGCGACCTAACGTCAGCCGATAGAATCGACGCGGCGGATCTTCCATGAAGTCGTCCCGTTCGATATACAGCGTTCGAGAAAAAGCCACTTTGCGAGTCCCAGCCGTTATGTCTTCGGGGTTATTCCCAGCGTCCAGGTAATCGATCTCGCCCTCTGGGACATTCTCGATGACAACCTTGAGCGGCTTCAGAACAGCCATGCGCCGGAGAGCGCTCTTGTTCAGATGCTCCCTGATACAGGATTCCAACAGGGCCATTTCAGTTGTAGCGTTGGTCTTGCCGATTCCGACTTTGGCGCAAAAATCTCGGACAGCCTCCGGTGTGTAGCCCTTGCGACGAAGAGCGCGAAGGGTCGGCATTCGCGGGTCGTCCCAGCCGGTCACATCGCCATTATCGACCAACTGCGCCAACCACCGCTTGCTGATAACCGTGTGGCTCATGTTGAACCTTGCGAACTCGATCTGGCGAGATCGGAACAGATCCAACTCCTCCAAAAACCAGTTGTACAGCGGTCGATGGTCTTCATATTCCAGACTGCAAAGCGAGTGCGTGACCCCCTCGATAGCGTCGGATACAGGGTGGGCGAAGTCGTACATCGGATAGATGCACCATTCATCGCCAGTGCGGTGATGTTCGACCTTGCGAATCCGGTACATCGTCGGATCGCGCATGTTGATGTTGGGCGAGGTCATGTCGATTTTCGCCCTCAACACGTAAGCGCCGTCGTCGAACTCGCCTTCCCTCATGCCTTCAAACAGCATCAAGTTTTCTTTGATTGGCCTGTCGCGATAAGGGCTATCGCGACCAGGTTCTGTGAGCGTTCCTCGGTATTCTCGCACGTCCTCGGCGTTCAACTCCTCTACGTACGCCTTCCCTTCCCGGATTAGCTGCACGGCATACTCGTAGAGTTGGTCGAAATAATCTGAGGCAAAGTACAGCCGGTCTTCCCAATCGAATCCCAGCCAGCGTATGTCTTCCATCTGGCCTTCGACGTACTCAGTTTCCTCTTTCGTCGGGTTGGTGTCATCGAATCTGAGATTGCACTTGCCGCCAAATTCCTCTGCGGCCATGAAATTCAGAGCGATGGCTGTGGCATGTCCGACGTGCAGATAACCGTTGGGTTCCGGAGGAAACCGGGTATGCACATGGCCGTCGTTTTTCCCTTTAGCGACATCATCCGCAATCGCCTGTCGAACGAAGTCGGTTGATGGCTTGCTATCGGTTGTAGTCATATTCAATTTGCCTGTCTGAATCAGTGTGTGATAAGGGAGCCAGCTCAAAAAATAAGGGTCTCCGACGCATACTCAGCGTATCCTTCAGTATATTAGATCAGCACACACCGGGAAAGTGCCCTCAAACAGGCAACCTTAAGGCAAACGCCGAAGTTTAGAGACTTACGGCCTGTTTCCCAGCGTTCGATCCAAATTGAAGGCGGCCCTTATGAGTGACAGGTGCGTGAACGCTTGCGGGAAATTCCCCAACGCCTCACCGGTGCTACCTGTCACCTCGGCGTAGAGGCCGAAGTGATTCGCATATGCCAGCATCTTCTCGAACATCAATCGCGCCTGATCTAACCTGGCTGGGTCAGTCCTCCCAGCCCTGGTCAAGACCTCAACCAACCAGAACGAGCACATGTTGAACGTGCCTTCGTTGCCAGTTAGGCCATCTGGGGAAGTGTCGACGTTGTAGCGGTACACCAGCGAATTCGAAACCAGTCCCCCGTCTTTGGGAGACCGATTGATCGCGCCAAGTGTCGCCAACATCCTCGAGTCAGTGGGCGACATGAGGAACACAAGCGGCATGACTAGATTCGATGAGTCCAGCGATTCGGAGGCATAAGATTGCACGAAGGAGTTGACCTCCGGGTTCCACCCATGTTCCATGGTCTCTTCGTAGATCGCATCCCGCGTTTCCATCCAGCTTTGCCTCTCGGCGGGGAATGACCGCTTGTCAGCCAATCGGAGTCCCCGGTTGATTGCCACCCAACTCATGCTCTTGCCGGTTCGAAGATAAAACGGCACGCCCCTCCATCGCCAATTTTCCATGTAGAGCCGAAGGGCGGCGTAGGTCGGCGTCTAAGAGAATCGGACGCGACCCCCAACTCGTTGATATAGGAGTCGTACTGTCCCCGGACCGCGTTGGCTTAGGCTTCCTCTGGCGTCCAGCGGCGTATGGCCTGAAGGACTTCGATCTTCTTGTTTCTGAGAGACTCAGAGTCGGCCACGGTGGGCGGTTCCATTGCCATCAGCGTCAATGGTTGCAAGAGATGTTTTTGCACCATGTCTCGAATTACACTGAATGATCGTCGTAGCCGCCACGATCCAGCACGGGGATGCGTTCTGCCACCGTTATCTGCACGCTGTCGATGTCGTTGCGGTTCCACACCAGCTCGAAAATCGCGTTGGCGAACCGAAAAACCAGCAGATTCTGGACCATCTCTTTGCCCAGGTAATGGTCGATCCGGTAGACTTGGCTCTCGTCGAAAACCTGCGCCACAGTGTCATTCAGTTGACAGTTGTTTCCAGATCGGTCCCGAATGGCGTTTCAATCACGACCCTGCGTCAACCGCCGTTGCTGTCGGCAAGCCCCGACCGCAAGAAGATTCTCCACTGCGGCAACGAAATAGTCCGGCGAAACGGAGAGTTAGTACAGCCTGTTCGAGTCCTCGCCTTCTGACAAATCAAGATCATCGAGTCGATCCTTAAGTTTTTGGAAATCTTCCAGGTAGGTCCGGTTGCCAGATTGGTAATGAAGTCGGGGGAACGAAATTATCCCAGGTTTCTTGGGACAAGCCCAAACCACAGATACCCTGAATGCCAGCCCACGTGAGGTCGCGGTAGGACGCATCGTCGAGAGACCACCTGGCGAATCCGAGCACGCTCAATCACTCGTCTAGCCGCCCTTTCTCAGCGAGGTTGCATATGGCGGGAACAAGTTTTCCCTGGGCGAGGTCGCCGGTTCCGCCGATGGTAACCACAGTTATCCTGCGCTCGGCCATCACTCGGCCTTCCGGACTGCGTGGCCGCCGAATTGGTTACGCATGGCCGAGAGTATTTTGGCGCCGAACGGTTGGTCCTGGCGGGAACGGAATCTCGCCTGGAGAGCCGCCGTAATCACCGGAATTGGGACTGCTAGATCGACGGATTCTTGCACGGTCCACCTGCCTTCGCCGGAGTCGTCAACATAGGCAGCGAGACCAGACAGGTCTCCGTCCTCTTGAAATGCGGCGGCTGTCAGGTCTAACAACCACGACCGCACGACACTTCCTTCGCGCCATATTTCAGCAATCTGAGCCATGTCCAGCGCCATGTCTTCTCTGGCGTTCATCAGCTCGAAACCTTCGGCGTACGCCTGCATCAGGCCATATTCGATGCCGTTATGCACCATCTTGACGTAGTGGCCAGCGCCAGCCGGCCCAACATGCCCGTAGCCACTGGTCGGGCTTGGGGCAAGGGTTTGAATGAGCGGCTCGATTCGTGCAAACGCTTCGTCGCTGCCGCCCACCATCATGCTGTAGCCTTCAGTCAGTCCCCACACTCCGCCGGACGTTCCGACATCCATGAATTCGATACCGCTTTCGGCAAGTTCTTTCGAGCGTCGGATAGAATCATTGAAGTTGGAATTTCCGCCGTCGAGTATCATGTCGCCGTCTGACAATAGCTCGGCCAGCGACTTGATGGTCGATTCGGTCGGAGCGCCATCAGGAACCATCACCCACACCGCTTTGGGAGCCGTGAGTTTCGACACGAGTTCATCAAGAGAACTGGCGCCATCAGCGCCATTTCCTTCAGCAGCTTTCACGGCCAGGGGTTGAGGATCAAATGCGACGATATGGTGTCCACCTGTCAACAACCTTTGGGCCATGTTCCCGCCCATGCGTCCGAGCCCCACCATACCGAGTTCCATTTCGCCCTCCTCCAGGTTGTTTTCAGATAGCGTTACTCGAGCTCTTGTTCCAATGAATGCAGGTCACTCACGTTCTCTAATACGACACGGGCGAACCGGCGGTTGGCTGCACGCAACGCGCTGCCATCACCTGCGGATTGCGCGTCGGCCAGAACCTTCAGAGAATAAGGCTCGCCTGGCAGATCTACATCGTTGGAATCGCCAGTCGTCACTTCGAGAAACAACCCTGAGACCGGTCCAGCCTTGTGCAACTGCCCGGTGCAGTGCAGGTAGCGAGGCCCATATCCCAATGTGGTGGCAATTCCGGTTCGCTCTATCACCTTGTGTCTCAGACTTTCGAACATCCGGTTAGATTCGTCCGTTTCTTCTATATACGCCAGGATCGCCAGATAGTCTCCCGGTTTAGCCGAATTGAGTAGCATAGCCAGTGAGTCGAACGCCATATTGTTTGGCGAATCGCCAGATTCCAGAAATCGTGCAAGTTCGGCATCAGTAAAGTCTTTCGCCTGCTGCACATTTGGTTGGTTGAATGGTTGAACGCCCATCACCCGCCCCGCAATAGCAGCGGCGAATTCCCATCGATAGAATTCGCCGCCAAGAGCATATAGATCATCCAGTGTGTAAACAACGACTGGATGTCCAGCAGCCTCCAGATTTGATTGCGCCGTATCAAGCTCGCGGGACTCGTCTCCAGCGAGCTTGAGAAACACAAAAAGCCTGTCATCGCCGTACGCGTTGGCTTCGACCAGCGGTTCGCCAGTGATCGGCACGATTCCTCTAGCATCCTTGCCCAGGCTTTCTGCGATCAACTGCTCGACCCACAGCCCGAATCCGGCAAGCGGTGGCGAAGTCACCAAAGTCAATTTGTCTCTGCCGCTTCCTGCCAACGACGCTAATGTCGCGCCAAGCCAAACGCCAGGGTTGTTTCCTGTGGCGATGTGCGGCTCGCACGCCTCTTCAATCGCCCGAGCAGATGCGGACAACTCTGAAGTGTCGATCCCCGAGATGGCCGCCGGTATCAAGCCGAAGTACGAGAGAACTGAGTAACGCCCTCCCAGGTCTTCAGGATTTCGGAACACCTCCCTGAATCCTTGATCTGTCCCCATGACATCCAGCGATGTGCCCGCGTCTGTGATGGCGACGAAACGACTCCCCGATTCTTCCGTGCCAACGGCGGCATCGACCAGACCCCGAAAATACCTGTACAGTACATTCGGCTCGATAGTGCTCCCGGATTTCGAGGAGACGATGAACAGCGTTGTAGATAGGTCGACGGCGTCCCTCGTTGCCTTCACAGCGGCGGGAATCGTCGAGTCCAACACCTGTAGGGCCGGAGCGCCGTCGATCGGGCCAAAACAGCGTTTCAGCGTCTCTGTCCCCAAGCTGCTGCCACCCATGCCCAACAGCACAACATGCTGAATGCCATCGGCAGCGACCTCAGACGCGAACCGCTGAATATTGCGCAGTTGGGGCCGCATTGTGTCGGGCAACGTGAGCCAACCCATCCGGTCGCTGATCTCAGTTGGGTCATGACTCCAGACTGTGTGGTCGGCCTCCCAAATGCGTTGGACGATCCGATCAGCATTGAGTTTCGCAATGACGCCGTCCACGGACTGCTGATATGATCCCAGATTCACGTGATCTGGCGTCAATCTAACCGCGCACAAGACTAGCTCGCTTGCTGTCAACGTTCTCCACGACCTCGTCGTAGGAGTCGGCAAATGACATGAGGCCGTCCTCCAACAACTTGGCAGTGATGTCGTCCATTTTGATTCCTGCCGCCTCCAGAGCGAAAAGTGTGTCGGTGGCGTCCTCAATATCTGCGTCCAACGTCTGTTGCGCTGTTCCGTGATCCAGGAACGCCGCCAACGTGGCATCGGGCAGGGTGTTCACCGTGTCCGGGCCGATCAATTCCTCGACATACAGGACGTCGCTGAGCGCTGGGTTTTTGGTGCTGGTTGAAGCCCACAATGGCCGTTGGACCAGCGCTCCCTCTTCCTTGAGAGCAACGAACCTGTCCTCGCCGAAGGATCGTCCAAACTCCTGATACGCAACGCGGGCGTTCGAAATCGCCGCTTTGCCCAACAGCGAACCAAGCGTCTTGTTGCCGGCATTAACGGCTTCGCTGATTGCGGCATCTACCGCGGTGTCGACCCGACTAACAAAGAACGACGCCACCGACGAAACGGTGGACGGATCGCCGCCGGACCGGTAGAACGCTTCTTGTCCAGAAATGTAAGCCTCTCGCACGTCAGCATAAGCCTTCAGTGAAAAGATCAGCGTCACGTTTACATTGATGCCTTCGCTGATTAGTTGACGGATAGCGGGGATGCCTTCCGGCGTTCCAGGCACTTTGATCATGATATTTGGCCGTTCCATGAGCTTGAACAGCCGGCGTGCTTCGGAGATTGTGCCCTGAGTATCGTGGGCCAGGTGTGGGTTAACCTCCAGCGATGCAAAACCGTCCGCGCCGCCGGTGCGCTGGTAGACCGGCGCAAGAAGGTCGGCGACCGACACGATATCTTCGATGGCAAGCGCCTCAAAAACTCCAACGGCATCTTTGCCAGACTCGGCATGGCGAGTCATCGACTCATCGTAGTCTGAACCGGCAGATATGGCCTTCTGAAATATCGTCGGATTGGACGTCAAACCGGTCACGCCTAAATCTATTAGTTTCTGCAGATCGCCTGACGTGATGAGGCTCCGATAAACGTTGTCCAACCACACGCTCTGACCAATTTTTCTGAGTTGTTGAATGGAATTACTACTATCAGTCAATTGCATGACCTCCTGAAGGCTACTAAACCAATTGTATTCATCGTGTCGATTTTTCAATGTTTGGCGTTCGTTCGCGGTGTCGACTAAGCGCCAGCGACGAGTGATTCATAAAGCGAATTATGTCGTATTCTATCCCTTAGATACAATTTGTGCAGAATGGGATCGGATTCGTACTTTCGACCAAACCTCGGCGGAACATCGTTCAGTGATTTCCAAATTCCCAAGCCCCGCAGTGCAAGTATTACCGTGCCTCGGCTGGTCGCTTCAGGCCCGACCCATTCCTGAACAGTAGTCCCGAGCACGTTTGACATTAATTGAGACAGATGTCCCGACCCGGTTATTGCGCCGCCGCTCGCGGCATCGTCACGCAGGCCTTTGGCTTCTTCGACCGCGCTTTCGGCCTTGTTTCGCATCCGTTTAGTCGCCGCTCTGGTGTTCCGAACCGACCCAATCTCGGTCTGTTTGCGAGCGGCCTCTGCGGCGCTTCGCTTCGCCTTGGCCTCTGCCAATTCACTGCTTGAAAATGACCCATGGATCATCAACTGGCGCCAGAGCGATTCGACCTCCTGTTCTGAAGAGTCGTCCGCCGGGATCGATTTCAAGACTACCAGTTGGTCTCTGAGTTCTGCGTTTTCGACCATTGCTCCCTCCTTCAAACTGGTTAGGCGATAACCAGCTACAGTCTATTTACAGGAATCACTTGGTAAAGTGTGGACACAATGGAAACAAAATATGCACGATCCAGTGATATTTCACATCAATTATTGAAAACGGTGGCCCCGGATGCCAGATTTGTCGGCTCACACGTGCGCTATCTACAAGTGAGCACTTGCATTATAGGTCGCCTAGCCACCGGCACCTGCTGATTTGGACACGAGACAACCACACCATTAGCAGCTGAACTAAGTCGAATCGTTCGTGGCATCAGCTCATGCTGAGATTACTCTCTGGTTAACGTGTCGACTTTGTGCGCTTCGATGTAGTCCCAGTCCATCTCAACTCCCAATCCTGGCCCCTGGGGAACCGCAACGTGGCCGTTGGCGTCGACGCCATTCAATTCGTCGGTGAACTCCGGCGGATAGACCGGCGGTTGACTGCTTTTTATCTTCGGGTTAAGAAGGCCTAGTTCGTAGAAGTTGGCATTCCTGACCGCCGCGATACAGTGGCGATGGGCGAGACCTCCTCCATGAAATTCGACATCTAAACCGAAACCCTCGGCGGCGTGGGCAACTTTCATCGCTCCCGTGATTCCCCCATCTTCATAAACACCCGCCCTCACAAAGTCGGTTCCGCCATTCACGATGAAATCGACATGGCCCTCGAGGCCGAAAATGTGCTCGGTTTGAAGGATCGGTGTGTCAATCTTCTCTCGCAGCCGCTGGTGCCCAAACATCGAGACTCCGCCGTCTTTATAAGGGTCTTCCAGCCAGAAAAATCCAGCCTCGTCACACGCCCTGCCCACGAGGAGCGCCTCTCCCCAGGTGTTGTATTCGCACGCGGGATCAATCATGAGGGACATTCTGTCGCCGACGCGCCGCCCGACCTCCAGCACGTTCTCCACCTCTCTGGAAATAGGAGCGTCGCCCCAGCCGTGTATCTTGAAAGCCCGATAGCCGATGTCGTAGCACTGCTCAGCATAGTCGGCGAACTGTTCCGGTGTGCTGAGTCCGCCGTTCTCGTCGCCGTGATAGGTGCTGGCGTAAGCAGGAATCGAGGTTCGCCATCCGCCAAGAAGCTGGTGTATCGGAACGCCATAAATCTTGCCTGCGAAATCCCAGAGAGCAACGTCGACCATGCCCATCGCCGTGCGATCGGTGTGTCGCAAGCCTCGTTTGAGGTCGTTGTATATCAATTCCCGCTCGAACGGATTTTTCCCCAACAGATATCCGGAGACCTGATCCAGTCCATGCACCGTGCGACTCGCAGGCCCGGCCAGATATTCTCCAGTGATTCCCGTGTCTGTGTGAATCCTCAAGACGGTGGATGACGCCGTGACGCTGCTTCCAGCCTCATAGACCTGGTTGAATCCGTTGTAGTCAGTGCCCATGTCATCAATTTGATGTTGAAACACAACCAGTTCAAGTTTTGTGATCTTCGGGCTAGCCATCGGTTATCCTCCTCTAGACGCATTGGGGGATTTTCTCGCAAATCTTACCTGGTGAATATCGTGCCTCTCACATACTCTGCATCGTCGGAACTCAAGAACCGTATCACCTTTGCCATGCCGTCAGGCGTTCCCAGTCCGGCTATCTGGCGAGCCTCGTTGGCCGCTCAGCCTAACATCTATACCTGCTGATCGATTATGCGCAGTTTCAGAGGTGTTGCGATGTTGCCGGGGCAGAGCACATTTACCCGAATGTTTTCTTCAGCCAAGCTCTGCTCCAGCGTCAACCCCAGGCCGTTAACGCCGCCCTTGTTTGCGCCGTAACCGACAATGCTTGAGCCGACGCTAGCGCCAGCTGCAGAGGCGATCATGACTATCACCCCTCTTCTTGCCCTCCGGATCGCGGGAACCGCATACTTCGCGGCAAGGAATAAGCCTATCAGATTGATGTCAATGTGCTCCTCTCAGGTGGCATTCAGAAACTCATCCACTGGAACCAAAGAATCTCTGGCAATGGCCGCCGCTGAGACTAGAGAGTTGATGCCGCCCATGTCCCTCTCAGCGGTTTCCATCAAAGACCGGACATCTGCGTCTTTTGAAACGTCGGTTTGGTGGAACCACGCTTCGCCGCCAGCGTCACGAATTTGGGCGACGGCGCTGTCGCCCTCTGCGGCGTTTATGTCGCCGATTGTTATTTTAGCCCCATGCCTGGCACAGATCAGAGCAGTGGCTCACGCCATTCCCGATGCTCCTCCGGTTATCACGATCTTTTTGTTTTCCATTCATTGGTTGCTTCTCCCAGGAATGGCCGATGCGAGTTGCGGATTCATCAGAGGCATTGGATTCCCAGTTTGGAGGCAATTCATCCGTAAATCGAACTATGAGCGAGCGTGATTTTCTTACCGAAATGTTGAAAGACCGCCAGAAACAGGCTGATCTGACGGCTAGAGTGGCCCAGGAGGCAGATTAATCGGGAACGGAACGTTCGGGTTCTCGGCTATCAGCCGGTTCCAGGCTCGATGGCCGATTTCTTCGGCTTTCGCGATGATGTCGTCTTCGTCGATGGTCAGAAGCTTCGAGTCTCGCAGTACCCAGCTTCCGTCAACCATCACGTCAGTGATATCGGACGGCATTCCGTTGTGGACAAACGCCGAGACGATTCTTAGCGTCGGGACGAGGTGAGCTTTACGGACATTCACCATGAAAAGGTCGGCTTTCTTGCCGACTTCCAGCGTTCCCACATCATCGGATATTCCCAGCGCTCGCGCTCCGCCATAGGTGGCCCAATCCAGGACATCCTCGGGCTGTGGGTCCATCTCATCGTTTCGTCGGACTCGCTCGTGGAACAGGCCTGCGCGCATCACTTCGACCATGTCCTCGGACATGTTGTCAGAACCCATTCCCACGGCGCAGCCTGCGGCGACTAGTTCTTTAACAGGCGCTGCCGCTCCCCTCCGAGCGCCGATGGCAGCGTTATGGGACACCGCCGAACCAGCCTGGCCCAACAGCGCGATCTCCGACGAATTTACGTAGCGACAGTGAGCGGCGACAAGACGGTCTCCCAGGAAGTCATTGGCGAACAGGTAGTGTGTCGGCATGACGCCCCGCACGCGCTTGATCGCCTCGATTTCTTCGTAGCTTTGAGACAGGTGGATTGTGTACCCGACGTCGTATCGCTCGGCCATCTCCCGTGATTCCCTCAACAACTCTGGGGACACTGTCTCTGGCGCGTGAGGAGCCAAAAAACCAAGAACTCGACCGTTGGACTTGCCATGCCAAGCCTCGATCAAATCCGCGCTGCGCTGAAGGCCCGCTTCACGCTTGGAATCTAAAAATTCAACCTTGCCATCGCGAGTTTTCGTGCTGTCGATGTCATTGATGTTCTCGCCCAGTATCAGCCTCATTCCGGTGGAATCAAGGCTGTCAACATACTCGTGAATGTCATTCGAGATTTCCAGCAGTGTAGTTGTGCCGCTCCTGATGGCCTCGATGCACGCGAGCAGTCCGAACACATTTCGCTCGTCGGGATTCAATAACCCACGGCCGCTAGTGGGAAACCGCAGCGTCGTCGGGAAACCGAAGTCTTCGAGAATCCCTTTATCCGCGGTAGCCTGAAGATGAGTGTGGCAGTTTATCAAGCCGGGAAACACCACCCTGCCACGGCCTTGAATAACGTCAGCCAAAGGATGTCGGGACTCTACTTCCATCGATGGCCCAATGTCCGAGATTCGCCTGTCTTCGATTACGATTCCGGCGCTGTAAAGAACCGTGCGTTGATCATTCCCTGTGACGACTGTGGTGTCTTTGATGAGAAGTTTCATATTGCGCCTTTGATCTGATTTCCCCAAGGATAGCACACCTCTCTCGCGACTCTGGCTTGATGCTTGACTCGCGCGCCGATTGAATTACAATTCCTCCCAAACGCCACAATTCACAACCACCCTAGGAGTCGAAATATGGCGAAATACGAACTGATTATCAAAGGCGGGACCGTCGTTGATCCGTCCCAGAGTATTCACGAGCGCCAAGACGTTGCATTCAACTATGGCAAAGTTGCTGCTGTCGAACCTGATATCTCTGACAACCTCGCAAACGAGATTGTGGACGCCACCGACGCCATTGTGACCCCCGGTCTCGTCGATCTCCATGTGCACGTGTACTGGGGAGTTGGACATTATGGAATCGAGGCTGACCCAACTCAGGTTGCACAAGGTGTCACAACTGCTGTCGATGCAGGGTCGGCCGGCGCCTGGACGTTCCCTGCGTTCCGTCGTTACGTCATGGAGCGCAGCGCCACTCGTCTATACGCCTTGCTCAACATATCCTCGATGGGGATGATCTCTCCGAAAATCGGCGAGTTGGAAGACCTTCGCTGGGCAGACGTCGAAGACGCCACGAGCGTGGGACGCGCAAACCCAGACCATATCCTCGGAATAAAAGTCAGGCTGAGCCAACCGCTGACCGCCGATCACGACGTCGATTCTTTGAAACGAGCGATCGAAGCGGCGGAAGAACTGGGCAAGTTTGTCATGATCCACGTCGGCAATTCGTTCACGCCGATGCACGAACTAGTCGGCATGCTGAGGCCCGGCGACGTCGTGACCCACGCCTATCACGGCAGCGCCCACGGAGCGATGGATGATTCGGGCCGTGTATACGATGGAATCGTCGAGGCTCAAAAACGCGGTGTGGTGTTCGACATCGGCCACGGACGAGGCAGTTTTTCATTTGCATTGGCAGAAAAGGCGTTAGCCCAGAATTTCCTCCCGGACAACATCAGCAGTGACCTTCACATCTACAACATTGAAGGGCCAGTGCACGACCAACTCTCCACGTTGTCGAAATTCCTCCACCTGGGCCTTTCATTAGACGAGGTAATTCGACTCAGCACGTCGGCCACAGCCAAGACCATAGGCCATGCCGACGAGATTGGAACACTCAAACCCGGAGCAGAAGGAGATGCCACGGTCATGCGCGTTTCAGAAGGCAAATTCACATTCGTCGATTCCCTGGACGCGACGGTCGAAGGCTCTCGAGAGCTGGAACACGTCGCCACGATTAGGGGTGGCAAGCTGTACAAACCCTACCTCTGGTGATCCGGTTGCCCGACATAATTCGATGGAGTATCCTACGCGTTGAACTCGTAGCAGTTAGCGCTGAAATCTTTTCAACAGTCGTGGCGACGGGTGTCCAACGACACAGCATCCAAGGAGGAAGAATTGAACGGTATAGAAGCAGTCGCAAGGATTCTCAAGTTGGAAGGCGTAGAGTGGGTGTCTTGCTTCCCATCTAACAACCTCATCGAGGCGATAGCTCAGGAAGGCATCCGCCTGACGATGTTCCGTCAGGAACGCGGAGCCATCATGGCAGCAGACGGGTACAGCCGCAGCAGCCACCGGAAGAAGTTCGGCGTCAACGTAACACAGGGCGGCCCTGGCGCGGAAAACGGTATGGGCGGCATCGCGCAGGCTTACGCTGACAACATTCCAATTCTGTTGATCCCCGGAGGCCCGCCTCTGGCGTCTTGGAGCGTAAAGCCCAACTTCTCGCCGTCCAGAGTGTATGCCCCTATCAGCAAACAGACCGAGGCAATATTCTCCTCTGGCCAGGTGGGCAATGTGATGCGACGAGCGTTCCACGCTCTCCGCAACGGGACTGGCGGGCCAGTGACTGTTGAGACACCAGCGGACATTGCCGCTGCTGAAGTTCCCAGTGAAGTGCTAGAGAACTACAATCCGCCAAAGCGATCCATAACGTCGCCGTCAAGGTCCGACGTCAAGGAAGCCGTCAAGCTTCTGGTCAACGCCAAACGACCAGTGATCTGGGCAGGCGGAGGAGTGCTGTTCGGTGACGCTACCGCCGAATTGAAGCAGTTCGCAGAACTTGCCGATGTCCCGGTGTTCACGACAATGCAGGGCAAAAGCGCGTTCCCCGAAGATCACCCGTTGTCCCTCGGCGCCGGCAGTGGGGCGACCACACTGCCGGCCTACAAGTGGCTTCAAGAGAGTGACGTTCTGTTCGGTCTTGGCACGAGCTTGAGCCACACAGGCTATGGCCAGCCGATTCCTCCGGGAAAGGTCATTATCCATAACTCTGATAACATAACCGACATCAACAAAGACGAAGCGGCAGACGTTGCGCTTTACGGAGATGTGAAGGCGACCCTCGAAATCGCAATCGACGAGTTGAAAGCCGCCATCGGCGAGGAAGGCCGCAAGACAGGCGTGGCAAGCGAAATCGCCGAGGTCAGAAAGCAGTGGATGGCCGAATGGCACAGCATGTTGGATTCAGACGATGTGCCGATCAACACATACCGCGTCGTCGGCGAAATTGACCGCTGCCTGGACAAAACTAACAGCATCGTGACTCACGACGCCGGCGCGCCTCGCGACTCGATCATCCCCTTCTACCATGCCACGACCCCCGGCGGTTATATCGGTTGGGGCAAAACGACTCATCTGGGATTCGGCATACCCCTGATGATAGGCGCGAAATTGGCAAATCCCGACAAGTTCTGCCTCAACCTGATGGGAGACGGAGCCTACGGTATGTCTGCGATGGACCTAGAAACTTCCGTGAGGGCCGGAGCGCCCATCACGACCGTGGTTTTGAACAACGGCGGCATGGCGACCTACCCTGGAGGCTACCCCACAGCCCGCGAACTCTACGGCGTCACGGAGTTGACCGGAAACTACGCGAGCCAGGCCCAGAACATGGGCGCTGTCGGCATCACTGTGGAAGATCCTGCTGAGATGGCTGTAGCCCTTGCTGCTGCACAGAGGCACAACGCCGAAGGCAACACCGTGCTTATCGACGTTCACTCGAACTTGGAGTCTAAGAAGTCCCGCTTCGGATAGTCCGATTGTGAATCCCTAGCGCGCATGAGAGGGGCGGGTCGATTGGCCCGCCCCTTTTGCAATTTCAAACATTTTGAATTCCAATCCAACAGGAGACATTGATATGAATGGCGTCGCAGCGATGGCAGAAATCCTTCGGAGAGAAGGCGTCGAGTTCCTAGCCGCTTTTCCGTATCAACCGTTGATCGAGGAATGCGCCAAGTTGGATATTCGGCCTGTCCTGTGCAGGCAGGAGCGCATGGGCAGCGCGATTGCCGATGGCATCAGCCGAACGACGAACGGCAAGCGAGTCGGCGTGTACTCCATGCAGCACGGGCCAGGCGCGGAAAATTCATTCCCCGGCGCGGCGCAGGCGTTCTCGGACAACGTCCCGACGCTGATGCTTCCGGGCGGGCCGGATGTGGGGCGTCAGGGTGTAAGCCCGGATTTCTTCGCGGTTCCTCATTACGAGCGCGTCACAAAATGGGCCGCCCAGGTAAATTCGGTTGAGCGTCTTCCGGAGCTGATGCGACGGGCGTTCTACAACCTGCGAACCGGAAAGGGCGGGCCGGTGCTTGTCGAACTACCGGGAGACGTTGGAGCCACCGAATATCCAGGGGAACTCGCATACGAGCCGGTGAGAGCGAATCGTTTCGGTCCCGACTCTGCGGACGTTCGCGAGGTCGCGAAAGTTTTGACGGGAGCCAAAAACCTAGTGATCCATGCCGGCCAGGGCGTTCTTTATGCTGAAGCCACCGATGAACTGGAACAGTTGGCCGAGCTTCTACAAACGCCTGTTATGACCACCCTCCCAGGCAAGAGCGGCTTCCCGGAGAATCATCCACTTGCGCTCGGAGCGTCTGCCGTGTCCACCACGAAGCCGATCTCGGTATTCCTGGATCGCGCCGACGTAGTGTTCGGTATCGGAACAAGCCTGACTCGCACAAGTTACGGCAGGACTATCCCGAACGGCAAGGTGATAATCCACTCGACCAACGACCCTGCCGATGTGAACAAAGATTACAAGGCCGACCTGGCCCTCATCGGCGACGCCAAGCTCGTGCTTGAGGCCGTGATCGCGGAGATCAAAGCTCAGACCAACGGAATCGGCAACCGGAACGACGCCGCCACCGCGTCCGAAGTTCAAGCTGTCAAGCAAGAGTGGCTCGACGAATGGATGTCCCACTTCACCTCCGACGAAACTCCATTGAATCAGTACCGCATTATCTGGGACTTGATGCACCTCGTTGACAGGACCAACACCATCATCACCCACGATGCCGGCAGTCCGCGAGACCAGTTGGTCCCGTTCTGGGAGACCGTGGCGCCAAGAACCTACCAGGGTTGGGGGAAATCGACCCAATTGGGTTACGGTTTGGGCATCACGATGGGCGCGAAACTGGCTGAGCCAGACAAGCTCTGCGTGAACATCATGGGCGATGCCGCGATAGGCATGGTGGGCATGGACTTTGAGACTGCCGTTCGCAACAACCTGGGAATCCTCACGATTGTGTTCAACAATGGGGCAATGGCCATTGAGCGCAACTCGATGCCAATCGCAATCGAGAAGTTCGGAACAGTCTATCAGGGTGGCGATTATCGAAGCGTAGCGAAAGCCCTGGGCGGCTGGGGCGTGCGAGTCGAGCAGCCAGAACAGATCGTCCCGTCACTGCAACAGGCCATTGAGGTCACAAAAACTGGCACGCCAGCGTTGGTCGAGTTCATTGTGAAAGAAGGGTTCGACTTCTCGCGCTATCCGTAGGGGCCTGAAAACTGAGTAGAGACGGGTTTGAAACCCGCCTCTACTTCAATCTGATTTGCGTTCGACTGGCGCGTCATGCCGATTTCGTGCCAGCGTCACTCGAATTTGAAAAAACTTTCGGAGTTTTCGATATCAGACGCGCCCTCAGGCGTGGCTCCTGCGATCAAGGCTTCGACCCATCCCGTCAGACGGTCCTCCGGCAGCGCGCCGACCCACCGGCCTTTGACGATGCCATCTGCCCCGATGAAGAACGTCACTGGCAGTCCTATCACCCCATACTCAACCGTTATTTTGCCTTCCACGTCGATTCCGTTGGGATATGTCAGATCGAACTCTCGAATATAGGACATTCCATCTTCCAGTGTGTCCTGAATATCGACCCCGACGAATAGCACGCCATCATCAGAGAAGCCTCTCCAGGTTCGTTCGAAACCGGGAGACTCGTTCCTGCACGGTGGACACCAGGAAGCCCAGAAATTCACGACGGTCGGTTCACCGGTGTGTTCTGAGAGTCGAAATTCTCCGCCTTGCAACAGAGGCATCGTGATATCAGGCGCCGCCTTTCCCACTCGCGTTACGCCGCTCCTGGCTGTGACCGGCGACTTGTTCATCAGTCCGAGCGCCAGCAAGCCGAAGAATCCAAAGACAACAATGCCCATCACGGCGAACGCGATGACTTTACGACGAGTCGAGATGCCCTGCTCCAGAATGGTGTCCGTCTCTGAAACGCTGATTTCAGTCCTCCTTGGCCTCGTCTTCACAGCCCCGTAGGCATTGATCAGAACTCATTGTAGAAATCCCATTCCCGCGTGTCCACACAATCTGGTCTGAAGGAACGAATTGAAGTTCTGGCCTTGCGAGCGCCGGAACCAAAACAGATGCGCCTTGAAAAAAATCAACTAAGTCAATGAGCGATTCCGCTGGCATGATCGCGCCGGCGCCAGGAAACTTCAATCATGACAATTGCTTTTTTTTGAAACTGGCATGAGATACTAGGTTTCAAGACGTTTGATCCTGATCAGACTGTCCGTTTTGGCTCTGCTGTCGATGGCGTGCAGTTCTATCCCCTTTGTCGGGGGAGGAGCGGAAGAATCCGAAGGCTCGGATTTCGCAACTGCTTTCACCAGCGCCACCCGCGGTGATAAGGGCGACGCAGACCCCGAAGGCCCAGCGGGGCCAGAAGGTCCCGACGGGCGACGGGGCGAACTCGGACCGCAAGGATCTTTGGGCCCCGAAGGCCCACTTGGACGTGTCAAACCCTGGGGCGAAATCGGCCCTGCCGGCCCGTTTGGAGTTGGCCCACAATGCGAGCAAGGCCCTGTCGGACCACCCGGCGATGTCGGACCAGAAGCGCCGGGTCTGCTCGGCCCGTCCGGACCAACTGGGCCTGAAGGCCCGAGAGGCCCTCAAGGCGATGTTGGGGAAAGAGGGCAGATTGGCCGTCAAGGGCCGCAAGCCTCAGCAAGCCCGCAAGGTCCGCAGGGGACGACCGGCGATCAAAGGCCGAGAGGCGTTACTACTGGAGGCCCGCCGGGCCCAGTCGGCCCGCAGGGCGCACAGGGCGTACAGGGACCAACAGGTCCTCAGAGCAATCAAGGTCCGACAGGTTCGCAGGGGCCGAAGGGCGACATAGGCGCAGGCCTACATGACTATAACATCGTCAGATTGGACGTAGTTGGAGACAGCAAATCGCGAACAATCACTGTGCCCTGCCCTGCCGTCATAAAGTTCTGGGAGGCGGATACTCGGTTTCACGGGACGATGTGTTTGTGCCGGGCAATCTGCCGTTGATTACCGGAGACGGTTGGCGTGTGCGGGCCGTCGGTCCAGACACCTTTTGGGATCTTCAAGCGTACGGTATCTGCGCCGCTCCGTGATAGACTGGTGATACAGAATGGGCGCTTCAGCGATTCCGGCTTTTGGCGATCGCTGTGGTTGTTTTATTAACCACAGAATGCGCTGACCCCACTGAAACCCATATTGGTTCGATAACCAAAAACGCTCCACCTGATCCGATTCCCGCCCCTACGGCGGTTTCCCGCGCACTCCCCGCTGAGTTAATTTACATCATCGACCCCAGCGGCGGCGATCTCGTTTCCAACATCGTCGCGCGTGACGCCGTCACCGGAAACACGGTCAGAACTTATAGAGTCAGATACACGCCGTCCATCGCGTTCTCGCCGGATGGGAACACAATGTTCGCCACCGACTCCTACCGCAGCCGTGTGACACACGGGAACATGAATGGGTACATAAGCTCATTTGACACAAGAACTGGCTCACTTTTGTCTGACGATGTTCCACTGACAGAGAGGACTCGTTACAAGTTTTGTCCTATCGGGGATCCGATGTTTTTTGCTTCTGATGACGGGGACGTACTGTTCGCCCACAAATACGGAGAACAAAATGCCAGCGATATCAGAATTTCCGTGCTCGACCCGAGTTCTTTTGAGGTCATTAACGAGTCGTAAGTTCCAGAGTGCGGCTGGAGAATCACGGCCTCCTCAGATGAATGGTTGTGCGTAAGTTCATCAGGGCGCGTTGATGCTGGATTCACAACCACCGCTTCGTTGCCCGACCCCATCAAAGGCATAGAGATCGAGAACATCGCCGTGTTCCAGTCTGAACTCGTTGTTGAGGCGATCAAACCCGAGGATTCGACCAGTCTCTTCATCATTACTGGAGAGAGTCGGGTCACAACTGTTGATCTACAAACAGGCGCCGTCACCCATGCTGACCTTGCACAGGACGAGAACTCTTCGTTCGGTCAAATCGGCACGCTCGATGCGACGTCCGACGGGGCCAGATTGTTCGTTGGATTTATCAGGGACGATGAAGAACGCAGAGGTTTTGTTGTTAACGAGATTCGCGTTGACGATACGATTTTCTGGCACGTTTTGGCGGTGATCGAACCCCATGACCCGCCTATGCACTTCGCAATCAGCGAGAACGGCCAACGGTTATACACAGTTAGTCCCTTCGAGAATAGTATCGCGATCTACGACACCACCGATTTGCAATTGACGGCTTATCGAACCGGTGTGGGCGCGACTCCTGCGCGGATCGTGATTCCGTCGATGACAATCGAACCTACCGCAAAATCGGAGTGAGCAACTAGTTTCTCCAAATTAGTCGGCTGGCGTGGGCTCTGATTGAATTCCTGGAGCCTTCTCTTCTTTCTCTGTTGTGGAAGATGACAGGAAAATCGTCACGATGAATGACAACGCGAGGATCGCCACCGTCACGAGGAATATGTCACCAATCGCCTGCGCCAGCGATGCCCGCAGGGCAACCAGAAGCTGTTCTGCCTGAATCGCTCCTTCAGGCCCTGCCTGTTCGAAACCAGCGCGCAACGCCGTCATCGCCTCCGGGTTAATCAAAGCCTGCGGATTGCTCCTGAAAGCCTCCAATTGGCCAGGCTGCAAAGACTGCGCGACAGCATCAGGCAGGTTTGATGACAGGTTTGCTGCGAACCGGTTAGCCATGACAGCCCCCAGTATCGCAAGCCCCAACATCCCGCCTACGGAACGGAAGAACTGCGTCGCTGACGTCGCTACGCCAATAATTCTGAATGGCACCGAGTTCTGCACGGCCAGCGTGAATGTTGGGAACGTCGTGCCCATCCCGAAACCCATGATGACGATGTTGAACACTGCTCTCACGAAACTGGTGTCCTCATTCATCTGGGAAATCAAAAACATTCCGGTCGTGAGTATGGCTGTTCCCACCAACGCCTGCGCTCGATAATGTCCGCCAGTTCTGGAGAGAATTTGCCCAGATATTGCGGCTCCAAACACAATGCCGAGCATCATCGGCGTCAAAAAACTGCCACTACTGGTGGCCGACGCGCCCAACACGCCTTGGAAGAACAACGGGATAAATATGATGGCTCCAAACATGCCGAATCCGGTCAGGAAACCTGCGATGAGCGACACACTGACCATTCGGTTTTTGTAAATGTCCAACGGCATGATCGGCTGTTCGGCCCGCGCCTCGATGAACACGAACGCGACCGACATAATTCCGCCGAGAACGAGCGCTCCAATAACCTGCGGCGATCCCCACTCATATTGTGCTCCGCCCCAGGAGAGCGCGAACAACAAAGGCACGAGTCCGAGAATCAACGCGATCATCCCCATGTAATCTAGACGTTGATTCTCACCATCATCTTGCAGTCGGCTCTCCGGGAACAATTTAACGAACAACACGACAACGGGGACTGCCAAAGGCACATTGATCCAAAATATCCAATTCCAGGACAGATTATCGGTAATGAACCCGCCGAGGGTTGGCCCGATGACAGACGAAAGTCCGAAGACTCCCGCAATCAATCCCTGGTATTTCCCCCGCTCTTCCGGCGGGAAGAGGTCTGCAATGGCTACGAACGACAAGGCCATGATGACACCGCCGCCCAACCCCTGAATTGCTCGGAACACGATCAACTGGTTAATCGTCTGGCTCAAACCGGCTAACACGGAGCCAATCAGGAATATGATAATTCCTGCGATATAAAACCGCTTGCGCCCGTATATATCGGACAATCTGCCAACAATGGGCACGGCTGTAGTGGACGCCACAAGGTACGCGGTCGTGACCCACGTGAACTTATCGAAACCGCCCAGGTCCGTGATGATCCTGGGCATCGCGGTTCCAACTACGGTCTGATCCAAAGCGGAAAGGAACATAGCCAGCATGACGCCGCCCATTGTCAGCATTACTTGACGGCGAGGCAGCTGAATGAAATCGTCGGTTCTTCGGTTGGTGACGTTCTTGTCTATTGTCAATTACCTGAAGTTCGGCATCACGCGGTCGGCGAACAACCGCAGGCTATTTTCGTTGTCCTCCCAGGATAACGGGCCGACCCGGAAATGGAGGATGATACCTCCCATGCCCAACTTTTCAAGCCTGGCGATGCGTTCTGAAACAGTGTCCGGAGAGCCGTAAATAAGGGCGTGCTCGACGCCGAAGCGAGGATCGGCAAGGCCACGAGACACCGACGACATCTCCTCTGCGGTGTTGAGTTTGTCCCGAGTTTTCGCTATGTGCTCGCGAGACTCCACAAACGCAGGCACTCCGATTTTCTCAGCCTCTTCATCGGTTTCAGCCAAGAATATGTTGCGCCAAATCCAGCACTGCTCCATGTTCTTTTCGATCGCCTCGTCGTCATAGCCGGATTCGGTCATCGTCGTCTTGTAAACGCCGAACCGCCGGGCGGTCTCATCGTCTGGTTGAACGACCAACATAAACGGCCTTCCTTGTTCTCCCATCGATACCATAGACGCTTCGGTGGCAACGGCGCGAATCATCTGCGGGTGTGGTTTTGTGTACACTTGTGGCCTCAACGCTGGTATCTCGATGTTAAAGTGTTCGCCTTCATGCTTGTAATTATCTGTCGTCCACGCCTTGATGAGAATTTCCTCTGACTCGATTAGCCTCCCCTGAGCCTCGGAGAAAGGAATGCCGTATGCCCGGTACTCGTAGAAGTTGAAAGCAGTTCCCCTGCCGATGCCCAAAATCATGCGTCCTCGGCTCAGATTGTCTAGCAACGACACCTGTTCGGCAAGACGAGTTGGATGATGCAGCGCCATCTGGACGGCGGCGAACCCGATCTGGACAGTCTTGGTTCTGGCGGCCACCGCGCCTGCGAAGGTTATTGGGTCGACGTAGGCGCAGGCTCCGTCTATGTGATGCTCTCCCAGCCAAACAGCATCGAATCCAAGCTCCTCTGTGAGCACGGCCTCTTCCAGCGCTTGAGTGACGGCCTCAAAATCGTCCTCAGGCTTTGCGGAGTGGGGGAACAAGAAGTTGCTGAATTTCATATTTTTGATGATTTCCTTGGTTTGATTGGAGCGGAAACGTTGTGAATTTAATTTTCGGTTTCTCGCTCACGTGTGTTCAGAAATACCCGGACCAGACGAAGCTCGTCATATGTGTAATCTTCGCCCAAAAATTCTCGAACCGGCGAGAGGATATTGTAGCCATGCAAATCGAAGGCCGACTTGATGGCGTCTATTCTGGGTTGCGTAGGTAGTAAATTGGCGATCCCTGCGCGGTCTCCGCTGCGTGCCAGGCGTTCAATGTGACCAATGACCGTTGTTTTGGAAAGCTGCCTGGTTTCCGCGATCTGAGACAAGGTAAGGCCCTGTCGAACCAACCGCTGGGTGTCTGACAGCGTCTTTGAACCGCCCAGCGTTTTTGCGCGTGGCTGGCGCTCCGTTCTGAGGCGAGGCGGGCGGGAGTAAGTATTTTGCGCGAGCTTGTCCCCAAGATCATACAGGCGACAGTAATCCCGAATCGTTGTAATGAATGAGCTTCCGAACTCGTGAAGTTTGGTCTCTCCAACACCAGACATCTGGATGAGTGTTTCGTCGCTCTGAGGAAAGTAATGAGCCATCTGCTGAAGGACCGCGTCTCCGAATATCACGTAAGGGGGCACTCCACGATCCGACGCGAGCGTTCGACGGAGGGCGCGTAACTTTTCAAACAAAGCCGAATCGTATTCGATTGCGTCTTGCTGATTGGATGGCGCTTTCGGCTCGGCTCGAGCCGTTAGTTGAGGCAGAAATATGGGGTTTCGACGATTCAGAACGTCGCGGCCACTGTCCGTCACGGCCAGCGCGCGAAATTCTCCCACTTGCTCCAGAAGGTGATCTCTTAGCAACAAGCCAATAGTCTCGCGAACCTGAGTGTCTGAGAGGTCGTCGACGATGCCGTACACGCTCAATTCGTTATGGTTGTGCGCTCGGATTTGTTGGGTGTTCGCGCCTCTTAACACCTTGGCAATGTGGGCGGCTCCGAACCGTTCGCCTGTCCTGATGACCGCAGAAAGTATCTTTTGAGAAATAATGGTGGCGTCCGAACGTTCCTCGTTGCCGGACAGACAGATGTCACAACCGCCGCAATCGTCCTCAGCGGACGTCTCGTCAAAATACGCCAGCAGATATTTTCGGCGGCATTTCGTCAGGTCGCCATAATCGGTCATCGACCTGAGTCGTTTCCTGGCCCCCTGACGCTCGGCTTCGCTTTCCATGCGCTCGATAAAGTAGTCCTGACGAATCTTGTCGGCGAACGAGTAAAACAGAACGCAATCCGACGGCAGCCCATCGCGCCCTGCCCGTCCGGTCTCTTGGTAATACTGCTCCACAGAGCCTGGCAGGTCATAGTGAACGACCAGTCGGATGTCCGGTTTGTCGATTCCCATTCCGAAGGCGATGGTCGCAACAATGATCTGGACTTGGTCCTTAATAAACCGGTCTTGAATCGCTCCTCGATCGCCCAATCCAGCGTGATATGCCACCGCCGAGAATCCGTCCTGATTCAAGCGTTGGGCAAGTTCTTCAGTGCCCCGCCGGGAAATCCGATAGAGAATGGCAGACCGGTCGCGATGTTTGTCGAGATAATCGAGCAGCCGATCATACTGGTCAGCCTTGGGGTGGACAGTGTAAGTGAGATTGGGCCGGTTGAAGCTCGCAAGATACACTTCGGGACTGCGAAGCGCTAATTGATCTGTGATGTCTTTGCGAACCAGGTCAGTGGCTGTGGCAGTCAGGGCGATTATCGGCACAGAGGGAAACTCGTCGCGAATCGAGCTCAGGTTGCGATAGTCGGGCCGAAATTCATGGCCCCACTGAGATATGCAGTGCGCTTCGTCCACCGCCAAAAGGCTAAGGTTCACCGTTCGTAAGAACTGCCGAAACCTGCTGTTGGCGAGTCGCTCAGGCGCGGCATACAGTATCTTCAACCTGCCATCGTAGGCGTCTTTCTGCGCTTCGTATATTTCTCGCTCGGTCATCGTGGAGTTAACGAACGCGGCAGGGATTCCATTGGCCCTCAGAGCATCGACCTGATCCTTCATCAGCGCTATAAGCGGCGACATAACCAGGGTCAGACCATCCAACCTCAGAGCAGGAAGCTGGTAACACAGCGACTTGCCGCCTCCGGTGGGCATCAAAACCAGGGTGTCATCGGCGTCCAGAACGCTGCCGATTATATCCTCTTGAAGAGGGCGGAAGCTGTCATAGCCGAAATGTTTCTTGAGAAGGTCTAGCACGTCCCAATTATATGCCAAGTCGTATCAGATTGGTGGCCCAATTCGACGACAATCGCAACGTATTTTCCTTCCAGGTCACTTGGACAAGTTCGACTCGATGCGAAGAGCGGCAGGTTTCAAAAGCGCGTAAATAGTGGAGTGTATCGGCGTCGGAACTCCGATCTCTGCGCCCATCCGCACGACCGTGCCTGTCAGGCCTTCCAACTCCACGGGCCTGCCTGCGCGGAAGTCGTTGCCGAGACTGGTCATGCCGTCTGCCGCAAAGGAATCCAGAGATGTCTCGCACCACGGAATAATGTCATCTCCGATATCCGCGCCCTTGGCCCGGGCCACATCAACAATCTCATGCCACGCGTTGATTATCAGCGCCCTGGTTTCAGGGAGAGTCCTCATTTCGCCGTAGGTTATTTGCGTCACTGCGTTGACCTCAGCAGATCCTGTGAGGTAGATGAACTTCCGCCACAGGGCGCGCATGGCGTTATCGGTCAACTCAACACTCCAGTCTGCCTGTGCGAACAACTCCCTGAGCTGTTGACCGCGCGATGTTATCCCGCCTTCAATCTCGCCGAACGTAACGCTTCCGAGGTGACCTAGTTGAGCGACGACGCCAGGTTTCTCGATACGGGCCTGCACCACCGCCATGCCGACCATTACTTTTTCTTTGCCAAATGCAGTGGACAACTGATCTCCATTGTCTATCCCGTTCTGAAGAGTCAAAACGATCGTATCTGGGCCGACCATCGGTCTCACGGTTTCGATGGCCTCTGAGTTGTGGTACATCTTGACTGTGAATATCACAAGATCGACATGACCAAGCGACACGGTATCGTCGGTCGCTTTCGCCGAAACGTTAAATTGACCTTTCAAACCAGATTCGACAGTCAGGCCGTCACGATTAATCGCCTCCATGTGAGGGCCTCGGGCGATGAACATGACATCCATCCCGGCACGAGCGATCAGGCCGCCAAAATAACCGCCTACGCCACCTGCTCCCATTATCGCTATCTTCATCCATCAACTCCAGGGCCTGCGTTTGAACACATTGGCAAAATTAAATCGGAGCCTAATCCCTTAGTGAATTCAACCGCTCGTCGAAGCCGCGCTCCGTGGCCGTTGTAAATTCTGATACGTGGTTTACTCGTTTCGTCAGGTCGTTGAACAACCCGAGCATTTCGTACACGCCGTTGTAAATGCTCATCGCAGATTCCAACGTGAACTGATGATTCCATCGTTCGTCCCAGGGTCGCGGAGCCTCAATTCCGGTTGAGGTTCTTCTAGCGTGACTCCTCACGAAATCGGTTGCAGCGCCTTCGAGAGCCGCGAAATCGTCCGGAGTTTTGCGACCACCCACTCCTCCATGCTTCAACAATATCAAGTGATACAACAGCATCCACCAGTAGATCGTCAGCAGCCGTTCTTCGTCAAATTTGCGAAGCTTGCTCTTCAGTCCCCAGTCCATGCGTTTGTCCACGTTTTTCACTACAAGTTGCCATACGATGTCTTCGGCGCCCTCGCAGAAGGTGTTCCAGAGCGCAGCCTGCGACGAGTGAAAATGTTGAATCGACGGTTGAAGGCGCGCAGACTCGGCCAACTCCCGAATCGTTGCTTCGACATTTGCGCGCCGTTTGCCCCCGGTGAGGCTGTCCAACAATCTCATTTGAATATCCTGTTCCTTCAGTCGTCTTTTGCCGCCAGATACCCTTCGGCATATCCCATTTGGACGGCCCTCACCAATGCCGGACCTATTGCGCTGGGTATCACCGACGCGAGGCCGCCCGTGCTGGCGGCCATCCGCATGAATTGATCTTGAGCAAGATTTGCAACCACTGCCACAAAGGGCTGAATCCAGTCAGGAGCGTAACCCTCAGTGCCCATATTCGGCCTGCTCTCCTCAGCCACGAGCAGCGAATCGACAGATTCGTCGTCCGGATGACGCTCGGCCAACATGGCAAGCGCATTGTTGTAATCCAACTCGAATTGTTCCATTGATGCCTGAGGGTCGTTCATTTGAACCATCCGTGCGCAAATTTAAGAGCATTTCCCAAGTGAATATCTTATAGACGACGGCTCTCTGTCAAATAGCGGAACTAGCTTGGCGTTATGAATTATAATGAACCTGGAACCGCCTTCAGACTTGGAGATAAGCTGTTGAACCTAAAAGACTACATCAGGGATGTGCCGGATTTCCCAACACCCGGCATCCTATTCAGAGACATCACTCCGCTGTTAAAGGACACCGAGGCATTTAAGTCAACCATCGAGATGTTCGCTGAACGTTACACCGGCTCCAAAATCGATGCTATTGTCGGTATCGAGTCAAGGGGTTTCATGTTCGCCGCGCCGTTGTGCCACAGGCTTGGGATTCCGTTTGTCCCGATTCGAAAATTGGGCAAACTGCCTTACCGCACCCACACGGTGAGTTACGAATTGGAATACGGTTCAGATGCTGTGGAGGTCCATGTCGACGCATTATCAGGTGGCGACCGCGTGCTAATCGTCGATGACCTGTTAGCCACCGGCGGCACATTGACTGCCTCTACCAAACTCATTGAGCAGACCGGAGCAGTTGTGGCAGGATTGGCAATCGTCATCGAACTGGACGACTTGGGTGGAAGAAATACGCTCGACAACTACGACATATTTTCTCTGGTGCATTACTGATCTATCGGAAGGATTCATTTTGCCAACTCAAAATTCACAAGAACAACTCATCGAAGCTCTGGAAGAAACTGTCAGCGATGCTTTCGAATACCTAACCGGCGAAGGATTGGCTTCTCATGCCAAAGTGGGTGATCGGGGCGCCTGGAAGGTTCTTTGCCACATGATTTACTGGCATCAAACCACGACCGATGGCATCGAGTCTGTCGTTTCAGGAGGCGATCCCCGGCAATTTGAGGCGGCATCGGACGAGGCAAACGATCGAATAATCGAGTCCATATCCGGCAAGACCGTTGAGGAATTGCCTCGAGAGGTTCGCGAAATACAGGGGCGTGTGCCCACACCGGTTCACAGTATTCCCGATCCGAGTTCTACGGTATTTATCGGCATGAACAGGGCATAATCGTCAACAAACGAACGTTTGCAAATGATGGCAGGCCACTAGCAAGGGCACGTCGCAGAGTTAAAAAGGGCAATTTAAGTCAGAATTGCGGTCATCGCTTTGCAGATTTTGCCCGTAAGTGCAGGCTTTCCCAACAGGCGACTTATTATTCCTGACCACCCATTCATGAGTGGTTATTACAAAGTTTGACGCCATAAAACGGTGGAAACCGATTGTGATACGGCACACAAATTTGACATATACACCATCGGTCTGCCACGATATGAATTGAAATAATCGATTGTCAGCCCGAGAATTTTTGGCGTTCAGATCGATGGTCTCGCTTACTGAGTGACTGAACGATATGAACCGGGGGTCAGATATTATGGTTTACAAGACAGGCGTGCGACATGTCACAGAGTTCCTGCGAGAGGTTGACGTGCTAAAAGGACTGTCAGAACGCCATTTGGACAGGATATCCGCGCTTTGTGAGGAGACCGAGTTCAAGGAGGGCGACAATCTGGGAGATCAGGATGAACCCGGTCATCAGATTTACATCATCCGCAGTGGCGAGATCAAGGCAACAACTGGGGCCCAGGACAAATCCCTAGTTGTGAGAACCGTTCGCGAGCACGAAACGTTCCCGGTGGCGGCGCTTTTCGACCCGCCAATACAGATAACGAACGCAAGAGCTTTCACCGACGGAACCGCGTTGGTTATTCCCAGAGTCAAACTCATCGAATTGTGCGAACTTGAGCCTCGAATCGGCCTGCACATTTATCGTGCCAGTTGTCGAATATTGGTAAGCAGGTATAGATACGCGCTAAACCGGCTGGCTGACGAACATGGCGCTAACCTTGAGATTTCGGCGAACAGGGCAGGCGGCGAACTTTAGTCAGGTCATATTTCAGTGCTGGCTAGCCCTGCGTTGAGCATTCGCAAATACTGAAATATCAGAGCCGGTTCTTCATGAATAATCGCAACCAACACACCAAAGCCTGGAGGTAAATCATGGCAATTATCACCATGGGTGGCCTTTCCGGTGGCGGAGCCAGAGCGCTCGGCCCACTGGTGGCTGAAAAAATCAGCGCAGACTACGTGGATAGGCTGATCCTCGCCGACATTGCTCGACACGTGGGCGCGACCGTCGAGGCTCTGCACCAACGCGAGGAACGTCCACCAACGCGAGGAGAGCGATTCACTCGTATCCTTCAACGGATTTTGGAACGTTCCGCTGTGACCGGCGCTGGAGGCGACCCTTACTTCGGTCCCGGTATTTCAACCTACCTCACCGAAGAGTATGAAGACCTGCCCCAGCCCACGATCACCCGAGGCCATGAGCTAGAAGACGAGAAGTATTTCGAGGCAGTCACGACCGTTATGAAGGATGTCGCGGCACGGGACAGTGTCGTGTTCGTCGGGCGCGGCGGTCACATCATTCTGAAGGATTTCCCCGGCGTCCTGCGGGTAGGTGTTGTTGCTCGAATCGAGGACCGTATCCAGACGATCATGGCCCGCGAGCGGTTGACCGCTGAGGAAGCGCAAAAGACCATAGAAGCTCGCGACCTTGCCAGAAACATCTACTTCAAGAGTCACTTCGGGATTGCCTCGCCCGATGATCCCGAACTGTACCATTTGACGATCAACACCAGCGACGTGAGTTTAGAGTATGCTGCCGAACTTGTTGTCGCATCCGCTCACGCCTTGCAAGATGACCGTCTTCAACCCAAGGTCGGCGTGCCCGCCTGACGACGTCGAATCGACACGGTCGCTTAGTCATTTTCGAGTGATCGCCTGGGACTGGACTCGGATATCCGAGTCTCTTGAGTCGCTCGCGCCTGCGTAGAACAGTAATCGGAGGCTTTAGGCAGGCGCGCCTGCCAATTACGCTTGACAATCGCAAACCAAATACCATATCGTTGCGCGGAGTGATTTTAAGGCGCAACGGTTTGACACCTGACGCGTAACTTGCCATTCGACGCAAAATTTGCGTCCAATACAGATGAACCGGCTCCTAATCGAATGACGAAATTAAGGAGCGCAAGGGGGGGTTAATGGCCAATCTACTTGAGGTGAAAGACCTCACCACCCACTTCTTTACTCAGGACGGGGTGGTCAAGGCAGTCGATGGAATTTCTTATACCCTGGCGGAAGGCGAAGTTCTGGGTGTTGTAGGAGAAAGTGGCTGTGGCAAAAGTGTCCACGCTCTCTCCATCATGCGCCTTGTCGCGAATCCACCGGGCCGCATAGTGGCTGGCGAAATTTTGTTTGAGGGTGAAAACCTTCTTAATATGGACGATTCTGAGATGCGTCACATTCGTGGTAACCGAATCGCGATGGTATTCCAGGAACCTATGACGTCTTTGAACCCGGTCCTGACGATTGGCCGCCAACTGACCGAGACTCTGGAACTTCATCAGAAAATGGCAAAGCAGGAGGCTCGCACACGAGCCGCCGAACTGTTGCAGACAGTTGGGATTCCAGATGCCGAAACCCGGTTGTCTGATTATCCGCACCAATTCAGCGGCGGCATGCGCCAGAGAGTCATGATCGCGATGGCCCTGAGTTGCAATCCCAGACTGATTATTGCTGACGAGCCGACCACTGCGCTTGACGTCACAATTCAAGCCCAGATTCTCGAACTCATGCGCGACCTTGCTGAGGAATTTGGCACGGCGATGGTAATTATCACTCACAACCTCGGCGTTGTAGCCCGCTATGCTCACCGCGTCGTGGTGATGTACGCAGGCAAGATAGTAGAAACCGGCACTGCCCATGACATATACCGTAACCCGCGACATCCGTATACAATAGCCCTCCTGAATTCAGTCCCACGACTCGATGCCACAGAACGCGTGCGATTGGACGCTATTGAGGGACTGCCCCCAGATCTCGTGGACCTGCCACAGGGATGTTCATTCGCTCCCCGCTGCAAGTACGCTTATGAGCGATGCACTCAGGAAACGCCCGTCCTCGTAGAAACCGACACCAACCACACCTCTGCGTGCTGGCGTCATGACGAGCTTGCCGAGCTCACAGCAGCAGCAAAAAGTTAGGGAAGACGAACAACAATGAGTCAAACTGACACACAGACCAACGGAGGGGCCGCCACAGGCGAGACTCTGCTCGAAGTCAAAAACTTGAAGATGTACTTCCCTGTCACGTCTGGGATCATCTTTCAGAAAAAGGTCGCCGATGTTAAGGCGGTGGACAACGTCTCGTTCACAATCGCCAGAGGTGAAACACTGGGTTTGGTGGGCGAGAGCGGATGCGGCAAAACCACAACTGGTCGAGCAATCCTCCAGCTATACAAGCCGACAGAAGGCGACGTGATTTTCGACGGCACCCGTCTCAATGATCTGGACAACTCGTCGATGCGGGCCATGCGGCGCCAGATGCAAATAATTTTCCAGGACCCTTACGGTTCGCTGAATCCACGGATGACGTGCGGAGACATCGTGGGTGAGCCATTGATCGTTCACAAGTTGACCTCAGGCAAGGGCGAGTATCGGGACAGGGTTGACGAGCTATTACAGACTGTTGGCCTTAATCCCTACATGGCCGACCGCTATCCACACGAGTTCAGCGGCGGTCAAAGACAGCGCATCGGCATAGCTCGCGCTCTGGCAGTGAATCCCAGTTTCATCGTTTGCGACGAGCCAGTGTCTGCGTTGGACGTCTCAATTCAAGCCCAGGTCATCAACTTGCTCGAGGATTTGCAAGAGCAGTTCGGCCTCACATATCTCTTCATCGCGCACGACCTTTCAGTGGTCAGGCACATCAGCGACCGCGTCGCTGTGATGTACCTCGGTCACATCGTTGAGGTCGCGGACAGGAACGAACTTTACGATAACCCTCTACACCCGTACACAAGGGCTTTGTTGTCGGCGGTCCCAATTCCCGATCCGATTGTCGAGGCTGAGCGGGAACGAATCATCCTCACTGGCGACGTGCCCAGCCCCATGAATCCACCCCCAGGGTGTGTATTCCATACTCGCTGTCCCGTCATGATTGACGAATGCCAGGAAGAGATGCCAGAACTCCGAGAGGTCCTACCCGGACACTGGGTTGCCTGCATACGGACTGAAGGCTGGGACACAGCTAGAGCATAAATCCAACATTCAACCCGAAGTTGAGTCGAAGGACAAAGATAGCCCCTTTTCCGAATTGGAGAAGGGGCTATTGTAATCTGGGTTCCCAGTCCCTGATTTACGGCCCGCCCAACGCGCTCGACCGACACCGCATCAAGTTCAGTCGAGGGGCGCGGTTGCTTTAGATATCAGGTCACCGTTGGTTCAGATGTGGCCATGATGATCCAGGTAAAATGATTTCTGAGCTTGTCGCAATGTTCGGCAACTTACTATCAAGTTCCTATGCGCTTCTGGCCTCATTCTCATATGAGATCGACGCTTCTTCTCGCGTTCCCAGCAACTCATCGGAGGCTTGCCACGGGTAGCTTTTCTGTGTGTGTGTAGTTGTGCTCGATGAATGGCTTGCCAGATGGTTTTTGACCTCTGTGAGCACAGACTCTGAGACTGTTCGGTCAAGCCACCCACACATGATGCACATTGTGCTATCTTCGGTCGGCTGAACATAGTCGAGAACCGCGCCATTGCACCTGGGGCAACTATTGAGATTCATTCTAGCCATGATATAACTCCTTGCAGTCTTGGATGGTTCCGTTCCCCGATAAAGTGGCGCTGCCTCGGCGGTCTTTGTCCTTTGATCTGTGCGGTTATCGTCGGTAACTCTGACCGCTCCTGCGTGCGTTCCATCGCTCTCATTCGTCATGGTTCGAGTTTATGCGGGAAACGGAGCCACGGCCTGACTACCGCCTTTCAGGACTCTGACACCTCGCCGACAAAACATGTCAGGAATGTCAGAAAAGTCAGGCGCACCCGAAATTAGGCGTCAACGCGCAGATTTGGAAGGTAGGATCAGATGGGAAAATATCGGAGAGATCGTGCGTCGGGGTCAGCGAATCTATCGCCGCTTCAGATTCAACACGATGACGTGGTGCTCCAGTGAGCAAGAGAAGTCAGAAATGTTGAGTAACAATATGGAAATTACCAAATGAACACGCCTAGCATCGCCCTGGTTCCGCCCGTTGAATGAGGACGCCAGGATGCAATCACGGAATCTTCGGTATCGTCAGACGCGGGACAGTCTCTCCATCTCGACGGCGAACCACAGGGCTAGGTTGCCTGTGCGGTCGTCGAATCCGAAGGTTGCAGGTCGATCCAGATACGCTCTCGCGTCAACCTGCGGCCCTGTGCCGCCACAGCCGTCCACAAGACCGCCGTCGTCGTCGACGCGCTCCGACGCCGCGTTCCAGAGGGATTCGGCGAACCCCCGGTAGGATTCATCAAGCCATCCGAGCCTCAATCCACGCGCCACGGCATACCCTACCATTGAGGTCACGGTATGCTCGTGATAGGAACCAGGATCGTCGAGGACCTGGATCAGCATTCCCGAACGGTGTTGACGCCCTCTCAGAGCGTCCAGATGGCTTTTGTGGGCTGACAACAACGCGGACCTAAGTGGATGGCCGTCATCCATGTATGTCAGCGTCTCAGCGAAGCCCATCGCCGCGAAGCCATTTCCACGACCCCAGAAGAACGGCACATCGTCAGCATGCCAGAACAGGCCATCTGGTTGCTGCACGTCGCCGCCGAGCAGGAATCTTGCCAACACGTCGATGTATTGGGCATTTCCTGTGATTTTGAAAGCCCTTCCCAACACCGCCCCTGCGAAAAACATATCCTCTGTGCGGTAGTCATGGTCACAAACCGGCGGAGGGTCGCCCAGCGGCCGGCCTAGGAACAAGTTCGCCGCTCCTAACAGTAATGACTCGTACCGCGGATCGCCCGTTGCGGACGCCATTTCTTCGCACCAAACTAGTCCTGCCAAATGCTGTCCGCCTGCGTCTTGTAGCGCGGATTCGATGTTTGAGGCAAATGGCTCCACCAACGAAGCGACATCTGATGCCGTTGATGGCTGCGTGCCGTCGAGTTCAGCCACTCGTAGACGCCCACTGATCGCAACCCCCTGGGTATACACCAGAGGGTCCAGAGTGTAGCCGTACTTGTCGGCTAACAGCCTCGCCACGTCCAGTGGACTCCTGTCGCGCCGGCTATCCAATTTCAAGCGGGCCGGCGATTTCGTCGGAGCTGTCAACTCGGCAATATTCGCTAGGAATCGACCGACTTCAGTGTCGATCTGATTCAACGAGACGGTGATTCGAAAAGTGGGTATTGTGCCGAGGCCGCTCGGCTGCCCGACAGCCAGAGCTGCCAGCATAGAATCGGCAGGCTCGATAGAATCGGCATTTAGCGACCTTCCAATCGCGCCAACCGGGTCCGATGCCTCCCAGCGGGTAACTTCTCCCGAGACAACTTCGAGAACAGCGTCAGGGGCCATAAAAATGGCCCAACGCCACAGGTAGCGCGATTCAGGATTGTTCGCGTCCAGAAAGAAATTGTCCACAGGCGGATATCCGGTTGTCGGGTCTCCGCCGGCTCCATTGTCAGTGCTGGAATCGATCTCCAACCCATCTGGATTCCCGGATAGGACGAAGCTCATCGCTATCCCAGCCTGCATAGCCTCGGATTCCGCGTAAACCGATGCCACTCTCTCGACCGCCGTTACATCCCGCTCATCGCCAGACAGCCCACCTATCACCAGGATTCGGTGTTTGTCTGTGACCGAGACATAAGCATCTCTATGAGTCAGCGCGGGAATCTGCGTGCCTTGGCGCGTAATGCCACAGGCGTCGGCAGTCCACAGGTTCCCGCCTTCGCGGATCAATTCTTGCAACAACGCTTGTAGATCATCGCGGCGAACAGACATGACAACTTCACCCTATATAAGAGTATTTCCCTTAGATGAGGCGCATTGTACACTAACAACAACATCATCAAATCACCGATCAAATGAGGAGGTCGTTCATGGGCAGCCCACAATTCCTGCCGCTGACCCAGTACCGCCGATACTCAGAAGTCGAAATGACAAAACGCGCCGCCGATTTCCATTCCGATATTGCGAGGCGACGGACTATCCGCGACTTCTCGGATCGCGCCGTTCCCAGATCGGTGATCGAGGACTGCATCAAGGCCGCAGGAACCGCGCCCAGCGGAGCGAATATGCAGCCCTGGAGTTTCGTCGCGGTCTCTGACGCCGACGCCAAACGCCGAATCCGGGTTGCCGCTGAGGAGGAAGAGCAAGAATTCTACGATCACCGCGCCCCGCAGGAATGGCTGGACGCCCTGGCGCCGCTGGGCACTGATCCCAATAAACCATTTCTTGAAAACGCCCCGTATCTCATCGCCATATTCGCTCAAAAATTCGGCGTACTGCCCGATGGTCGGCAGGTTAAACACTACTACGCGACCGAGTCGGTCGGAATCGCAACGGGGATATTGTTGACGGCGCTGCACAACGCCGGGCTGGCGTCTCTTACCCACACGCCCAGTCCGATGGGGTTTTTGAACGAGATTCTAGGCAGGCCGGGCAACGAGCGGCCTTACCTTTTGATTGTGACCGGTTACCCAGCTGACGACGCGACGGTCCCGGATATCACGAAAAAGAGCCTCGACGAGATCGCCACGTTCATATAAGCCACCCGAAATATTACTGAAACCGCTCCAGCCTGTACGGTTCCAACACATCCATTTTTGCGCCCGATGCAATCTCGGTGGCGGCAAGTTCACCAATCAGCGGCGCGAGTGTCACGCCGCTGTGCATCAACGCCACATAAACGCTAGGCGCCTGCTTCGCAAACCCGACCACAGGCAGATCATCCATCGGCAACGGTCGGTATCCCACGGGCACGGGGATCGCCCTCGCGCCCTTTAACGCCGGCATGTAATGAGTGGCCCTTGAGAGCAGGTCATCCGCGTGCGATTGGCTGGCATCAAGCGCCATGCTCTCTTGGCTCCCTTCACCGATCATCAAGACGCCATCAATGTCTTGCCGAACGTGGATTTCCTGTTGACCATCGCTGATTGGAGGGCAGTACAATGCGGCCACAGATCGCAGGATTATCGGCTGAGGGTCGGTCTTTATGACAACGCCGGGGCTGACTTGTTGGGGCAGGTCGATCCCGACAAACGCAGCCAACTCGGTGTTGCCCAGTCCGGCGCAAAGCGCAACCACATCGCACTCGATTGGCCCGCCTGTCGTTTCTACAATCGTTGCTCCACCACTTGTCGTCTGGATGCCGGTCACCTTCCGGTTCATATGGACTCTTCCGCCGTTGAGACGCACTCGATCCATGCATATCTCTGCCACTCTAGCAGGGAGAACGTGACCTTCGTTGGCAGTGAATGCCGCGGCGGTAACAGCGTCAGGCTCGAGTCCAGGTTCCAGGGATTTGATAAATTTTTCATCGACCATACGGGCGTTGTATCCCCAGGACTGAACACGTTGGACTTGCTCTCTCAAGCCTTCGGCCTGCTCTTCGTTCGATGCCCAGGTCAAATGTCCACCCCATTTCAGACCGACCTCTGCATCTAACAGTCTCGCGAACCGGTCCCACGTGTCCATGGAACGGCGATTGAGGTCATGATAGTGACGCGGTTCCTTCCCGAAGGAGTTAATCCACGCGAAAGAGTGCCCTGACGCCCCCGCGCCTGGAGTTTCTGCCTCTAGCACGGTGACGTTTACTCCCAGTCTAGACAGATGGAACGCAATGGCAGCGCCCACAATACCTGCGCCTACCACTGTGACTTTCAAGTTCTCGCTGTTCGGCATGTTCGCTCCTGATTAACAAAACTGGCTTGCGCTCGCGAGCGCTGATATAATCGCGCCAATCTTAGCGCCTACTGAGGAAATTTCCATGATCTCGATTTTCGTAACCATCAGAATCAAAGAAGGTTTCGCCGAACAATTCACCGAAGCGAGCTTCGGTGACGCACAAGGCTCGACACGGGACGAACCCGGATGCTTCAGGTTCGATATCCTCAAGAACTCCGAAGACCCGAACCTGTTCCATCTCTACGAGGTTTATGCCGACGAAGCGGCCCTGGACGCCCACCGTGAAGCGCCTCATTACAAAGAGTGGCGATCCACGGTTCAGGATTGGTTCGACGGGGACCTAGAACGTGTAATGATGACCACAGTCTTCCCGTCCGACCAGGGCTGGCGTGACCAGAAAACGCACCTGCTAAACTGGTAACATTCTGAGCGGTGGTTGGCGAACTACCATCTCTCGACTCAAACAGATTACGATAAATACGCCAGAGACGGTTCAAATCACTCTGGCGTATTCTTATATCACCCGCAACCCAATCACAAACGCGAGAATGATTACGATGACAACCGAGCACGACAAAAAACGCCCGGTCACGGCGGAGGACCTCTACGACCTTCAACTTGCGGCAAATCCCAGCATTTCTCCAAATGGCGAAACCGTCGCATATTCGGTTCAACGGGTGGACAAAAAAACCGAAAAAAAATATTCAAATTTATGGCTAACTCAAACTGATGGCGGTGAGCCTCTGCAATTTACGCATGGCGACCAGTCCGATACCGGCCCCGTCTGGTCTCACGACAGCGAGCGAATTGCTTTCCGATCCGACCGGACCGGGGACGACCAATCTCAAATATTCGTCGTGCCCGTCCACGGTGGCGAGGCTCGACCGGTTACAGAGATGAAGGGCGATTTCGGACGGATGGAATGGTCGCGCGATGGCAACCGTATCGCTTTCGAGTTCCGTGAAAAGAGCAAAGAGGAGATCGAACGAGAAGCCGACGACCAGAAGAAAGAACTAGGGATTGTCCATCGACGGTTCACGCGAATCTGGTACAAGGCCGATGGCGAAGGGTTCATTCCGTCTGAGCGCTGGCACATCTGGACGCTGGAAGTCAAAAGCGGCAAAACGACTCAGCTAACCTTCGGCGAGACGCACAACGAGAACAACCCGATGTGGTCAGCAGACGGCTCTGAGATTGTTTTTGAATCCAACCGTTCCAACGACCCAGATCAGACGCCGCATGCCATCGGATTCTACGCAATTCCCATTGACGGAGGGGAGTTGAGAGAGATTCCAGTGCCAGCGGGTGAAAAGTACGGCCACTCGGTTTCGCCAGACGGCAAATGGTTGTCTTACGTTGGCAGAGACGGCGCTGGAGACTGGTGGCGCAACGATCATCTGTGGGTTGTGCCATTCGACGGAAGCGATGATCCGAAATGCCTCACTGAGGACGAGGACGTATGCGTTGGCGACATGAGCATTGGCGATTCAGGCGAAGGTGGCCTTTCGGCGCCAGCGTGGTCCCATGATTCCAAGACTCTTTATTACCAGATTTCAATGCACGGCAACACTCATCTCGTGAAACTGGACATTGAATCCAGACACAGGACCGAAGTTGCTGGCGGTGAAGGCGTGATACTCAGTTTCACGGTGGATACAAACACAAACCGCGCCGCATGCCTGTTCTCCGGTCGGCGCGATCCAGGCCAGATAATTTCAATCGACCTGTCCGACTTCAAACGAACTCAGTTGACCGACCTGAATGCATTCCTTCGAGACAAGGTCGAAATGGGAGAGATTGAGGAGGTCTGGTTCCAAGGCCCCGATGACAACGACCTTCAGGGTTGGATTCTCAAGCCTCCCGGATTCGACTCGACGAAAACCTACCCGTCGATTCTCGAAATCCACGGAGGACCTCTTGCCCAATATGGAAATCTGCTGATGCACGAGTTCCATTATCTTTCCGCTCAAGGATACGTAGTCTATTTCACCAATCCCAGAGGCGGTCTGGGCTATGGTGAGAGTCACTCTAAAGCCATCGACAACAATTGGGGAACGGTGGACTATGACGATGTGATCGCCTGGAACGACTACGTCCAAAATCTGCCATACATTGACACCGACCGCATGGGAGTGACGGGAGGCAGCTATGGCGGTTACATGACCAATTGGATCATCGGTCACACAGATCGATTCAAGGCCGCGGTCACGCAACGGTCAGTCAGCAATTTGGTGGATTTCTACGGCACGACGGATGGCAACTGGATATGGGAGGAGGTGTTCGGCGGGAAGGCGCCGTGGGACGACCTGGAGACTTACTGGCGGCAATCGCCGATAAGGTATTTCGGGAACGTCAAAACGCCAACTCTCGTCATCCACAGCGAGCAGGATTTGCGGTGTTCCATCACTCAGAGCGAGCAGGTATTCGTCGCATTGAAACGCCAAGGCGTTGACTCAGAGTTCGTCATGTTTCCCGGCGAGTCGCACGGTCTGTCGAGAGCCGGACGAACCGACAGGCGAATCGTCAGGCTGAACGCTATCAGTGAGTGGTTCGACCGCTACTTGAAATGAGACCCGGAATCCATGCCAGTTTATCCCGTCGTCTCGAAATACTCTCGGCGTAGAATCGAGAACAACTTCATGCCGTGGTACTCGTTTTTCCAGAAACCATAGCCACGCAGAAGGCCTTTTAAGCTCATACCTGCCTTTTCCATGACTCTGGCTGATCTTTAGTTCTCGGCGTCGCACATCCCTTCGATGCGATTTAATTCCATCGATCGGCACCCGTAATCGATGACCTGGTTCACGGTCTCAGTGATATACCCCTGTCCTCAATGATCGCGCGCCAGAGCGTGCCCGATCTCGGCTTTTTTGCTCTCCGGGTCCTAATTGGTGAATCCGCATGTGCCGATGATCCGGTTCTCCCGCTTTTTGACCAGACCCCATCCGGCCACATCCCCCAATTGGTGCCGAAACATAGTGTCGGAAAGAAATGAGATCGATTCTTCGATTGAGGTTACTGGACCCCATGACAAATATCTCGCGAAATCGGCGTTGCGAAGTAGCAAAACCCAAGCCATAGCGAGAAACTGGCCATCGGGCGCAAACTCGACGGCCAGTTTCTTTTTTGTTCTCGGTTGATTGGAGGTTAAGTCCTTCCAAACTCCCGTTCTAGACGACTCGAACTCAAATGGATCATCGTCGGGCGACCATGAGGACAGGTGTTGGGCTGAACGCAGTCTTCGAGTTGACGGGTCAATTCCATCATTTCTTGATGCGACAATACTTTACCGGCGCGAATCGCCGAATGGCACGCGATGGAATAGGCCGCACGCTCCTCCCATGACTCGAATCCACCGCCGTCGGCCATGAGGTCCAGGATGTCCATCAGCGCCCGCGCCGGGTCGCCTTCTCCCAGCAGGGCGGGAACGCCGCGAATCAAAAACGTGTCGCCTCCAAATGGCTCGATGGCAAATCCTAACGAACCGATTATCTCGCCTTGAGCCTCAAGCAACTCTTGGTGTTCTGGATTCAATTGGACGACCGCCGGCTCCAGGAGGCTCTGGATTTCGGGGGTGCTGGCGACGGCCTGTGCCTGCACGCGCTCGAACATCACTCGTTCATGGGCCGCGTGCTGGTCTATGAGGTACATCCCATCAGGCCCTTCGGCGACGATGTAAGTGGTCTGGACCTGCCCCAACACACGAAGCACAGGCAGGGCATTCTTGGGGATCATCGGCTCCGATTCAGGCGTGACATCGGCGATCGGATGCGTCTGCGCCGCATCATGGTCGGAGGTCCAGCCTGCGATTTCCGCCAGTCGGTCGCGTTCGGAAGGCGAGGGTCGCGCGAACGGAGTCGTGGGCCAGAACGCTCCTGATGTCGCCTGCGTCCTCGCATGCGACGGAGAATGTCCGGAAGTAAGCCGATTGACTTCCGGCACTGGGGAGTAGGTCACAAGGGCGTGCCTGACAGCTTGTTGGACCGCGCCGAATATCTGGTTCTCTCGTCTAAAACGAACTTCAGCCTTTGCGGGATGAGCGTTTACGTCGACGTCCTCGTAGGGCAAATTGATGTTCACCACGCCCATCGGAAAACGGCGTTCAGCCATGAATCCATGGTAAGCCTGCTCCAGCGCGAATGACAAAAATCGGTTCTGCACCCATCTCCTGTTTACAAAAAAACAGATATAAGATCGATTCGCTCTGTCCATCGAAGGTGGACTGACCAACCCCCAAACCATCGGCGAGAGGTCGTCCTCGTCCGATGGCGTCATATCCAACATCCCTTCTGCGTTCTGAAGGCCGTACACAGCGGCCACTACTGCTCGAAGGTCTCCAGTGCCTGGGCTAGCGAATTTCCTGCCTTTGTCCGGGTTCAACTCGAACCGAACTTCTGGATATGCCAGCGCGTACCGGGTCACCGCGATCTGGATTCGTGAGATTTCAGTTCCGACGGTCTTCAGGAACTTCTGTCTGGCCGGAAGATTTCGGAACAGTTGGCGCACCGTGATCGTGGTGCCCGTTGGCGCCCCTGCAGGTTCATTGCCCACTGTCTCGCCGTCGTGGACCTCAAATCTGGTCCCTTCTGATTCACGCTCGTAGCGGGTCACGAGCGTGACCCTGGAAACCGCTGATATGCTTGGCAGAGCTTCGCCTCGGAAACCCAGAGTTTTGATTCCGTCAAGGTCTTCGACGCTGGACACTTTGCTTGTGGCGAACCTCTGGAAAGCCAACTCGACTTCGTTGGCGGGAATACCAACGCCGTTGTCGGAAATCCTAATTAACTCAGAGCCGCCGCCTCTCACTTCAACGGAGATTCGTGTCGCGCCAGCATCCAGCGAATTCTCAATCAGCTCCTTGACGGCGGATGCTGGCCGCTCAATTACCTCGCCGGCGGCGATCTTCGAGGACACGTCTGGGCGCAGGAGTCGAATCGGCATAGGTTATTCCTGTGTCGGGGGTCTCCCATTGGTCGCGGCCCGGTACCCGACCTGGGCAGATTCGCCAGTTTCGGCAAACTCCGAGATGATGCCGTAGATGCGCTCCATCTCATCATCTGAGGCGGAGCGGAAGTAGTAAGGCTGGCACACGACGCCGCCGAACGTCTCGACGATTTCTGGATAGTCGTCGATCACGAAATCGGGCCAATGAGGAACATCAAATTCTAACAAACCGGCCACGTAATTTTGGATCGGTTTTCGATAAACGCCGGAAACTAAGTCTTCGAGATCGTGATGACGAATCTCCGCATTTCGAAGCCCAACTCCAGACCAAATATAAACGTCGTGACCGTCGGATATTAGCTTTTCGAAAGTATCTCGCGTGCCAGGCCTAAGGCTGTTATCAACCGCAAGGATCGTGTAATCAACGTCGAAAAATATCTTAAGTCCCAAACCTTCGCCCTCGCTTGTGCAATAAAGAGGGCGGGATGTTCCCGCCCTTGCTCATATTACCATTTTCAATGAATCGACTGGCTATGGCCTTAGATCACGCTTTTCCTCGTTTTCAATCTGCTGACTTAACCCCGGCCAATGCGTCGTCAGACCACAGCGGCGTGACCATCCGTGCGCGGGTCTGATCCTGAGACCCGCACCCCGGTCTCCGGGTCAATCATTATCAGCTTCACTGAACCGCCGTAGCCGCCGGTTTCTTGCACATCCACTTCATGGCCTTTGGCTTTCAGCTTTGCGACCTCTTCAATCTCCATGCCACCTTCAAGTTCAAGGACGAATGGGTCGTCGATATTTGCTGGGTCCGTGCTTGGCGTGCTGGTCCAGCGGGGAGCCTCTACGGCTTCCTGTGGGTCCAATCCGTGATCTATCACGTTGGAGATGACCTGGGCGTTCCAAGCGATCTGACGGTCTCCGCCTGGAGTCGCGCCGACAAGGTATGGCTTGTCGTTTTTGAAAACCATGTAGGCGTTGAGTGTGTGCATCGTGCGCTTCCCTGGCTCGATGACGTTGGGGTGTCCGTCGACGAGACTGAAGCCGCGGCCAATGCGGTTGTTCAGCGTCACGCCGGTCTCCCCGGCTACGAACCCGCCGCCGAAGCCCATTGACAGGCTGTGAATGAAGGACAACGCGTTGCCCTCTTTATCTACGACGCAAAAGTAGCTTGTGTTGTCGTCGCCAGGAATCGGAGCGGCCATCGGCCCAGGCTCGAAGTTGATGTCCGCCGCAGGGTTCATCAAAGCGCGCCGTTGAGCGGCCCAGGGCTTGGAGATCAGTTCGTCCAGCGGGTTGTCTATATAATCAGGGTCACCTACATACTCGTTGCGGTCGGCCATTGCGAGTTTTTTGGCCTGTACCATCGCGTGAACCGCTTCGGCGTTGTAGAATCCCATCTCGCCGATATCCAGGCCTTCCATGATGTTCAGCATTTCCAAAAGCAAGAAACCCTGGGACGGAGGAGTGGTCTCGTAGACTGTGTAACCTCTGTACGTTGTCGAAATGGGTGGTTCGTGCCAAGTGGACTCGTGCTGGGCGAATTCCTTCTCGGTGTAGAGGCCTCCAGCGGCCCGTATGGCCCTGACCATTTCCCTGGCAGTGTCGCCTCGATAAAACTCCTCGGAACCACCCGCGCCGACGCGGCGAAGCGTGTTCGCGAGGTTTTTCTGAACGAGTATGTCGCCCTCTTCAAGAGGGGCGCCGTTCTTGGTGAAGACTGCCGCTGTGTCAGGATAAGCGCTTAGCTTATCGTTCATCATCTGGAAGCCACGGGCTGTTCTGGCAGATACTGCGTGGCCTTCCTCTGCGTACCCAATAGCCGGTTCCAGGAGACTGGCGAGGGTGCGAGTTCCGAACCGCTCCAGTATATCTTCCCATCCCGCTACCTCACCAGGAATCGCGGCTGCGAGCGGCCCAGTCAGCGGCATCGTTTTGTGCCCTCTGCTGACGAAGTAATCACGAGTGGCGGCCATCGGAGCTTTGCCGCTGCCATTGAGGCCGTACACCCTGCCGGTCTTGGCTTCATACATGATAACGAACGGCTCTCCGCCCAGACCGCAACCAGCAGAGACGGTCACCGCTTCGACGGCTGCGGTCGCAATTGCGGCGTCGAAGGCGTTGCCGCCATCGGCCAGAACTCGAACGCCGGCCGACGCGGCCAATGGGGATATCGACGCGACCACGCCTCCATTGGTGTACACCGC
>DCAW01000168.1:44944-52636 GCA_002313895.1 Dehalococcoidia bacterium UBA1123
CCATTAGCTGCTTACATGTCCAACATCGTAGCGCCTCGGTCAAGTAACTGCGCAGCTGGAACTCGGCTGTCGGCAACGATTCAATCCAGAGTCTGGAGTGTCGGTAGATGAATAGCAACATTGTCTCGATGATCTGCGTGGGTATGATGTTCTTAGCGACAGCCTGCGTCGACAACCCAGACAAAGCCCAAGAGCACTATGATCTTGCCATCGAACACCAGCGTGCCGATCGATCCGAGGAAGCAATCGAGGAGTACACAAAAGCTATCGACGCATTTCCGAACCAGTATCAGAGCTACTACAATCGAGGACTCCTGAGGGCCAATCTAGGCACCCTCACTCTGGCCATCGAAGATTTTGATGACGCCATCCGACACTATCCGGAATACTCCGATGCTTTCCATAACAGAGGACTGGCTTACGGGGGTAAGGGCGATCACATTCGGGCCATCGAGAACTTCGAGGAAGCGCTGGCGATTGATCCTGAAGCGTCTGACACACTTTACTCCAAGGGCGCGGCTCACCTGGCCGTTGGCTCTTACACCAGGTCGATAAACAGCTTGGATCAGGCGATTAGAATAGATAACAAAAAATCAGACTACTACGCCTTTCGCGCGCTGGCCCACACAGGCAAAGGCAACGATGAGTTGGCTGAGTCCGATTTCAAGTCGGCCGTCGGTCTCGGCTGGAATGCGGTTTTGCTGCGGGAGCAGGTCAACGCCATTAAGAGCCGATTCGTTGGATCGCAATGAATCTTTCACAACCTGTTCGAAACCAGTATCCTTAGTTGTCAACCCAAAACTTCAGTTTGATGACTAAGGAGACGACCCTTGAGCCAGACTCCGACCCTCCGAGACGTTCTGGAGGCCCAGAAGCGAATCGCCGGCCACGTCACGCGCACTCCCCTGCACCGCTACATCTCTCTGGACAAACTCTTGGGGGCCGAAGCGGTGTACGTCAAGCACGAGAATCACCAGCGGCTTGGTGCGTTCAAGATGCGAGGAGGCATAAACCTGATCTCACAGATGTCAGCAAAAGAGCGAGCGAGAGGAGTCGCCACCGCTTCAAGCGGCAACCACGGGCAGTCCATCGCCTACGCCGCCTCGGTGTTCGGAATGAAGGCCGTTGTAGGCGTCCCAGAAAATGCCAACCCAGGCAAGGTCGAGAGCATGCTAAATCTCGGAGCTGAGGTCATCCATCACGGCGCTTTCTTCGATGAGGCCAAAGCCCACCTTCAGATTCTCGCCAAAGAAGAAGGCTACCGATACATTGACCCGGTTAACGAGCCTCAGTTGATCGCAGGCGTGGGCACATACACACTGGAAATCCTGGAAGACCTGCCCGACGTTGACGTGATAATTGTCCCTATCGGCGGCGGCAGCGGCGCCAGCGGAGCGTGCATCGTCGCGAAGAGCATCAATCCGAAAATCAAGGTGATTGGCGTGCAGTCCGAACAGGCTCCAGCCGTTTACCTCTCGTGGAAAGAGGGCGAGATCGTGGAGGCTCCGATGCGAAGCCATGCAGAAGGTCTCGCAACTGGCAGCGGCTATCAGACGACGTTGGATATTCTTACCGAGCAACTCGACGACTTCGTTCTGGTCAGCGACGACGAAATGGACCAAGCGGTGATTCTCCACCTGGAGAACACCCACAACCTGACCGAACATGCAGGCGCCGCTTCTTTGGCGGGTGCCGTCAAGATCAAGGACCAACTTGCGGGCAAAAAAGTCGTGCTGATAATGAGCGGCGGGAATCTGTCAATGCAGCAGCTCAAGGAACTCTTGGAGAAGCACGTTTGACACCTAAGTCGCCAACGTGCAAGGAGCCAACATGACAAGCCAGCCGGTTTCGGACGACTCGCCAGGAACAGTCCTGTTCCCCGAATACGCGACGCTCTACGACCTGATTGCCGCCGAGGTCAGAGACTTGACCGACGAACAGTTAGATTTCAGGTCCGACGAATGGGGTTGGGCTGACTGGAGCATCAGGGTCCAACTGAGCCACATGGCGTCGCTCATTCCTCGTTGGCTCGTTCTGCGCTTGGGAGACACGCTGTTTCCCGACGGCGATCACGGTGTCGATGACGTGAACGCGATAGCAAATTCAGATTTCGACCGAAGAATGGATGACAACAAATACCACGCCCTCTCGGTTATCTTAGGCAAGCTTAAGGAATTTATCGTACTGGCCCAACGCGTTTTGTCCGAGAGAAATGTTGGGTTTCTACGAGCGCAATCCGTAATTCAACAACAGAATCTCCAATGGCAGTTGATGAACAAAGCCCACCCTACTGGTGTCAATCTGGCCGACGACCCCACGAAAGCCGTGATGCTGTACGAAGCCGTCATGCGACACATCTACTTTGAAGAGACCACTCACCTGTTCAACATACAGAGGATCAAACGCGCTCAGGGGCTAACCACAGTGTCGGACGTTCCGAAAGTCGGCTACTGGGCCATCTACGGGTGGGACACCAGCGAGGCCTAAATACCGTTAAACCCACTGTCCAGACGACGCCATCCTTGCACGGATATCGGCGGGAATCTGCCGCACTCTGGCACGTGTAGGAGAGTCATTGCGCTTGCCGACGCTCTTTGCGGCCTCGGTGAGCAGTTCGACGCCTCCCAGGAAATCGTCGACGTGGATGTACTCAGGGCCGATGCCTCCTTGCGGGTCACCGATGAACGTAGTGGCGTTGTGCCAGTTACCCAGCGGGAACGCTATGCCGGTCGCCTTGTAGCCGAACACCGCGAACGCCGTGGCCTCGCACGAGCCGCCGCTCATAAGCTGGCGTTGGACTTTGAAGTTGGGATTCCTCGACTGGATGGCGTCTTGGGCGACAATGAATATCTGCTCGGCGTCGGCATCGAATGTAAACATCCTGTCCCCTGTGCGGATGACCGGCCCTTCACCCTGAGCGACCCCAGGAATCACAGGGCTGGACTCGATGGACACAACCAGCGTGTCTTTCGGCAGAGTTCCGGCCTCAGCCATCAGTCTTGCGCCCCATAGCCCGCCCTCCTCTGCTCGGGTCCAGACGGCGTAGAAATCCACGTTTACTTCGTCGGCCACGATTCGCTCTAGAGCCGCCAATCCGGAGGCACAACCAGCTAGGTCATCGGCGGCGCGCATCCTGATTAGATCGCCGTCTAATGTGAAGTTCACCAGATCGAACACAAGAGGCACAGGCGGCGCGAGCTCGACATCGACTTCAAACTCCACCAGGACTAACCGGTCATCTGGATCGTCAGACAACGGTCCTCCAGGAGGGATGAGTTTCGCGCGAACCCTGCTTCCGTCCGAAAGAAGCGCAAGCACGGCAACCGACTGTTTCATGGAAACGACAGGCACCCCACCCAGCGCTCTGGCAATGGTTCCCCGTTCCCCGACCTCGACGATCTCGTAACCCGGGTGATCCATGTGAGCCACGTAGGCAATTGGCGGGTCGACGCGCTCGGTCCCCAGATCGCCTCCCTCGTAGTGCGCTATCACGTTTCCGAACTCGTCCACACGAACATCGACGCCTAACACGGTGGCCTGCTCAATCAGATAGCTCGCCGGGCCTCCTTCATGGAAGGGGGCAGCAGGGCGATTGCCCAGCGATTCAAGTATCTCAAGCGCTCGAGTCTGATGTGGGTTCATGCGAATATCTCCTGGCATCGTGTTCAGTCTGACGGCAGAGTACCAGCGTCGGTGGACGCCAGGCAACCGTCTTAGCAAGTCCGAGATGTTATCATACCTATCGGAGTAAACCATGCGACCGCTGGCACGAAAGGTCTACGCGATGCGCCAGGTTTTTGCTCGAAATATTAAACACAAAAACCCCACGGCTGCCGGCTATTCGCAGGCAGCCCGAAACCCGAGGAACATATGCAATCTGGTGAGTTAATAGTTGTGCGCCTGAACAGTGGGCCAGGAATCGGCCGCTTCGTTGAGGCCGACTCAACAAGGGTCAAAATAGCGATCGGAAGGAACAAGGAAGCGCGCCTACCGCTGGCAAGGGTGATGTTGACGACGGGGATGAAAGCCGCCGGCCACGAAGCCGTGGAAAATCTGACACGAGAGGCAGAGACCGTGGCATCCGAACTCGACCTGACCGACCTCTGGGACATCGTGTGCGATGACCGCGATGCCTTGAGCCTGGAGGATATGGCAGAACTTTATTGGAGCGACGAGCCGACATCTGCTCAACGGGTAGGTTTGTTATTTCACCTCGACAGAAACGACCTGAGATTCACGACAAAAGGCAGCGAATACACGCCTCGGACCCGCGAAGAGGTCGCCGAGTTGGAAGCCCGCCGAGAACGGACCGCAAGACACGCCGAAGAAGCGGTGGCTCTCGCGGAGTGTTTATCCTCAGGCAAACTTCCAGAAGAGATTACGTCACACCAGGCCCACCTTCTTGACCAAATTCGCGGACTGGCTGTGTTCGGTGACGATTACACTAGGGCAGCGTCGGCTAAAAAATACCTCGAAAGCATAACGGACGTATCACGAGACCCACAAAGGACCGCCTTCCTGACATTGGCGAACGCGGGGCACATTTCCAAAGACGAATTCCTGGCCCTGGAACAGGCAGCTATTCCAATTGAGTTTAGCGACGACGTTCTGGCTGAAGCCAGCTCATTGGACGTATCCTCCCAGTTCGATGACTCGCACCGCCGCGATCTGACATCTCTAGATGTAATTACGGTAGATGACGAAGACACGACGGATCGAGACGACGGTCTATCCATCGAATATGTCGAAGCCGAAATCGACGGCGTCATGACCGACGCTTACCGAGTCGGAATCCACATCGCCGACGCAAGCTCCATCGTCCAACCCGAATCTGCTCTGGACAAAGACGCCGACCGTCGCATGGCGACAATGTACCTTCCTGAACGGAAAATCTGGATGCTGCCCCCACAGGTCGCAGCGGACTTGGGCAGTCTTTCCCCTGGTGAGCGCAGGCTTGCGGTTAGCCTGCTGGCGACGATATCCAAGGACGCAGAAGTTGTTAGTTGGGAGGTCACGCCGTCGATAATCCAAAGCCGCGCGGCGCTTAGTTACGACACTGTTGACGCTCGCATCGCGGATCAGAACGCCCCGATGCACCGCGAACTGTCAAGTCTGAGAGTGCTGGCGAAAAAAATCAAGGCCAAGCGCGAGTCGACCGGAACACCGAACTTGGACAGGGACGAGCTATCGGTCAAGGTGTCGGAGTCGGGCGAGATAACCGTGAATGTGCTTCAACGCTCCAATCCGGCTAGGACCATGATCGCTGAGTTCATGATTTTCTATAACGCGATGCTTGCCGAGTTCTGCAAGAAGAACGAGCTTCCGGCGCCGTATCGGTCACAGAAGGCCCCTGACCTCAGCGACATCGTAGCCCAAACACCGGAGGGCTTACTGAGGTGGTATCTCACAGTCCGGAAAATGGGTCCGGCAACGATCAGCACAGAGCCGGGCGCTCACGCGGGGCTTGGTGTCCCGGCTTACATCCAGGCCAGTTCTCCTCTTCGACGGTACCCCGACCTTGTGATTCAGCGTCAGGTTTCACATTTCCTGAAAACGGGCGAGAAATTCTACTCAGATGAAGAAATTTCCTCGGTGGCCCAGCGCGCGGACATGCAGATTCGAGAGATTTCGCGGATGGAATTTGACCGAGAGAAGTACTGGTTCCTCAAGCACTTGGATACCGAACGGCGCGAGTTGGAGCGGGCCGGCGAAGAAAGCATCCACGAGGCTTACGTTCTGGATAACCAGCCCAACAGGGCTGGCGTAATGGACTTGGTGCAGTATCCGTTCAGGGTGCGCGCCGCTTTGGGCAGCGAGGTCAAACCCGGCGAAGTCGTGAAATTGCGATTGCACAGCGTAGACCTGTGGCGTCGAGTCGGCCAATTCGTTGTAGCCGCGCCTGTTTCTTCGTAGTTAGCTTGGAACTCTTCGTCTCGTGGTGATTTTCCACAGTGTCAACGGGCTGAGCAACGCCGCCATGTTCCACGCTCCAATGCTGGGAATCTGAGTCACCGCCGTGGCGGCGTTGTTCGCCAGTATGTTTCTGGCGCCGTGCTCGGCGCGACGACTGTGTTTACCAACTGCCCTGGGTAGGGATTGCGCTGATTACCGAAACGCTATGAGGCAGATCGTCGGTCACGAAAGTTCCAGTCGAGGTTGCGGGGTCGTTGTTGGCCACCTTGATTGTGTACTCGATATCGCTCCCTGCCAACACAGGCCTTTCCGGAGCGATCTTGGAGACATTCAAGTCTGCTGGCGCTGGCGAAACATCAACGGTCACCGTGGCCTGATTATTGCCTATCGACTTATCGAAGGACGGCGAGGAGACTGCCGCAGCATTAATCAAGTTGCCAGAGAAATCCAGGAGCACAGCCCCTTGAATGGTGACCGCAACCGACACTCTAACACCAATTTCCCCCAGCGCGCAGCTAACGGAATTGCCGCACGGCCCTTGAGTGGACGTAGCAGACAACAAGATGAACCCGCTGGGCAGAGCATCCGATAATGTCACATTGGTCGCCGTCGTGGTTCTGATGTTCGAAACCGTGATCGTGTGGAACAACCTCTCGCCCGCCGACAGTGCCCCCACAGAAGCGGTTCGTGACACCATCAGATTAGACGTGAGCACAGTGGTTGTGGCAGTTCCTGTGTTGTTCGACGTGTTCGGATCTTGAGGCGTCGATGTCCTGATCGTGGCTGTGTTTATGATCGTGCCCAGATCGGCATTTGCCACCTGTGTGGTCAGCGTCACCAACGCCTGCGCGCCGGCAGCCAAACAGCCAACTAAACAGGTCGCAATCGATTCCCCAACGCACGTCGCGCCAACAGTGGTAGTCGCAGTCAGCGCCAATCCAGAAGGAAGAACATCTGTGACTGTGGATTCCGTCGACGTCGACGGGCCGAGATTGGTTATCGTCAAGGTGTAGGTCAAGAGTCCTACAGAACGAACCGAAGTCCCGCTGGCAAACTTTATGAGGGACAGGTCCGGATTCGGTAAAACTACAACAGAAGCTGAAACTGCGTTGTTTTGTGATTCGGCATCCTCAGATGTGGTCGTCACGGTTGCTGTGTTGGTAATCGTGCCGGACAATCCGGCGTCGACCAATGCCGTCACCGTAATTGAAGCATCTGAAATACGGCGATGTCGTCCAAATTGCATGTCACGGTCTGATGGCCAGCGCAAGTTCCTTGAGTCGAGGTTGCGGATACGGGTTCAAGGGTGACCGGCAAAACGTCCGTCACTGTGACTCCGGTGGCGGCCACGGTTCCCAAATTGGACACGACCACCGTGCAGGTCAGATCCTGCCCGGGGATGGAAGTTTCCGGGAAAACTATTTTGACCGAAGATACGTCCGTCAAAAATATTCCAATGTGTTGGTTGATAAATTCCAGCATTTCCGTGACACGAGTGGAAACCTCGGGCAACCGTTGAAGTGCTCATTCGATGTTCCAGGACACGATTCCCGCGAGCCGACAACCGGCCCCGTCAGGAACGACCAGCGGGCCCCTACTATCTCCCTGGGTTTGCGGCGACCCGATGTTCGTCCGACCGTAATTCGGCAATGAAATATGTCCCACCTCGTCCAAATCCGCGGTTTCGGCAACCTTCGACACAGGACCAGATACTTGCACTAACATGCCAGTTTCATCTACGCGTTCGATAACTGCGCCCGCAGAAAGCAACCGATCCAA
>DCAW01000168.1:53038-54098 GCA_002313895.1 Dehalococcoidia bacterium UBA1123
AGACATCGCGTTCAATCGATCACTCGCGGCGTAAAGGTTCGCTGGCAATGAGGCGCGACCGACTGGCAGGTTCCGAACTGCCGACTCGATCGGTGCAACATTAGACGGCATTTTCGGTGATGCTTACACTTTGAGCGTCCGCGTTGTCGTTGCCGAATTGGGAGCTCCGTGGCCATTTGCCGACACCGGAGTGTAACCCACCGATACCATCATCGATGCCAATATTAGTACGCCAATTCGAAAATCAAGGTTTGGCTAGCCTTATCATAGGCATACTTTCTTGACGCGTATTACGATGAATCCCAGAACACAAGAAATGAGCATACATCTTTAGACCCTACCGTAGAGCGTCTGCGTTTTAATGTACATGTCTGACCATTTTAGCCCGATATTCCGAGTTGGAATCATGCTTCCGTAATTTGGTGGCAAGCCAGATTTCGAGGTCATTCCAGTGGACAATCTTGACCGCTTTTAGCTATAATTAGCGCGTTGGCAGGATTTCGTCGGAAGGCGAACCATAACGCCGAGGTGGTGGAATTGGTAGACACGCAGCGTTGAGGGCGCTGTGGCCGAATAGGCTGTAGGAGTTCGAGTCTCCTCCTCGGCACCAATCATTGCCAAGCATCCAAAAGGGCGACGTAGCCAAGCGGTCTAAGGCGGGGGTCTGCAAAACCCCTATTCGGCGGTTCGAATCCGCCCGTCGCCTCCAATATTATAGTCACAGAACAGGCCCCTGATGTAGTGTCAGGGGCCTGTCGTTTTTTCATTCTGTCCAGTATCTGTCCACTATGCATTCGCAATTTTGCTTTCGCGGGTGCGTTGCGCTTGTTTCCGATTACGTGCCGGGGCCGATCCAACTCGGCACTCCTCACAGTAATTGAGACGTCCAGCCTGCGGCGTTCGAGTAGTTCTGTAAGGTTGCCCGCACTCGGAACAGTTTGCCAGCGATCCGCCAATAATCTGTGCTGCCAATTGCAGCGCTATGTCTCTCCATCGCCCTTTGCCGCCATTAATTACCCACCGCGGATTGGGTTGCGACCAATCAAGTTGAGGTCGAACA
>DCAW01000082.1:0-12154 GCA_002313895.1 Dehalococcoidia bacterium UBA1123
TTTGATCATCCAGCACGATACGCCGCCTCTCTCATTCTCTCCGCACACCACTTTCGATCATATCTCTAGCCGCTTCTTTCAACGGTTTACCTGGCTACATCTGAAGGTTTCCAGGCGGTGGCGGGTCGCACACGCTTGTCTCACGAGTTGATGTGTTAGGATAGAACGTAAATTCTAATCGGGCGAATTATGACGCAAGCTGTGCCGAGGTCAGGCCCCTATATCTGGGTGACGTGGTTGTCAAAATTGTTGGTGGGAGATGTCTCCTGCGAGTGGGCGGCCTGGTTCAAGGCGCACCATAAACAGTACGCAAAGATGCCCAGCAGCCTCGATGCGGTTGGCTGGCAGATGAACCATACCGAGCTTCTCAACAAGGTTTGGGGCGATCTGGATGATCAGGGCAAGGAAGTGTTGACCGAGAACCAGTCTAGCTTCAACATTCGAGGGTCGTCAGGCACAATGCTGGGTGGAAGGCCCGACATCGTCGCGCTATTTGAGAATGAGACCGGCGGGACAGTTTACGATGTCAAAACCGGCCAGCCCAGAGCGTCCGATCAGGCGCAGGTGATGATCTATATGTACGCCTTGCCCCACTGGAACAGGTTTCAAGGCATGCAGTTCGACGGCAGGGTGGTTTACAACGACCATGAGGTCGCGATTCCTCACAGCGCGATTGACGACACCTTCAAAAAACGGTTGTTCGCCCTCATTGGTCGAATCTCCTCTCAGGATCCTGGCAGAAAAGTTCCTAGCGGTTCAGAGTGCCGTTTCTGCGACCTCACATCGGCTGACTGCCCAGAACGAGTAGATGAAGAGCCTTCCGATCAAGATGAAATGGAAGTCTCAGACTTCTAGCAAGATCAGAAATCTGACTAGAGCGCCCTATGGTGTCTGTGATCCATCGGCGTTTGACAGTGTTTTTGCGCTCATATAGCATGCGAATTGGGTTCATCAGTCTCGTTTTGCGATCGACTCAAAGCCCCGATCAATGACTATGGTTGTGCAGGCCACAGAGTTTGAACGCCGTTTTCAACCCAAATCTTAGAGGAGGAATATTTCCAATGGCGGTTATTCTTGGCAGCGGAGATTTCACGTACGAGCATGTAAACGACTGGCATAAGTTGCCCGGTGACGCGAAACTCATTGAGACTCCCGGCGTCGCGGTGGACGCCACCGATCATGTGTACGCCTTCAGCCGGAACCCCGAGCATCCCGTGATGGTCTTCGACCCTGACGGGAATTTCGTGCGAGGGTTCGGCAAGGGCGTTTTCGGAAACCGGACTCACGGAATTCTGATCGCTCCCGACGGCTCGGTGTTCTGCGTGGACGACGGTATCCACACCATCACCAAATGGACTCAGGACGGCGAACTGCTCATGACAATCGGCGAATCCGGAGTTTCGACGGAGAAATGGAAGGGCGCGCCCTTCAACCGCCCAACCCACGCGGCGGTGTCCAAGCACACAGGGCACATCTACATCACCGACGGCTACGGCAACTTCCGGGTTCACAAGTACACCGCCGAAGGCGAGCATGTGATGTCCTGGGGCGAGCCGGGAATCGACCCCGGACAATTTCTGCGACCCCATAACATCATCGTGGACGACGACGACCGGGTGATTGTGGCAGACAGAGAGGCCCATCGAATCCAGGTTTTCGACACTGATGGCAAGGTGACCGACGTTTGGAACAATATCCACCTTCCCAACGGCATGACGGTCGGCCCAGACGGGAACATCTACGTTGGCGAGCTCCCCGGCATGACCGCCGAAGACCCGACGCCTCCCGGCATGGGACATCGCATAAGCATTCTCAGCCCGAAGGGCGAGCTTCTGGCCCGCTTCGGCAACCCGGACGAAGGCACGGAGCCGGGATACTTCATCGCGCCTCACGGCATGGGTGTGGATTCAAAGGGGAACATATACGTTGGCGAGGTGTCATTCACCATTCGCGGCGGGAGAATGGACCCGCCCACGGAGCTTCGAAGCTTCAGCAAGTTGATTAAACAGAGCTAACACTTTTTCGCTGCCGAATCAAAAGCGCCCGACTGGCAATAGTCAGGCGCTTTTTTCGTCCAGTTATTGAGCGAAAATCTGCCAGTTGGAAACCATGTGTCCGGTTTGTGACTCGCCAAACATTTTATTAGTTAGAGATGTGCAATAAAGGAGTCCCGTTTGCTGCACGAGGCGCAGGTTATTGCTCAGGTCCGCACTGGCCGTAACGACGCTTTCGGCGAAATCATTGAGCACTATCAAAGGCCTATCATTCGCTATCTTTTGCGGATGACCGGGAACTATGAAGTCGCTCAGGATCTGGCGCAGGATACCTTCCTTCAAGCGTTTCGAGGTATCCTCAAAACTCGTTCCGATCTTTCTTTGAAGGCGTGGCTCTATCGAATAGCCACCAACAACGCGAACCAGTATCACCGCCGAAGGCGTCTGTTGTCGTTCATTCCATTCACAGGCTCCGAAACTGCCGACACCCCCAACATGAGCGCCTTCGCCGATCAACTCGTTGAGAAAGTGGCCTTGGAAGAAGCCCTTCTGAAGGTTCCGCAGGGACGACGGGTCTGTATGGCGCTCCACTTCGTCGAAGGGTTTACCTACAAGGAAGTTGGGGCAATCGTCGGTATATCCGAGGAAGCGGTTCGCAAACGGGTTGCGAGAGGGAGCCGGGATTTCCGAAATGTGTACGGCATCAGATCGGGAGGCACTGGGTAATGAATTGCTCCAAAATGCAGGAATTGCTTTCCGCATACGCGAATGATCAACTTGCGCTCACTCAACGTGAGTTCGTGGAGGAGCATCTAACGGTCTGCGCCAGTTGCCAACGGGTGTTGGCCGATTACCAGGCGTTGCGTATCCAACTCAAATCACTGCAAACAACAAAGATCACTCCGGACATTCGCGAATCTACCATGTCACGGTTAGGCGGAGTGAGAATATTCAGCGTGCCAATGCCGGACCAGAAGTTCTTGCGTCCTTCGTTGGTAATAGTCGCAATTGCTGTTGTGGCGGTCGCGGCTTTGTCGTTCCGGTTTTCCGGCGGCAGTACTGTGGGAGGGGTTGAGGCAGCGTATGCAGCGACTGAAGCGTTACAGTCTTACCGGATTTCAGGCTCGAATATTGTCTCGATGAATGATCAAAGTTCGGAAGTTGGGTTCTCGTGGGCGTTCACCGACAAAAACCGCTACCACGGCATGATCTTCGAAAACGGACAGACCGAGGAGTTCATAATTGTAGGCGAAGATCAGTACCGACGTGTCACCGTCGACAACCGGTCCAGTTCGACGTTCATTGACGAATCTGGTGAAGGTGGGGTCAACATATTCAGCCCCTTCCCAGGCAAACGCGATACTTTGGGCCTGCTGAATTCCCTGGTTGATATCAGAGACTTGCCAGACACAGTAGTTGGTGGCGTTCAAACGACGCATCATCGGGGCAGAGTGGACATCGACAAACTCAGGAGCCATGCGATCGCGCTTGATCCTCTCGCCGGTGATTTTCGGGACAATCTCGAAGCCCTGGGCATTCCGGCAATAGATTATCAAGAAGCCCTGGAATTTCTGGGCGCTCCGCGCAAGATTATCGTCAACGTCGATCTGTGGATCAGCAAAGATGAGTTTCACATACGCCAGATGAAACTGTCAGGCGCGTCGGCGGTCACCTCGTCCGGAGGCGTCGAACAAATCGGCGGTATTACCTGGGATACTACAGTCAAATTCTCTGACTTCAACGAAACGATAAATATCGAGCGTCCGCTAATTGCATCCGGGAACGTGCAATCGTATTGGAGGCTGAGTGAACGCCGGCCCTTCTATTCAAACATCGAAACCGAGAAAAGATAGAGGAATCACTGGCAGACGTCTGCATGGTCAGACATTAGCGGATTGGCTGGAGTCGAAGCCAACCTGCCAACGATTCTCCGGTGCTGAGTTAACAAACCGCGCAATTTGAATTTAACAATCTACGATTTTAACTGGTACGGCGCAGCCTTGCGCCCTCCGGCGGGCAGACCCAAAGGCAGGTGGACGTTCAGGAGGTAGGGGCGGCTCTCCCGCTGCACGATGTCCATTCCTGTGGCGATGGATTCGGCGACGGTCGTTTCGTTTGTAACATTCGACGCTTCGACCCCGAAGCCCTCCGCGATCTTCGCCGGATCCATTCCGTCCAGCACGACGCCTGAGTAGTTTCCGGTCTCTTTCATGTTGGCGTCGGCTCCAGCGAAGGCGTTGGCGACGATTCCATACGCCCCGTTGTTGGGCACGACGTACAACACTGGAATCCGATGATGCACCGCTGTCCACATGCCGGAGTCGGCGTAGTAAACTGAGCCATCGCCCACCAGCCCGACAACCGGAGTGTCCGGCGCGCCGAGCTTTGCGCCGATAGCCCCACCTACGCCGTAACCCTCGGAGCCTCCGGCAGGGCGGATGTATACGTTGTTTCCTGGGTCGCCGTCTCCTCCATGGGTGTCCTGAGGCACAGCGAACTGTTCTATTGTGACGATTCCGCCGCCTCGGCGTTCAAGCTCGGAATCCAGAGCGTTGATTAGCTGCCACGGGCGCACTTTGCCCGATTCCGCAGGCGCAGATTGCAATGCGGCTCTGCGCTGTGAACGGAGAGCGTTGGCATGTCCTCGCATCCGCTCGCGCCGGTCGTCGTAGCGTTCTGGCGTCGTCTCACTCTGGACCAATTCTAACAGACGCTCTGAGGCTCGGCGCTCGTCGGCCAAGATAGCTAGGTCCAGTCCGGGCATGTTTTTCAGATTCTCGATGTCTGACCCTATCGCGATGGTCTTCTGGGCGTTGGCGAAGGGCGCATAGTCCGATTCCAAGCCCGCACCGCCGTGCCTAGCGCCGATGGAGACTACGAGATCGGGATTGATGGCAGCCGCCGCGGTGTCGATACGTCCGGCGTGTTGAGGATGCTTAATAGGCACGCCTCGCAGGTCTCCGAAACCGGAGGCCACCGCCGCGCCGAACCTCTCGGCAATCTCTGTGACCGCCGCTTCCGCTCCGCTCTTCCAAACACCGTCGCCGACGTATATTAGCGGACGCTCTGCCTCATGCAGCGCCATCGCCACCTGCTCCAAGTCCGAGTCTGAAGGATAGCCAGCCCGGAACTCGTGATGTCCGCCCTCCAGGATATTCGTTGATACCTGTTGGTCTCCCAGCAGGCGGTCGTACACGGCGATATGCACAGGCCCGACCGGAGGAGTTTTGGCAACTCGGATGGCGCGGTCTATCGCCGCCGGAAGGCCCTCTGGCTCGATGACGGTCCAGTTGGCCTTGGTGACCGGAGCCGCGATGGATGTGGGCCCGAAGTTGTGGCTCAAGTCCAGGCCGATGGTGTCTCCGAAGCTGCCAGTGTCTCCGGCAAATGTAATGACCACAACAGGCAGGCTCCCCGTCCAGACGTTGATAAGCTGGCCCATAGCCTGAGCGAGTCCCGCGCCCAGATGCACGACCATGACCGCCACGTCGTTCTTCACCTGGGTGTAGCCTCCTGCCATCGCGGTGACACTGCCTTCGTGCAGGGCTAGAATCCCGTTGATATCTTTGTGAGTGGTCAGAGTGTCGAAGAATCGTGCCTCTCTAGAGCCTGAGTTGTAGAAGACGTACTTGACGCCTGACGCGGCAAGCTGTTCCACCATGATCTGAGAAGGGTTGGCTGTGATGGGCCTAGATTGCATGAGATGTTTCCTCCAGAGGGTTTCAATATAAGACGGCAGAAGCAGATGATTTACCGCGCTAGGTTATCTTCGAGAACCGAACTTATCAAGTAATCGTTTGCGAGATAAGATTTTCGATGTCGTGATCGGCAAGAATCGAGTCGAACCTTTCCATTGAGGCGGATAGATAGGCCACTCCTCGCGGATCAGTCATGTCCAGGTATGCGCCGGATAACACCCATAGCTCTGCGAAATAAACGAAGGACAGTTGGTAGTCACGGTAGAAGCGGTCGAAGTCATAGCCACTGACCCCCAGATCAAGCAACTTGTTGTGATACTCGTTCAATAGCCGTAATTCAAGTTCCCTGCGCTGGTCAGCTTGCAGCGATGCGGCGACGAAATACGAGACGTCGTAAGCAGAACACGACCTCTTGAAACACTGCCAGTCGATGGCAGTCAGACCGGCAATGTCTCCCGACGAGTTGAAGAACATGTTGTCGTATCGATAGTCGCCGTGGATGAGGGTCTGAGGACGCTTGGACAGATCGTTCACTACATCGCTGAGCCTGTCACAAAGCAGTTCCCCGATACTCATGAAAGAATCGGACAGAAGCGGTCCGACATTCTCGACACAAGGCCCCCATCTTTCCCGAAAGTCGCGTTGTCGTTGACTGCTATCTTCGAAATCGGCAGGTCCGGACAACTCATGTAGGTTCCACCATCGAGCGTGCATCTGTGCTAGTTGAAGCACTGCCAACAGAGCGTCATCCGAGGAACCACCAGTCATGTCGTCTCCGTGCCTCATATCGGACAAATCCTCCAGAAGAAGGGCGTGATACCCTGAGTTCTGGTCTGCCGCGCCGAAGTAGGCTCTGGGAGTTGCGATGCCGATACCATTGGAATACTCGGTGTAGAACTCGACCTCTTGTTGATACAGATCACTCATCGCCGCCCTTCCGATGGGATCAGCAGTTGAGAATTTCGCTATCATAATAGCCGGAGCGCCGTCTTCGCGATTGTCATAATCAAGGGTGACCCGGACGCACTCGCCAGCCCAACCAGTGCCTGCGCCAACCCGTTCGATGGCAATGCTGGTTACCGAGGAATTATGTATTATTTTCGACGAGCGCAGGGCATCAGTGAGCCAGGCTGGGGTCAAATCTTGTGGACTGTAGGGAAACGCGAGTTGAGGCATCCTTATCGGGCCCAGCGAGCCGGAAACTCGCCAGCCTCTTCGATCCAATCCAGCGAGTGTCGCACCCCAGAGAAGTTCGATTGCGCGAGGTAGGCCAGCAGGTTGTTCCCATCGAAGTGTGTCTGACTCAGGTAACGGTGCATCCTGCCTTCGTCAATCCGCAATTCAGGGGGGATTACAGGCACGTATGTGACCTCTGCGCCCTTTGGGCGGGCAAAATCTCGGATGCCGTTGACAGAGTTGTGGTTGTCGAAGGTCAGCACGTAGTGATCGCCAGGTCGGAAGGGGTAAGCTTCGCCCACCGGTTTAATCGCACCGGTGGCGTTGGACGTTAATATGGCGACATACTCGTGTGGCGAGGCGTTGAAGTAATCGAGTATATAGCTCCTCGCTCGCTCAATCAGCTCAGTGGTGGCTTCTGAGGTCGGATTGGTGGAGTGAGGATTGCTGAAGACTCTGTATCCGAGCATGTCAGTATGTTCGCGAATCTGAGAGTCTGCGTACAGTCCGCCGCCGGTATAGTCCAGATAAATGTGTCCTTGTTCATCGAGACGGCTGAACTCACGCTTGCGAAGGTCGTCGATAAAACTGGTGGTTTGGAAGGCGGGATGGGCTTGCAGAAGTTCAGCTAGGGCAGATTTCAAATGCGGCGATGCCTGAGAACCCTTGTGGGACGTCGCCATCGTTTTCTCCTCAGAAGGTGAATAATGCGTCAGAAGTGTGGCCCGCTAGCAACTAGTTTATAGCGCTGGACCGTCGGACGCGTGATAATTTCGAGAAGATGTGGAGGAGCCTGTATACGGAATATCGCATGGATAAAGTCAAGCGTCTCGACCCCCTCACCCCAGGGGGCCGAAACGCTCGACGGGATGATATGCGTTACTTTTCGATAGGCGCTCGGACGATGCTGCCCCACTCGGTCCACGAGCCGTCGTAGTTCCTGACGTTGGCGTAGCCGAGCAGTTGAGTCAGCACGAACCATGTGTGTGAGGAGCGCTCGCCGATTCGGCAGTATGCGATGGTTTCTTTGCTGCCATCAACGCCGACGCCTGTATACACCGCCGCGAGTTCATCGGCAGACTTGAACGATCCGTCCTCGGCAACTGCCGTGGCCCAAGGAACGTTGGACGCGCCGGGGATATGCCCGCCTCGCTGAGAGCCCTCCTGGGGAAGATTGGCGGGAGCAAGAAGCTCGCCGCTGAACTCTGCGGGCGCTCGAACGTCCACCAGCGCGATGTTTCCAGCACTGACTGCGCTCAGGACTTCGTCGCGGTAGGCGCGGATAGAGTCATCTGCGTCATTGGCGCTATAGCTGGCGGCGGCATGGCTAGGCGCGTCGTTGGTCAACCCTCGGCCTTCGGCTTCCCACTTGGCGCGGCCACCGTTCATAAGTTTCACCTCGCCGTGTCCATAGTACTTCATCTGCCAGAAGGCCCAGGCAGCGAACCAGTTGTTGTTGTCTCCGTACAGGATAACGGTGGTGTCGTTGCTGATGCCCGCGTTGCCGAGAAGCGATTCCATATCCGATTTGCTGATCAGGTCTCTGCTTACGTTCTCTTGTAGCTGGCTCTGCCAGTTCCAGCCAACCGCGCCTGCTATATGTCCCTGGTCGTATGCGGCTGTGTCGACGTCCACCTCGACCAGCCTCACGTTCGAATCACTGCCGTGTTCTGCGACCCACTCGGTGCTTACTACTGACTCTGGATGTGCGTATTCTGCCATTTGATTTCCCCCTTCAAATGATGTTATCGACACCAATAATTCCTTTAATAATGCGCCGAAACTTAGCGCTGGCCTCCGACTGCGTTGACTCCTTTCCTCCGGCGCCCTCGATGAGGATGCGGTGTTGAATCGTGTTGCAGATGGTGACAACCTCGACGAGAACCTAGCCAGATGGTCTTCGATTCTCTTCGCATAACGAGGCTACGGCTTCTCGATGCGAACATCCAGAACTGCGGCTTGGCCGTTTCGCACTCGCTCCAATGCGCGCTTTAGAGCAGGAAGAACCTCGGACGGGGCCTCGACCTTTTCACCATAAGCTCGGCAGGACTCTGCCAGCATCGCAAACTCGACCGACGGGCCGAGGTCCATGCCGACCCAGTTGTTGGTTCGGGCCGAGTAGCTGTCGGGGTAGCCTCCGATAAGCGATGCTTTGGGTGCGTTGTGTATTTGGTTGGTGTATATGACAGTCAGGAATGGGGCGTCGTACACGTCCGCCGTCCAAAGCGTCGAGGTCGGGGCGCCGTAGATGAAGGCTCCGTCTCCTGACAGGGCAACGACCGTCTTGTCTGGCTCGGCCATCTTCACGCCCAACGCCCCGCCGGTTGCCCAACCGAGGCTGGAGCCACCGCTACGGTACATAGTCCCAGGCTTGGAGCGTGGGATGTATGTGGAGACGTGGCCGGAGTTGGTGACCGTCTCGTCCAGCACTACGGTGTCATCGTCTATGGCTTCGGAGATGCAGTGGCTCAACCACTGGGGCGTGATTACGTCCTGCTTCCCGTGCTCTTGGGCCAGCGCAACGGCTTCATCACGGGAGCGTTGGTGGCGGTCTTTGATCGTCTCTATTCGCTCCTCGATTCTGGCGCGGTCGGCCTCGCTGATCATCTCGGTTAGCATCTCGTTGAGGGCTGGAATCGCTTTGGCTGAGTCTGCGTGCATCAGGCTGTCGGTGGGGAACACCCACATCGGGATGGATTGTTTAATTGGATCAATGTCGATATGGATAATCTGGGCGTCGGGATTGGGTTTGGCGTTGATGGGAATGTAAGGCACGTCGCTGTCGATGGCCAGGATGACGTCGGCGTTTTCGATGTACTGGTTGCCTGCTATGCCTGCCCAGAGGGGGTGGTCGGTTGGGAAGTTCAGATGCACAGACTCTGAGATCACGGGCGCGCCCACAAGCTCGGCCAATTCGACCATCGCTTGAACGCTGGACTGATTTCTGCCAGACTGCGTGGCGATAATCAGCGGATTCTCGGCCTGGGACAGCGCCTTGGCGGCGGCCTTGAGTTGACCAGCGTCGGCTTGGGGCGTCGTTGGAGGGGCGTAGCGTTTAGTTGGGAGGTTTTGCGTGGTCTCCATCTTCTCCATCAGCACCTCGCGGGGGAGCATCAGATAGACGGGGCCGGGTGGCTCGGACGCGGCGACCTGGAAGGCCCTCTGCATGACGTGATGGACGTTCTCGTTGCGCCGAAGCTCGTAGTCCCACTTGGTGAAGTTGCGGACCGAGCCTGCCTGATCCAACTGCTCCTGGGTCCAATGGATAGAGCTTGAACGCGAACCGTCCATCTCGCCGTCGAAGGTCATGGGCGCTCTGCCGGCGCACAGCACCATGCCCGCGCGTCCGCGCTGGGCGTTGTGAAGCCCGCCACTGAGCTGGAGGGTTCCGGCATCGACGTGGACCAGCACCACCTGGGGTTTTCGCGTCGCGTTGAAGTAGCCGTGAGCGGCGGCGACTGCCGTCGTCTCGTCAGGGCAGAGTATGAACTTGGGTGTGCGCTTGCCCTCGGCCTGGTACTTCGCCGCCGCCTCCTGAATCGGGAACGTGTCGGTGCCTGAATTGATGAACACGACTTCAACGTCGTTATTGTTCAGCGTTTCCAGGAAGGCTTCGCCTCCGAAGTCGACCTTAACAGTGGTTTCGTGTTTTGATGACTGGTCAACCATGTTTGTCTCGCTCCTATACCAGTATCGGTTGGCGCCTGACTCTGCCATCCGCTCAATTTGTGGGAGTGTTCAACATCCACTCTCTAACTCTCGTGACCCACGGGCCGTCGGGGTTTCCACCCTCAAGGCTAATGATGAAGTGGTCCTCGTCTGGCATGTTCATCAACTCGACCGCCCCTGACTGGTTCCTCAGAGCGTCGGCCATTGCGTGAGATTGAGGGATGAGTTCCGGGAAGTCAATCTCTCCTATGGCAAACAGGAAGGGCGTTCGGTTGCCCACCACCAGTCGGATGGGACTGGCCGCTGGGGCGTCCGAAGGACTTTTGAGCAACGGGCCGAGTCGCTCTTCGTCGCGTCCGGTCAGGTCGAAAACGCCGCTGACCGGGAAGCACGCCTTTAGCACGTCGCGAGGCATCCCTGACGCCTCCAAAGCGTCGAGTTCAAGGGCTAGCATCGCCGCCAGATGTCCTCCGGCAGAGTGTCCACCCACGAAGATTCGGTCTGGGTTTCCGCCGTGTTTCGAGATGTTTTCGTATACCCACTTCAGGGCATTTCGACAATCCTCCACCGGGAAGGGAAATTTCGTGTCCGGGGCCAGACGGTACGCCACCGACACAAAAATTGCGGGCAAGGTCGTGAAGGCCGGAGCCATGAATCCCAACCATTCCTTGTAGCCGTGGGTCCACGAGCCGCCGTGGACGAACATGAACACTGGCACGTTGGTGGCGTTTGCGTCGTCGGGGAGGTAAATGTCGATGTCCTGGTCGTCCTCCGGACCGTAGGCCACGTCTAGAATGTGTCGGGTTGTGGCTTTCGTCTCCTCGGTGCGTCGGAAGGCGGTGGCAGAGTACTCTTCCGCCGGGGGTGACATCGGGATCTGTTTCTTCAGTAATTTAGCCATATCTTTCTTTCAGGTCTGACTCATCCATGCTCGGATATCGGTAGCGTGATGTCGATAGTGTTCGTAGGAGTTCTGGGCTATGATCTGCCAAGGAACCCAGCCGGGCGGCATATTCTTTTAGCGTTTTGGGTCGGAAAGGTCAATATCCTCCAGAGTTTCGATAGCCGAAACCAGTCTGCTGAAGCTCTCGGTTGAATCGGACAATGCTTCTTCTAGCGATTGTTCCCGATGTTGTTTGTAAATAGCGTCGTTTCGGTCGTCAGGTGGCAGAGTCCAAAGCTCAGAGCCGACCAGCTCCATTGTCTCAAGCATGTCAGCCGCCTCTCGCTCAAACTAGGAAATATGCGAGATTGTCTCCTTTGTAGACCACTCGCCGACGGCCCCGCATCGGGTCATGTCGCTGGCGTCGATACCGGACAGTAGTTCATCCCTTACTCGTCTCGCGTCGTGAATCGCCTCTAAAAACGAGGCCTGGTTCACCGGCTCTCCACTCGAACGCCTCCTCCGTAAGCCCGCAGGTAGTTTGCTGCGAGAATGCGCCTATCTTATGGGCGACTGGCTAACGTGTCAAAGACATCGGCCATCGTGGTGATCCTGTAAGCTGATGACCTGACCATATTCATTGACCATGTATTGCAACGATGATAACTTACAACTCGTCTCAGATATCCGCCTCCGGCGCCGAGTGATCGTGTCAGTTGGAGGCATCAAGTTTC
>DCAW01000082.1:12525-34219 GCA_002313895.1 Dehalococcoidia bacterium UBA1123
AGACAATATGGTAAAGCAAGGCATAGTGCCCGACGAGTTAACAAAACCCTTCTTTGACGCCGCCAACGATGAACGGTTGGTCATTCAGAACTGCACAGCCTGCGACCGGCTCCAGCATCCACCTGCGCCGGCGTGCAGCCAGTGTGGGTCCGGCGACGGCTTAGAATGGAAAGAGATGAGCGGGAGGGGCAAGATATACAACTACGGGGTCGTGTATGACACTCCGGTAAGATTGCTTCAGGTTACCCAACCCTTCAACGTTGCAGTGATTATGCTGGACGATGATCCGGGCATCCAAATGTACTCTCATCTGCCTGGGACACCTCCGGACGACGTTCCGGTGGGGGCCAGCGTCGAGGTGATTTTTGAAGCGACAGCAAACGATCAAAAAGTCCCAGAGTGGAGAGTGGTCGACTAGACCTCGTTTAACATTAATTGCACATCAATTCCTCGCAAAAAAAGGAGTCCATTGTGGCCACCCAATTAGCGCCAGAATCCATGTACAGGAACGACGAAGGAATGGGGATATGGGAACATAGAGGGAAAGTGGCGGCGGTGGGCGTCGGGCACTCTCCAACCGCCCGTCGTTGGGACGGGAAAGCAGAGACATCCGTTGGCGCCTGGAGCATTCTTGCGCTCAGAAGGGCCATCGAGGACGCCGGCGTCTCGCCAGACCAAGTTGACGGTCTGGTTATCGTTCCCGTCACCACAACCGGAGCTTTTTGGCCTGAGGACACGCCCGTTCCTATGGACATCGTTAACTCCTTCAACCGAACCGGCGACCCTCTGGACGGAATCGCTCAGCTGAGCTCCGAATGGCTCCTGAACAACATGCCGGAACTGACGAACGTGAACTTCACCATGTATGGCGCGGGTTGCATGTCCAACGCCCTGAATGTTGCCTCACAAGCGATTGGCGACGGTCTCACCCATACCTGCCTGGTGCTAAAAGCATGGCATAATCTCGAGGGCCGGTACTATCAGTCAGGCGCGAATGCCCATGACGCCATCCCAGGAACTGCCGCATTGAAAAGCCTCTGGGGCGCTCCCGCCTGTTACGGAACGGCGTTGCAGTTTGCCGAGTACTGCCGAAAATACGGCAAGACCCACGACATGATGGCCCCGTTCATGACCAACTCAAGAAGGAACGGCCTGATGTTCCCAGAGGGATACTGGGCACAGCATCGGCCCGAGGAATTGACTGCCGAGGACTACGAGTACGCGAGGTGGATAGCCAAGCCCGCGAACCTGTTCGACAACGATATTCCAATCATGATGGCCGGCGCCTATCTGTTCACGACCGCCGAACGCGCCCAGGACATGAAGCAAAAACCTGTCTATATCCTCAACCACGCATCGAGCAATGCCATGCCTCGCAGCTTGACTCCAACCTTGGACGAGGTCGAGGCGGAAACCGCGAAAACAGGTAGAAAGATTTACGAGGGCGCAGGGATCACAGCAGCGGATCTGTCCTTTGAGAATATGTACGACGGCTTCACCGAGTTCCACCAGTTCCACATAGAAGGCCTGGGGTATCGGGGCATCAAATTCGGGGAAGCTCTGGACTTTTATCAGACCGACATCAGCATCGAAGGGCCAAACCCGGTGTCTCCCAGCGGCGGCAACATCGGCAGCGGACGCAGCCGCGTATGGCTGCATACCGACAGCATCCAGCAATTGCAGGGCCGCGCGGGAGCCCGACAGGTCACGGGCGTGAAACCCGAGATCGCAGTCTCCGGAGGCCCCATGCCGCTGGGCGGCAACTATACGGTATGGAGCGCAACTCCAGACTAAACCCTCCGGGTCGCTCAATAACGACGATGTCCATGCGCTCGCAACGCCCATTGGCTTGCCAGCGCGTGGACACTATTTGCAGGAAAGAGGAACCCAATCGGTGATACTCATAAGCTTTGACATAGACGGAACTCTCGAAGTGGGCGATCCGCCAGGAGTCCTCACGATGGACATGGTGAGAATGGTCGTCGGGGATGGGTTCTTGATTGGCAGTTGCTCTGACCGTCCAATGAGCGCACAGCGGGCCATATGGGAAGCGCACGACATCCCCTATGACTTCGTCATACCGAAACACATGCTCGCCGACGTCAAGGCGAAGTTCGAGGCGGATCGTTACTTTCACGTTGGCGATAGGGAAGACCTGGACAAGAAATACGCCCTTGAGGCGGGATTTGAGTTCCTCTGGCCCGACGAGGCCGCCGCAATGCCCTGGTTCGCCACAAAAGACAGTTCTGACGCCTAGTAGAATTTCTCTGGAACCTTGAGAATCAGAATTGGGGGCAGGTTTGACGGGCGACATTCCAGTGCACGGAACGTATGACCCCAAATTTGCACGGGTGACGGAAGCGTTCGCTTCCAACTTCGAGGAAGGCGAGAACCAGGACATCGGTGCGTCCTTTGCGGCCACCATCGACGGTGAGATGGTCGTGGACATTTGCGCTGGTCACGTAGATGTCGCCAAGACTCGCCCGTGGGAACATGACACCATAGTCAACGTGTGGTCCACCGCTAAATCATTGGTAATAATGGGTATCCATATGCTGGTAGGTCGTTGCCTGCTGGACCTCGAAGCTCCGGTGTCCGGTTATTGGCCGGAGTTCGCCCAGGGCGGCAAAGAGAATATGCCGGTAATGTGGCTCCTCACCCACCAGTCGGCGCTGTCACGATTAATGGGTGACATGCTGTCTGTGAAGGCGTCTTAAGACTGGGACTTGATCGTAGGAAAACTGGCCCAGCAAGAACCGCTTTGGGAGCCAGAAACACAGTCGGGCTATCACTCGGTTACATTCGGGTTTCTGGTGGGCGAGGTCATTCTTCTGGTTTCTGGGAAGACGGTAGGAACATTCCTCGGAGAGGAAGTGGCCGAACCGCTGGGCGCAGATTTCCACATCGGTCTTGGCGATGAACATTTCGGGCGAGTCGCCGAATTGTCGGTCCCGACTCCTCGACCGTAGAGTCCCATTCGTCCATCGATTAACCCCGCGATGGCGCTTATTGCAGGCAACGCAGCCGAGTGGCGCAGGGCTGAAATCCTGGCGGCCAACGGGCACGGCAACGCTCACTCTGTAGCGCAAGTGATGTCGGCCCTAGCCTGCGGAGGTGAGGTGGATGGAGTCCGCCTTTTGAGCGCGGAGGCCATCGACAACTTAATCCGGGAGCAAGTCTAAGGCAAAGACCTGACGCTCAACGTTCCATTGCGTCTGGGCGCAGGCTTTATGCTCGTCTCCAAAGAACGCCCCTTGGGCCCGAATCCTCGCACTTTCGGGCACACCGGAGTGAGAGGCTCCCTGGGCATGGCCGACCTGAACGCTCGTGTTTCCCGGAGCTACACCATGAACCGTCTGTCCATGCGCTCCAGTGATGACCGGGCCAGCCGCATTTCCAAAGCTCTGTATGCTACCGTCTAACTCAGGAGGGAAAATGCCCGATTCAACCCCCGAAATCCTGCTCGGAGATCTGATGTTCCCAGAAGGCCCTCGTTGGCATGAGGGACGGCTTTGGTTCTCAGACATGCATGCCCACGAAGTGGTCTCGGTGGACATGGATGGCAACCGCGACACGATTGTCGAAGTTCCGACTTGGCCGTCTGGTCTGGGTTGGCTTCCCGATGGTCGGATGCTGGTGGTGTCGATGACCGACCGCAAACTGCTGCGTCTCGACCCCGATGGGCTGGTTGAAGCTGGAGACATGAGTGAGTTTGCAGCGTTTCACTGCAACGACATGGTCGTGGACAGGCACGGCAGGGCGTATGTTGGCAACTTCGGAGCGGATATCTTCGCCGGCCAAGAGCCTCAGAACGCCAATCTGGTCATGGTCACGCCCGATGGAGAAACGAGCGTAGGCGCCGGCGACCTGATGTTCCCCAACGGAACAGTTATCACTCCAGATGGCGGCACGCTGATCGTTGCTGAGACCAGAGGTAGGCGACTGACTGCGTTCGATGTTGCGAGCGACGGCTCGCTGTCCAACCGTCGCGTGTGGGCTGAATTGGATGTGCCACCGGACGGCATTTGTCTGGACGCCGAAAACTGCATATGGGTTGCCGCTCCCGGCAGTCCTGGCGCCTTCGTTCGCGTGGCCGAAGGCGGAGAGGTCCAAGACCGCGTCGATCTCGAAGATCGCGGCGGGTTCGCCTGTATGCTCGGCGGGCCGGAACGTCGAACGCTGTTCATGCTGGAAGCATTCGCCGCCAACCCAGAGCGCATTCAAGGCCGAGGCAACGGCCAGATTCGGATGGTGGAGGTCCAGGTTCCGGGCGTTGGTTGGCCATAGGTAGCGCTCGCACTATTTTGAACGGGACCGAATTGACGTGAAAAAGGAGACGGCATTTGCCAATCACAGAACATGTCGTGAAAAATAATTCGCACACGACCTTCTATCTTGCTGAAGGTCCTGAAGATGGCCCATTAGCCATCTTTATCCACGGCTGGCCTGAACTGTCAATTAGTTGGCGGCATCAGCTTCCCGTGCTTGGCGCTCTGGGTTTCCGCGTCATCGCGCCGGACATGCGCGGCTACGGACGCTCTTCAGTCTATGAAAACCACAACGACTACGCGCAGGAACTCATTGTGAGCGATATGCTTGACCTGTTGGACTCCCTGGGCAGAGAGAAAGCCATTTGGGTGGGACATGACTGGGGTAGTCCGGTCGTATGGAATCTGGCCAGTCACCACCCCGACCGCTGCCATGCAGTTGCGAATCTGTGCGTTCCTTACTACACGATCGAGCGCGGCCTTGACCATACGCTAACCCTGGTTGATCGCTTTCTCTATCCCGAAGACGAGTATCCTTCGGGCCAATGGGATTATATGCGTCTCTATGAAGAGAGTTTCGAAGAGGCCATTGCGCCAATGGATGCTAATGTTCACAATTTCACAAAATTGCTGTTTCGCAAAGGAAATCCAGAACTAGAAGGGACTCCTGCTCGAACGGCGACGTCTCGGCGCGATCATGCTCTTTTTGGCGTCAGAGATATTCCCGATGTGCCGCGAGATGGTGATGTTGTGACCGAAGAAGACCTCAGCATCTACGTGGCTGCGCTGGAGCGAAACGGGTTTTTCGGCCCATCCTCCTGGTATATGAACCACGCTGCCAATGCAACTTACGCTCAGAGTGCTCAAAATGACGGCTATGTCGATATGCCTGTCTTATTCATAACCGCCCAATACGATTATGTCTGCGAATGCGCCCATTCTCGACTGCCCGAGCCGATGCGGAACTACTGCCGTAATCTGACAGAAGAGACAATTCGCGCGGGTCATTGGGTGGCTCAAGAAAAGCCGGTTGAAGTGAACGCCGCTCTCGTGAGTTGGTTAGCCACAGCGGTTCCCGGAGTGTGGCCGCGTCCAAAATGAAAACTCAGAAAATCGCGCCCTCACCCAGCACGTCGCGGATCATAAGGCGAGATTCCTGGCCCAATTCGATGTCCTGAGTGAGCTTGCCAGGGTCGCCCCAATGTTCCATGATTCGAGCGATCAGCTGTTCCTGGACGTCTCGATGTTTTGGACTGCCTGCCAAATTGTTGAACTCGCCAGGGTCTGCTGACAGGTCGTATAGTTCCAGGTCCGGCGGATTGCCGTGGGAGTAGCAGAGCTTCCAATTGCCCTTACGCACCATCGCACGGGCGCGGTCTGTGCCGTGGGCGAGATGTTCCGTGAACGCTTCGTCCTTCCACTTCGACGTTACTCCGCGCATCAAAGGCAGCAATGAGTCGCCGTCCAGCCTCAGGTGTTCCAAATCGCGACCGCTGACTCCCGCGACATCGAGAATTGTTGCTGTGACATCCACCAGCGATGTCGCGCCGTCGAAGTGCTGACCGCCTGAGATGACTCCGGGCCAAGAGATTTGCAGAGGCACCCGCGCTGAGTGTTCGTAAAAGTTCATCTTGCGCCACAGCCCATGCTCGCCCAGGGATTCGCCGTGGTCTGAGGTGTAGATTATGACTGTGTTTTCGGCCAAACCCTGTTCCTCGAGAGCGTCCATGAGCTTGCCAATCTTGTTATCCATGTATGTTATGAGACCGTAGTAGGCGGCTCTGGCGCGTCGAACTTCGTCGTCTGTGTAGCCTTCGAAACCGAAGGCCTGGCGAAGCCTCTGGGCCGCTTCAGGTAGGGATTCCAGGTGGCCGGGAGGGTTGTCAGGTAGATCGGCGTGTTTGGGATAGTACATCGAGAAGTACGGCTCCGGCACGATGAACGGGAAGTGCGGAGCGACGAACCCAACGCATAGCGCGAAGGGTTTGTCTCGTCTCGTCGGGTCGCGCAAGTAGGCCATGGCGGCCTCTTCCATCATGTCGTCGGCTTTTATCATTGGGCCGGTTCCCGCGCGGGCTTCCTTGACGCTGGGCCAGGGTTCATCGGCTGTTGGGATGCCATCCTTCCACAAGTAGATGGGGTGCCGCCCGCCCTTCGAGAGACCGAGCCTTTGCGCGGTCGCGTCATCCTCGTGGCCCCCGCCGTGAGGATCGTAGGCCAACTGGTTCTGGAACCCGTGGAGTCGGTCAGGGCCTATGAGGTGCATCTTGCCTGACAGGGCGCAGTCGTAACCAGCCGACCTCAGAGCGTATGCCCAAGTCGGAGCGTCGGATGGCAGAGGCACAGCATTGTCCCAGCCTCGCGCATTGGACACGTGCCTGCCAGTCATGAAGGACAGGCGCGACGGAACGCAAAGGGGAGCGTTGCAGTACGCCGCATCGAATGTTGCGCCTTGAGCGGCCAAACGCTCCATATTTGGGGTCTGGACGAAGGGGTGACCGTAGGCGCTGCTCCACATGGGGCCATGCTCATCGGACATTATTATTAGTATGTTAGGTTGGTCAGTCACGAGCGTCTCATTTCGAATTAAGAGATGTTGGTTGTCGCAAACTCAAATTGTCACGCTGAGTCGAGGCGAAGCATCTCGTCGCTAATCGGCTAACCGTTGCGCCAATGCGCGACCAGGCTCTCCACGTCCGTTCAGAATGACGTAGCTAAACGGCGGTTCCGTAAACGCGGTCAGGCACGACGACGACTGCCGCGCGCTTGTCCTCGACCATCGATCGGTCGTAATCGTCCCAATCGGGATGCTCCTTGCCTCCTGATGCTGAGCGATAGACGTCTCTCAAAGCGTGCTTCAACTCCTCCGCGTCGGTATTGTCTGCGGCCAGAACCTGGGCTTGACCTTCAAGCACGACGTAAGACCGCCAACTGTCCTGGGCAACTAGCAGAGAGCATCGAGGATTGCGTTTGAGGTTCATCAGCTTCGCCCTGTCGTCGGTGGTGGTGAAAGCCGCGCCGCTACGATACGCGCCGACGGTGATAATCGACATCTGCGCTCCGCCATCGCGCCGGAATGTTGTCAATACGGCCTGATGGTTTCCAGCCAGAAATTCTTTCGTATTGTCAGATAACATGGTCGTCCTCGAATATTGTATGTGTCGGTTCGGATGCCAGTATCTTACGACAAATGACATCCGTTGGCGCGTCGTATTTGCCATCCACAGCCAAGATGCTAAAATCGGCATGCTCCTGCCGAATCGCGCGTCAACGGGTTGGAGCATTGAATTCGGTGGGATACAAATAACTGGGCTGTTGGCCCTTTGAGGTGGTGTTATGAGACTTGAAAACAAGGTGGCTCTGATTACCGGAGGCTCCAGAGGCCAAGGGGCGACGGAGGCCCGGCTGTTCGCTCAGGAGGGCGCGGCGGTAGTTATCGCCGATATACTGGAGGATCAGGGCAAGCAGGTGGAGGCCGAGATTAACGAGTCCGGTGGCAGAGCGTTGTTCACTCGTTTGAACGTGACCTCCGAAGAGGACTGGCAGAGAGCCATTCAAGAGACTGTTGATGCCTTCGGGAGGATAAATGTCCTCATCAACAACGCGGGCATCTACCAGCGAGTGCCCATTGAACACACATCGCTAGAGGACTGGAACAACATCATGAACATCAACTCCACGGGTGTGTTTCTGGGCACCAAATCAGTGATACCGGCCATGCGAGAGGCGGGCGGAGGCTCGATAATCAACCTGTCGTCGACGGCGGGTCTTGTGGGTAGCGCCAGAGGGAGCGCGTATGGCGCATCCAAGGGCAGCGTCAGATTGTTCACAAAGTACACCGCGATTCAGCATGCGGCAGATGGCATTCGCGCCAACTCGATCCACCCTGGCCCCATCGACACCGAGATGATCGCCGAAACTCTGGGCACTGAGGAAGGCCGCGCCGGGTCCATTGCCCGCGTTCCCTTGGGTCGGGTCGGGACTGTCGATGACGTGGCGTATGGAGCGCTGTTCCTGGCGTCGGACGAGTCCTCGTTCATGACGGGCGCAGAACTGGTCATCGACGGAGGTATAACCGCTAAGTGAGACAACAAGACTTCTCGACAACGCTCAAATGACCAGCGATCTGGAAACAGACCCGGTTATGCAGGCTCGGATGTCCATCGACCAGCTTGCGCCGTCCGAACGCAGTGCCGAGCAGATGAGGGCCAGGTTTCTGGCCTTCGCAGAGACTGAGTGCCATGGTTATGCGCCGTTCTACGAGGGACTGTCAGAGGCGGTGGCCAGCGACTTCAAGGTGCTGGACATCGCTCGGCAGTGCAATCGAGGCCAGCCAATTCCCAATCTGTTCTTTGCCGCTGTTCACTATTTGCTGTTGGAGGAAATTTCACATCCACTGGCCCAGCAGTTTTCGTCCATCGAAAGCGAAAAAAGCGTTGCTGCGGAAATCTTCTCCGAGTACAAGACATTTTGCACTCAGAGGCAGGATTCGCTTGTTGAAATGCTGTCATTCAAAAGAGTGCAGACAAATGTTGTGGGACGCTGCTCTTACCTGATGCCTGCTTTTGGTATCGTCTCAAATCATGCGAATGGCAGACTGCTTGGACTGATCGACGTTGGGGCCAGCGCGGGCCTGAACCTGAATTGGGACTGGTATCACTACTCGTACTCTAACGGTCGGGAGTTCGGTTCCTCAGATGCCAGAGTGCGTTTGGAATGCGAGATCATAGGCCAACAATTTCCTGGACTGCGAGAGCATTTTCCTCAAGTATCCAGCCGAGTTGGTATCGACATGAACCCGATTGACCTGTCCAAGCCCGTCGACTTATTGTGGTCTCGGGCTCTCATCTGGCCAGAGCACCCCCGGCGCGCAAGAGTGTTCGAGGCGGCGGCAACCGTTCTCGCTGACAATCCGCCGGCTCTGTTTGCTGGAGACGCCCTTGACCTGTTGCCTGGTATCCTCGAAACTGTGAGGGACGATTCCGCGCCATGCGTCTTCCACTGCCACACGCTGAACCAGTTCACGCCCCAGGCTCGCGAGAGTTTTCGAGATATTATTGAAGCGGCGTCGGCAGATCGAACGGTCTATCTCGTGTCTGCCGAAAGTGGAACTCTGGTGGTCAGCCGCTGCGATTCCGGCGTCTGGAGCGTCATTGCCAACGCGAATTGCGACCCTCATGGCCGGTGGGTCGAATGGTTTGAGGGCGTCTGACTTCAGCCCTGATATTTTCTTGAGAGTTTTCCATGAGCAACAATCTCCCTGGTGGGCTTGCCGAAGCGCTGGACAGCAAGCTGTCGCAGCAGTTTGGAAGACATCGGTTGACCGGCCTCTCCGTGGGTCTGGTGGTGAACAGCGAATTGGCGTGGAGCCGGGGGTACGGCTACGCGGACCTGGTATCGGAGCGGGCGCCGGACTCCGACACTGTGTTTCGGGTCGGGTCTATAACCAAGACCTTCACTGCCACCGGCATATTCCAGCTTAGAGACCAGGGAAAGCTGGGCATCGATGACCCCCTCGTCAAGCACATTCCGGAATTTGCACAGGTCGAAGTCAAGGTTGGCAGTGTCGAGCAGGTCACGCTGCGACGCATAATGTGTCATCACTCAGGTCTGATGGGTGAGTCTCCCGGCGACTACTGGGAGACTCTGGGTTTTCCGACCATCCAGGAGTTTATCGATCGGCTGCCTGGTACCGCGATCGTGATCGAGCCGGACAGCGCGTTCAAGTACTCCAACCTCGCCTTCGCCCTGCTTGGTGAGGTGGTGAGCCGTGTGTCGGGCGTTCCATATGACGATTACATCAGAGACAACATTCTCGATCCACTGGGAATGTCATCGAGTGGTTTCCAACTCACCGACGCAATCCAAGAGCAGATGGCAATTGGCTATCAACCACGCGCCCATGAAGACTTCCCGGATGTTGCCCCGCACCCGGATATAAAGGGCCACACCGCCGCCGGACAGTTGTACTCGTCGGTAACGGACCTGGCTAAGTGGATCGGGTTCCAGGTAGATTCTGATAATGAATCTGTATTGTCTCAAAAATCAAAGGCGGAGATGTGGCGCCCGCAATTCCTGGAAAACGGGTGGCGGGCAGGGTTTTGTCTTCCGTGGTTTGCCCATCGTCTCGGAGATCATGTGTACCTCGGGCACGGCGGCGGAATACATGGGTTTCTGACTGAGATCTTCTTCGATCCGACCCGCAGAGTTGGAGCAATCGTGCTGACCAACAGCGATGGTCACGACGCCAACTCGCCGATCGTGCATGCGATTTTCGATGTCTATGACGAAATGACGAAATCCACGGTTCGCGGCTCTGGAATCTCTCGACCCACGCCCACGCCGCCAGAACTCCGGCAGTTCTTAGGCAGATATTCGACAGTTCTCGGTGGCGCAATGTCCATTGAATACCGGCGTGGAAGCCTGACCCTTGAAATGGACCCATACTCCAACGACGCGTCTTCAAAGATTCCGATGATCCCGACCGACGATCCGGACGTGTTCATTGTCACCGGAGACAGATACGCAGGAGAAGAGCTTCGGTTCAATCGAAATTCTGAAGGTGTGGTGGTAGGATTCCACAGCGCAGGATTCCCGGCACGACGGCTTGTGGAGGCATAGAGCAGCGAATGGCGCAACTACCGATTTCTTACAGTGCGAGCATTACCCTGAACGTCAATGGGACCGATCATCAGATTGAGGTTGACCACCGCTGGACGTTGCTGCGCGTGCTTCGAGACGTTCTTGGCCTGACCGGGGCAAAGCGAGGATGCGACCGGGGCGAGTGCGGAGCCTGCACTGTTCTGGTCGACGGCGACCCGGTTTGCTCCTGCTCAATGTTGGCTCTTCAAGTAGGTGGACGCCAGGTGCGGACAGTCGAAGGCTTGGGAGACGCTAACAGTCTGAATGTTCTCCAAGAGGCATTTCTCGCTGAGGATGGGGGGCAGTGCGGTTTCTGCACTCCGGGCTTCATCATGAGCGCAACCGCCCTGCTGGAGTCCAACACTGACCCCACTGAGGATGAGATCAAGGCCGCGCTGGTGGGCAATATATGCCGCTGTAACGCCTACGGCAGAATTATCGAGTCGGTGAAGGCTGCGGCCAAATCCGAGGCTAGCTAAAGAACATGACGACATTCAAGACCATCGGAAAATCTGAACCCAGAAGAGACTTGCCGGAGAAGCTGACTGGCGAGGCGAAGTACACCGCTGATGTTCAACTTCCGGGGATGTTGTTCGGCAAGATTCTGCGGAGTCCTCATCCCCACGCCCGGATTCTGTCCATCAACGTCGATGCCGCTCGAAACCTTCCGGGAGTCCGAGCTGTGGTGACGCCATTCGACGCTCCGAAGGGTCAGGTCGCGCCCGACATGCCGATTCTCGACACTGAAGCCCGATACGTCGGCGACGAAGTGGCGGCTGTGGCTGCAGATGACGAAGACTTGGCCGAGGCTGCTCTGAGCCTCATCGAGGTCAAGTACGAGCAGTTGCCTTTCGTGACTGACGCTGTGGAGGCCATCAAACCCGACGCCCCGCAGACTCGGCCTGGGGGCAACCTCGTCGGAGGAAAACCGTTGACCTTGATCAGGGGTAGCGTCGAAGAAGGATTTGCTCAGGCGGACCGCATCTTCGAGGAAACGTACTCGACGCCTGCCCAGGCGGGCGCGGCTCTGGAGCCTCGCGCCGCGGTCGCTTCCTGGGACGGCGATAACCTGACTGTCTGGAAGTCCACACGTGGCGTTCACGCCGACCAGCTTGCGTTGTCGCTGGCTCTGGACGTCCCTCGTGGAAACATTCGAGTCATGGGCCAGAATATGGGGGCCGGCTACGGCACTAAAGACGAGACCCGGCTGGGCGCGATCACTGCGGTTCTGGCCCAACGAGCGGGCCGACCCGTGAAGATCGAGCTTACCAGACAAGAAGAATTCGTCGCTGGACGCCACAGGCACGGCACAACCACGACTGTGCGGATGGGTGTCAAGAACGACGGGACGGTGACCGCCGTTCACGCAACGACAATCATGGACACGGGAGCGTATCTATCCTCCGGCCCCGGAGTCATCCGACGTGCGGGACAGGGCGCGCTGTACCTCTACAGATGCGCCAATGTGCAGTACGACGGCTATCTCACCTACACCAACACTCCGTCCGGTGGCTCGTACCGAGCGCTGGGAGCGCCGCAGGGCCACTTCGCTCTGGAATCACTGGCCGACACGATCTCCGAAGCCCTGGGCATTGATCCGTTGGAGTTCCGACTGAAGAATCACGTGGGACTGGAAGGCCAGCCTGGAGAACGCGTGACGCCTGCCAATGAGGTTCTCGACACTCAACCCGTTGAGGGCGGAGTGCCATTTTCCAGCAACGGGCTCAGGGAGTGCTTGCAAAGAGGCTCCGAAGCCATCGACTGGGGGCAGCCGTCGGAGCGGCCGGAGTCCGGCAACTTGCGTCGTGGAAAAGGCATGGGAATGTTCATCTATCGCGGCGGCGCGGGAGGCCGATCCATCGCTCGGATGAGGCTGGAATCTGATGGGTCGTTGCGATTGCTCACAGGCTTAATGGACGTGGGCGAGGGCAGCCTGACGGTTATGCCTCAGATTGCGGCTGAGGAACTGGGAGTCGGCTACGGTCAGGTACTGGTCACCTTCGGAGACTCGGAAACGACGCCCGAAGCTCCCCTCACTGCCGGTTCCACCGCGACATTCTCCACCGGAACCGCAACGAAGGAAGCCGCAAGGCAACTGAAGGCGCGCATCATCGAAGTTGTCGCTCCTCTTCTAGACACCGAGCCGTCTAATCTTCAAATAACTGACGATGGCGTCGAGCATATCCAGTATCCCGAGCGCAGTGTTTCATTCGCACAGATAGCAGAATCCGTTGGGGAGATTGAAGTCGAAGCCGCCATATCGCCTGGAAGCCGCGACCATGTGATCAACTCCTTCGGAGCGCACTTCGCCGAGGTTGAGGTGGACACTGACACCGGACAGGTGCGAGTTCTGCGATACATAGCCGCCCACGATTCGGGCCGCATCCTGAATCCAAAGCTTGCCATTAATCAGGTTGAGGGTGGAGTGTCTCAGATGCTGGGTTTCACCCTCTCCGAGCAGATGCTGACCGACCCGCGCAACGGCGTCACCCTGAACGCCAGCTTCCTGGAACACAAGAGTCCGACCGTTCAGGATTTCCCAGAAATGCAGGTGTTGTTCGCTGACGTTGTAGACCCTGTAGGGCCGTTCGGGGCCAAGGCGCTGGGCGAGCCTCCGAGCATAGGGGTCGCGCCCGCTGTCGCCAACGCCATATATAACGCCATAGGAGTTCGCATCCGCGATCTGCCTCTGACCCCCGATCGGGTGCTGAACGAGATAGAAGCCCAGAGGGGCGACAGCCAGTGAAACCGTTCAAGTTCGAGCAAGCTACCACCGCAGTCCAGGCCAGCCAAACGCATGCCGACGCCGCCCCGAACGCCAGGTTTATCTCAGGCGGAACGGACATCCTGGGCGAGATCAAAGAGAGCGTTCTTGAGGTCAACATACTGGTCAGTCTGGCGGGTTTGTCCGGCGCGTCCGAAATTATTTCATCCGACCTTGGCCTGGAGATAGGCGCATTGGTCACGCTGGCTCGGATCGCGTCTGACCAGTCGATTGTCGAGACCTATCCAGCGCTGGCTCAGGCGGCAGAATCAGTGGCGACTCCTCAGATTCGCAACGTCGGAACGCTGGGCGGCAACCTTTGCCAGAGGCCGCGGTGCTGGTACTATCGCAGCCCATTATTCGACTGCCTGAAGAAGGGTGGCGAGACCTGTTTTGCCTCTGACGAGGGGAATAAATATCATGCAATCTTGGGCGCAGAGAACTGTCACATCGTCCACCCCTCGGATGTGGCCGTGGCCCTACTGGCTTTGGACGCGACGGTGGTTGTGTCTAACGCTTCAGGTGATAGACAGATGCCCATCGGCGATTTCTTTGTGTCGCCGGATGTGAACATGCTTGCCGAAAATGTGCTGGAGCCAGGAGAGTTCGTGTCAAAAGTGAAGATTCCCAAACCTTCGTCGGGCACGAGGAGCGTCTATCTGAAGGCGAAAGAACGACAGGCCTACGACTTTGCGCTGTCCAGCGTGGCAGTGTCTTTGGAAGTGCGTGATGAGACGATAACGCAGGCCCACGTCGTACTAGGTGGTGTGGCGCCAGTTCCATATTCGGTTCCTCAAGTGGATTCGGAGCTCACAGGACAGAAAATCCGGGAAGTGGACGTTCAAGCCATCGGCCAGTTGGCCGTGAAGGACGCCCAACCCCTGAGCGACAATAGCTACAAGGTCCGGCTCACTGCGTCGATGGTCGCGCGGGCCGTGTCCCGACTCATCTCGGAGTGACCAACATTGGCCCGCAGCCTCTGTTCGACCATCTTGACGATGTTGCGCCCCTGGTGGCGGGGCCTCGGTTCGGACTCGTTGTGGACTACGATGGCACGCTCTCCGATTTTGTGCCAGTCTCCGATGAGGCAGTCCTGCATCCTGCCGTTGCTGAAGCCTTACCGTCTCTCGTCCGCCAACTCTCACTCGTTGCGGTCGTGTCGGGCAGAGGCGGCAGAAATGTTGCCGAGCGAATGAATATCGACGGCATAATTTACGTGGGCAACCATGGAGCCGAGTACATATCCGATGGCGAGTACCGCGTCGTGGACGGCGCTGGCGAGGCTCGTGACCGCATTGACGCCGTGTTGAAGCACGTGATACCCGTTGCCGAGGATGAAGGCCTGTTCTGGGAAGATAAAGGCTTCAGCGTCACTATTCACACCCGCAAAGCACGAGACCTCGAAAAGGCAGAACGAAGGCTGGAATCCGCTCTGGAAACTGCCCCCGAAGTGAAAGCCCTCGACGTATTCTGGGGTAATCTGGTGCTGGAAATTCGAGGTAGAACCGGACTGCACAAAGGCCACGCAGTGCGCGAATTGGCTCGTGACCACAGCCTGGAGTCGCTCATATTCATCGGCGACGACACAACCGACATCGACGGCATGAGGGCTGTCAGAGACATTCAGAATGACGGCTCACTTGAAGCCATCGGCATCGTCGTGAATCACGACGGCACGCCGCAGGGGCTGATGGACCTCGCCGACTACTCAGTCAACAGCGTCAGCGAAGTTGGAAAATTTCTTCTCTGGCTCGCCGATTCGGCGTGCCAGAGAAGGTAGCTAATCCGCTAAGGCGTGAACTCGATGGTCAGAGTCGGCCTGGCCGACTCCGACGATTCCATCGTGTCGAACCGATTGGCCGTTTTGATTTTGTTTTCATTGCCTATCAATATCCAACCGAAGTTAGTGGCCGCATCGTCCAACCATGCTTGAACATCAGCGTTCATCTGGTCTGAACTCCATTCGTACTTGCCAAGGCCTCCGACACTTGTGGCCGCGCTGGCCTCAGCTACGAAGTCACCGCTTGCGTTGGTCCACATTGCGGTATCGTGGGTGTGTATCCAGGTTGCGTCGCCAGTTTGTGCGGTGGTTCTGCCGCCCTGGCCTCCGGCCGCTTTTGACTCGCCAACGCCCCAGTCTGTGGTTAATATATGCAGCACCGCCGTGTTGGCGGTTGTGAGGTCTTGCTCATATTCAATGTGAGGGTGACGCTGTTGATGGTGGCTCCGTCTGGCACAACAGACAGGTCGAAGGCGATCAAGGCTCGGCGCGCCAATCTTGCATTGGTATTTCCAGTGAACATGCTCGTGCCGATTCCATTGCTTTTGTCGCCGGCGCTGGTCTCATATAGCGTGTTGTCTTTGCTGGAGCCGATTATCATCGACTGGGCCGAGCTTGAAGGCACCGCAGTCGGCGGTATTGCCGTAGGCTGTACGGAAGTAGGAGGCGCCGGAGTCGGCAGCGTCGGTTGTCCATCGGTCCGGGTGATTGTCGCCGTCATGAAGGGATATATGGAGCAGAAGAAAGCGAATTCTCGTGCCTCCCGGAATGTGAACTCGGAGGTTTGCCGTTTGTTCAGCGTGCCGCTGTCCCAGATGTCGGTCTTATCAGCAGGTACGTCTGAAGTGGTCGTGTGCGGGGCGGCGCCCTGGTTCTCCCAGATTATGGTTGTGCCAACAGCTACCGAAAGATTTTCCAGCGTGAAGTCCAGTATCGGGGAGTTCACGAAATTCGCGGTTGCGGGAGTCAGCGTCGGTGTGGGCGGCACAGGCGTAGGCGGGCACGGGCGTTGGTGGCAGACGCGTCGGAGGCATGGGAGTAGGAGGGGCCGGAACTGGTGTAGCAGTTGCCACTCTTGGCAATGCCGTTCCGTCGCCTGTGGCTGTTATGGTCGCGGTCATGAATGGATGTATTGTGCACCAATACGGGAACTCTCCAGGCTCATCAAAAGTGAAACTGAAGGAGTCCGCCCGTGTTCATGGCTGGGCTGTCCCAAATGCCATCCTTGTCAGGCGAAACGCCGGACGTTGAGGTGTGGGGCGCGGCGTCTTCGTTTTCCCAAGTGATAGTGTCGCCCACCTGGACTGTCAGGTTCTCGAGCGTGAAATCTATTATCGGAGACCTCAGCGAGCCTGTCGCTCCGGGCAGGACTGCGATGGGGCCTGCCGTCGCTGACGGCGGGGCCTCGACAGTGGGCGGTTGCGGAGTCGTGGTTGGTCCACGCAATCCGCGTTCCAACTTCGACGGGAAGGTCTTCGAGAGTGAAGTTCATGATGTTTGAGGCCACTTCGAGCCGCGCTTCGGTCGGGGCAAGGGGCAAAGGCGCAGACGGCGCGGGAGCCGTCGCCGTCGTAGGCTAGCGCGCTGGGGCCGGAGCGGGAGTTGGCACAGGTTGAGGCGCCGGGGCAGGGGCTGCCGGCGTGGTCGTGTCAGAACAGGCGGCGGCCGCTACCGCAAGCATCAATAAAAGTCCGCCTAATATGAGTTTTGGTCGCGTGCTCATGAGATGCTCTAAGGGTGAAATCGTACGACTAGGCATACGAACATCAAGGGAATGGGGATTTCGAGGAACGGAGACTGACGGTCGGCGCCCTGGATCAGCGTCCAGGGAATGGGGCGTCAGGCTCAAGGCCGGTTATCGTTCGGATTGTCGCGACGAAACTACCGGCGCCGTAGTGCTGCACCTGCCATCGTTTCAGTTGTTGTTTCTCCATATCGCGGCCACGAAGTTGATAATATGCGGGCTGACCTACCGCTCCGTGGAAAACCAGAATCACCCCGGCGATGACCGCGATCAATGGGAAAATCAGGAACCAACCGAAGGTGAGTATGATCCCGGCGATTGCCATTATCGCGCCGATTATCATTTTGCGGTGATCGGACACGCTCACTTCGTCGATTGATTCGAGATGCGCGTAGAGAAGCTCGTCAACATTTGTGCCTGCGGCTCTATTTATCACAACGAGCACTCGTTGTGACGTCGCGAAGTACGGCCCAAACTGAGAGACGATTCGCTCGCCTTCTCTCAAGTAAGTTGCAGTATCCAGCGGGGCCGCCGGTTGAAGGGCCGCAATCAGTTTTGTTGAGTTTCGCATAACTTTATTTTGGACTGCCTCGACGGAGAAGAAACTGCGACTAGAAAATCGCTATCGGGTTGACCGGCGAACCGGTGGTGTTGTGAAGTCGCAATGGCCCGATGGACAGCATGAACTCCCAGCGGTTGCGCTCACTACACGCCTGAGCAAGCTCCTCCAGATTGGCATTGTCCAGAATCCACATGCCCATTGCCACGATACCGACCTGATGGATCGGGTTGGTCAGCTTGGGATATCCGGTTGGCGACACGTCGTTGCCTGTGTCGCTGCCCATCATGGCGATTCCGCGTTCGTGGAACAGGGGAAGGCAGGCGGCATGGCAGGCAGGTGAACCGTCAGTTGGCGGGAAGACAGGGCCTTCCACGTTGCGGCGGTGCAGATTGCCGGTTCGGACCAGCAGAACGTCGCCCTCTTGAATCTTGAATCCACAGCGTTCCTCGGCGGCCAGGATGTCTTCCGGCATGACACCGTCGCCTCTTTCGATCCAGTCTGTGCCTCGAATCATCGGCGCGTCTACGAGAACGCCCCTTGTCACGATCCCATTCTTGGCAAGCTCAATAGATTCGACCGTCGCCCCTAAACTCGTCGAGACCAGATGAGCGGGTCGACCGTTGTACATCTTGCCTTCCCAAAAGAAGTGAGCGAGGCTGTCAACATGGGTGATGGCATAGCCGTGAAACACCATGCCGAAAAAGTCAATTGATGCCTGAGAAGGGCGGCTGCTCACCTTGTCTCCGCTGGCCCAGCCCTCGCCGCTTTCCAGCATATAGTGGAGGGGAGGGCGCGGGATGTCGGCCTCGGCTTCAAAGGTGACGGTCCGGGCGCACGACACGGTAGTCCCATCCTGGACCAGTCCCACGGCCTGCTTGACCTTTTCCTGGTTCAGGAAGTTTAGAGTCCCCAACTGGTCGTCTTCGCCCCAACGTCCCCAGTTGCTCAGCAAGTCGAAGTATTCCAAGACTTCTTGTTCGGATGGCAAACTTGCGGGCATTATTCCCCCTTGATGTTGGAGAGGTTTCTCTTATGAACGTGCCGTCCACGATAGTATATAGAGGCAGTCAATACCTGTCACTGTCGTGTTTTGAACTACTCGCCATGTGGCTGACAATCTACCAACCGTTACGACCGGTGCCAGGATTGAGATTGCTTGTCATTTTGATCGATTTATCGAATTGGACGGGATTACGTAAATCAGACACTTGAACTCGCTGGGCAGGTGATATAAAGTGGCGATAAGGTAACCGAATGGGAAGCCGAACAGAATAATATGGAGGTCACGTGATGGTTCCTTGCACATGTAGCGAGGCCGGGGTTGCGACAGCGGTTAAAGACCAAACGCAAACACGGCCATCTGAACAAACTCTGGTGGAGATCGACAAGGTTCCACTGATCGGCGAAACTCCACAGTCTCTTCTACAAAATTGGCTCACGCCCAATCCCCTCTTCTACGTACGCAATCATTTCGATACCCCCGAAATTGAAATGTCTTCCTGGCGGCTCTCCGTCGATGGATTCGTCTCCGAACCAGGCCAGCTTAATTTCTACGACGTCAAGCGACTACCCAAGTACACATCTACCATTACCCTTGAATGCGCCGGCAACAACCGCTCAGACCTTGAACCGCCTACGCCTGGAAACCAGTTTCAGGCAGGCGCAGTAAGCACGGCTGTGTGGGCTGGAGCCGCATTGAAAGACATTTTGGAAGAAGCTGGCATCGAACCGGGCGCCCGTCAGGTGTTATTCGAAGGCGCAGACTCTGGGACGCCTGTTCCCGGCGGACCCGAAATGTCATACCTCAGAAGCCTTCCGATGGAAGTCGCTATGCACCCGGACACGCTCGTCGCTTATGAAATGAACCAGGAAGAGCTTCCGATTGAGCATGGCTACCCCCTTCGACTGGTGGTTCCCGGATGGTACGGCATGGCTTCAGTCAAGTGGCTATCTGGGATCAAAGTAATCGACTATGAATTTGAAGGCTTTTTTCAGACCGACAGGTACGTCATTGAGAATGATGATGGCGTGTGGGAGCCGATCAAAGAAATGTCCACCAAGTCGCTGATAAGCTCTCCGGCTGGCGGTGAAGTGTTGGCGAACAAACCTACATGCGTTGCAGGCATGGCGTGGTCCGGCAATGCTCAGATCAAGAACGTCGAGTTCAGCAGCGACGGAGGCCAGACCTGGGAGCAGGCGACCCTCACAGGGCCTTCTGAGCGTTACGCGTGGCAACAGTGGCACATGACATGGACGCCTCCGGCGTCAGGCCACTACACCCTGGCGTGCAGGGCCACCGACCGGCTGGGCAACGTTCAACCTATTAAGACTCGGTGGAACGCAGGCGGATACGTTGTCAACGGCGTTCGCCCCGTGTGCGTAACAGTGGCCGCGTAAACCGAATTTGCGTGACAACCATGCGGTTGCCAATACGAAACGACTGATGTAGGTTATGGGGCAGGCGATTCGTCTGCCCCATAAATTTTTGGCGTAACATCGAGGCAAGTAAAAATCCGTCTAGCCCAACAGACCCGCAACCACCTTCGCAACACTGGTTCCCGCTACACCGCCGCGCTGGCATACTCTGACTTTCGTACCTTATGGATCGCCAGCCTGTCGGCGGGCGCGGCCTCCTGGGCGCTGATCGTCGCTCGTGGCTGGCTCGTGTACGATCTCTCGGATTCTTCGCTCTGGGTCGGACTGGTGACCTTCGCGGCGATGATTCCCCGCGTTCTGGTGACACCATTCACCGGGTATCTGGCAGACAGGTTCGACCGCCGCCGGGTTATGGCGATAATGTTCGCGCTTAACCTCGTCCACAATCTTGTGTTGGCCGCAGTTGTGCTGGCTGGAGTCGCAACCGTTTGGCATCTGATCATTCTGTCCTTCGTCAACGGTTCGGTTCGCGCGGCTCAGATGCCTGCCAGCCAGGCTCTGATTCCCAATCTTGTGCCTCGACGCTTGTTGTTGAACGCCATCGCGCTGAACCAAGCGACACAGAACGGCTCTCGGCTTCTCGGACCGCTGGCGATCCTGCCTTTGCTGGCGACAACCGGAGTCGGCACTGCGTTCCTTCTTTGTTCCGGGTTCTACGCAATCAGCCTGACGCAAGCACTCAGAGTCAAAACCAGGTCAACCGGCGAGATCGACCCAAATCGAAGTTTCGTAAGCAACATGTTCGATGGGTTACGGTACGTTTATAAAACACCGATCTTGAGAGCGATAGTGCTCATGGCACTGTTCCACTGTGGCCTAACCATGTCCTTTGAATCGCTGCTCCCTGTGTTGTCCACCCAGAGGTTGGATGCTGAGGGCGCGGGGTTCAGTGTGCTGATGATGAGTGTCGGCGCTGGAGCGATGATCGCAGTAATTGGGATTGCGGGCGTGCAGAGCGAGTCGTTCAAAGGCAAACTGTTTCTCAACCTGGGTGTCCTGAGCGGTTTGACTCCCGCCGTGCTGGCGTTATCAAGCGGCATGCCGATGGCGATTAGCGCCGCCGTGGCTATGGGAGCTTCGCAGGCTGGATTTATGACTCTGACTCACACGATGATTCAGTCCATCACTCCAGATGGAGTGCGCGGACGCGTTGGCGCCGTGTATTCCGTGCATATTGGCGGCATGATGGCATCGGCGAACCTCATCAATGGAGGCCTGGCGGACTCACTGGATGCAGCCATGCTTCTCTTGGTGTCAGGCGTCGGGTTCGTAATCGTAATGTTCGCAAGCTGGCAGGGCGTTACTCTCAGAGGCATCTATCGTCGCGGCCTCCAGGCATCCTCCGCAGCGGCTGGAGACTGAGTGACCAGGTTTCAGGTTTTCAGGCATCAGGTAGCGCTCGCCACCATCTGGGGTTGCTTTTGACATGGCAGACGCATTTGGACACTAGATACTTCGCCTGCGGACTCTGTATGACAGTGAAACTCACCTGACACCT
>DCAW01000082.1:34604-46320 GCA_002313895.1 Dehalococcoidia bacterium UBA1123
GGTTTGCCATGCTGCCCAACACCTTCGTTCACCTCCCTGATATTGGCCCCGTCACTGAGCGCGAGCTTTGGGATTCGGGCGTACACACTTGGGAAGACTTTCTAAGCGCGTCGAGCCTGCCCGACCGTGCCGAGCGCAATGCAGGGCAGCTTCGGAGTCTCGTGGCAGAGTCTCAAGAACGTCTCGACGAAATGGACGCTTCCTATTTCTCGGACGCCCTGCCAAGAAACGAAATGTGGCGCCTATACGCTGAATTTCGAGATCGCGCCGCCTTTGTCGACATTGAGACAACCGGCCTGTCTCCCGATTCCTCAGACATCACGATGGTGGGCGTGCTGGATTTCCAGGGCTATCGGGCATTCGTTCAAGACGAAAACATGGAAGACCTTCGCGGTGCATTGGAAGAGTATGACCTGCTGGTCACGTTCAACGGCGCCGCGTTTGACCTGCCTTTCATCGAACACAAACTGGGAAGAATGTTCGCCCAGGTCGCGCACATCGACCTGATGTTTCCTCTGCGCCGAATGGGGCTGACTGGTGGATTGAAGGCCATCGAAAAACGGCTGAAAGTCGGGCGTCCTTCGGCGCTGTCCACATTAAATGGATTTGACGCCGTGCTGATGTGGCGTATGTGGCGCAACGGGGACAAAGCAGCCAGAGACACTCTGGTCAGGTATAACGCTGAGGACGTTCTGTCTCTACCAAAGATCGCCGAAATCGTGTACGACGGACTGACAGACCGTCTCGACGTACCGTGCGCGAAACTCGAGCCCTCGGACGTTCCAGACGTCACCCTGCCTTTCGATGAGGGAGTCATCGAGAGACTGGCGGAGATGAAGGTCAGGCGGTGAACTCTATCGCCTACGTGGATCACGAAGGTATTTTGAATGTGCTGGGCGGCGCTGGAGATTCTCCTCGTCGAATCAATGCGCCGGATACCTACTGCACCTGGCCCAACTGGTCTCCTGACGGTCGCACGATCGCATTCTCTGGTTACCAGTCAGTCGATGCTGGTGACAACGAGTTGGGCATGTATCTCGCTGATCTGGACGGCGATGACGCTCGGCTAGCATACGCCAACGACTTCGAGACCGGCGAAATCGCTCCAAACACTCCCCACTACTCACTGTGGTCGCCTGACGGCTCAAAGTTGGCGTTCGTCGCACAGACGTCAGATGGGGCGCTGACCCTGTTTCTGCACGACGCAGACTCCGAGGCGCCACTGCGTCGGATTCTGAGTGGCGGCCCCCTCTACTGCGCGTGGGCGCCAGAATCAGACAGGATATTCGTGCATTCGTTCCAGGAACACTACCTGATCGACCTGGAGGACGAGTTTGAGATGCGCCAGTTCCCCGGCTCCAGCACTCTTTACATGGCTCCAGCATGGAACTCAGTGGATGGCAGGGCCGCGATATTTCTTGACGCTGAAAACAACAGGCAAAGGCTGGTGGTTCTGGGCCTTAGAGATCCGGAGGTCAAAGTCGTCACGGAGGTGCCGGGGATCGGAGCGTGCTGTTGGCAGCCTGGCGGCTCTGCCCTTGCGCTGGTGCGGGACATGCGAGGCCGGTCTGGTTTCTACGATGGGCTGTGGATGCTGGAGCCTAACGAAGGGACCGAAAACAAGATTAACGATGACCCGATGTTGGCCTTTTTCTGGTCGCCCGACGGCTCGAAAATCGCGTACGTCACCACTTCAGAGACGGGTCAGGGTTCGCTGAGATGGGCGGTCCATGACGTCGAGTCGGGAGACGTGACGTATCTGGTTGATTTCCGTCCCACCCAAGAAAATTTGATCACATTCATGTACTTTGACCAGTACAACCAGTCTCACTCGCCCTGGTCTCCTGACGGCACGCAACTTTTGTTCGCCGGCGAATTGGGCCTCCAGAGGGACAGGACCCCGCTGTCTGACGGCGAGTCGAATCGCGTGTGTGTGGTGTCATCGGATGGGGGGATTGCTGCTGAGGAAATCGCTGGCGGTTTCATTGCCTGCTGGGCGCGCGGGCTCTAGAGCCGCATCGCATCATGGGGCGAGATTCAGTGTTCCGAAGGGAGTATGAAAACCTCTTCTTCTCGGGTCAAGTGTTTTACTAGGATTTTGGTTAATGGCGCCCCCTCTTATCTAAGATGCACGAGTAATTTCCGCGCGTCTGAAGAGGCGTCGAGGACTTCTTGGTTGAAGACAGCAATCCATTGATCTGGATACTGTTCGAGCAGAGAGAAGTTTACCAAACTGCTCCTTCACAGCTTTAGCTGTTGGCAAGGATCCCGTGTCAGGCACAGACGTCGTTCGTCGCAGCGACGCTCATGTGTGAGCAGAGATATACTTCGACGGCGTTAGGTGGGTGCCTTTCGACAGCACGCCACGCCCAGAGACGGCGGGATTTGGAACAGGCGGAACTCACAAAAACGCGCTGTCCAACTCGTTGTTCCGCACCAGCCTCACCCTGGACGTCTATGGGGCGGTGACCGAGTCGCCCAGCAAGCTCAACGATCTGCTCAACCAAGCCAACTCCGGATCAATGGCTCTGATAACCCTGGGAGGCGTGGTTACTTTCGGCAGCTTTGCCGTGCTGGCGTACCTGTTCATCCGCAGTCGCCGAGGGCCGTCCGGTTTGACCTACTCCCGCATCGAGGGCGATGGCCGCGAGGAGATGCTGAAAATCCGCAAGCGTATTGATCAGATGCTCGCAAAGGCAGGACTCGCCGCCAAGACTCCAGCAGACACCATCGGCGAGCGCTGGGACCCAGCAACACGGCTTAACAAACCGGGAATCCCGGACCTGCGATGGCTCAAACAGGCTGCATGGGCCGCGGCGTTCAACCCCGCTCCCTTCGACGCAGGCGTGGTTATCGAGGCTAGAACACGCCTGGAGAGGTTGAAGCAAGGGTTACGATCTTCTGTGAACCCGTCGAGTTAGAGACTCGGCGAGGCTAGGACTGTGTCGGACATCTGAGAGTCACATATGGTTTCGCAGTTGTTTCTGGGTTGCCCATAGCACGAATGTGACCAGAATCAGCAGCGTCGCCATAACGCCTACGGCGAACTGACCACTCACCGCCTCGGCGAGGAGTCCGGCTGGCAGGACGCCCAGAGGCATCATACCCCAGATCATCATGAAGATGCTCATGACCCGGCCTCTGTACTCGTCGTCGACTTCTTCCATGATCATTACCTGATTCAGAGTCTGCCTCCCCGCGTCCCCCAGCCCAAGCAGGATCATGATGCCGGCCGCCGCGAGGTAGACGGGAATCGACGCAACCAGCAACAGCGCGACGCCTGACACAAGGCCGCTTCCCAATAGCAGCAACCCTCTATGCCACTTTCCAATCGAGGCGATCCACAATGAGCCTATCAAAGCGCCCACGCCGGTGATGGTGACAAGCAGGCCCATCGACTCTGGGCCTTTTCCGTAAACGTCCACCACGAACACCGGCATTATGAATCGGAAAGGCTGCGCCAACAGCGTCGTCAGCAGCCCCAGAATTATCAGGACCAGCACCATACGGGAGCGCACGACGTACATTAAGCCGCTTTTGATGTCGCCCAACATGGCCGTTCTGGCACGTGACTTGTCCCTGGCGGGCGTTTTGACTGCGCTGGTGAACAGTATCGCCAGAACACCACACCCGGTGATCAGATAGTAGACTCCGTCGGGACCGATGACGTTGTACAGCCCGCCGCCGATCGCGGGCGCCACCAACATCGTGGCGCTCATGGCGGCGGCGTCCAGGGACATGGCGTTTGTGAGATTGTCTTTTCCAACGAGTTGGGGAATCAGCGCCTGACGAGCAGGCACCAGGAAGGAGAATAACGCTCCCTGGGCCATTGACACGCCTAGCAGGTGCATCCACGTGACGGTGTCAGTGGCGATCGAGATTCCAATAATCAGTGAGAGGACTACTGCGGCCAACTGTCCGATCTGGATTATCAGCTTGCGCTCCATCCTGTCTGCGATGGCCCCCCCAAACAGGGCCAGCGAGAGCATGGGAATGGCGAATCCGGCATTGACCAGCCCCAGTAGGAAGGGCGAGGATGTGATTTCGTAGGTCAGGTAACTACGAACCACCATCTGCATCTGCATGGCAGTCATCAGGAGCAACATACCGAGCCACAAGAATCGAAATTCACGGTATTTCAGGGAGCTGAACGTTCGCCGCCATCCGGTTGCGGAAGCTCGAGGGGAGGTTGTGGGTCCAGATTCGATAGCAGGGCGCCCAGAGGCGCCGTTGGTGGATTCGGGAGACGAACTTGCTCGGATGCCACCACGGCCTTCCTCGTCGGGGAGGTCGGAGTCGGTCGCGCCGCTCGTGGTGTCTGCCATCGGTTGTTGAGCGTCCAATACAGGTTTGGGAATCCTGGCTATTCAGGAGGTCGTGGGGACAGCGTAGCAGAGCGGACAGCGGCACGGCTAGCAATCAAATAGGGCTGTCTGACGTAGATATTCAACTGATTAGTGCGCCCGAGGGTTTTTCTTGCCTGTAAAATAAACTTAATGTTGATGGTTGCGTTGTGTAGCCCGGACACTCCAATTTTTCCCGGACTTGCGCTCACGCCAACGGTCGTGGAGACACAGAAGGCGAACCGAATGCGTCAGTCACCCAGAATACAATCGTCGTTTGGATTCACATCGCTGGCCGCCATTGGCTTCGCGCTCGTGGTTGCGTGTGGAACTGCCGACAAACCATAAACTACGATTCAGGTCACGCCAGAGTCTCAGCCCACAAGCGTTCCGACTCAAATTCCAGTCGAGTGGGTTAACTGAAGCCGCATGAACTTTGACCAACGCTTCGTCAACCTTGATGGTTGGCTTTTCGATTTCTTGCGGTTTAAGGATGTTAGAGGGGCCGCACTTGTGGTAGACAATCGCTTTCTTCTCACCCTCCTCAAAGTGACACGGTGACTCGTCTTGTACGGGACATTACATAAACCCGCCAGCTTGCCCTACAGTGGGTCCCTTAATGGGCAAATGGAGTCGCGCCAAGTAGATATAGGGGAACCATCTAGTCGAGACCCTCCTGGGTCACATATGATTTCGCAGTTGCTTCTGGGTCGCCCAAACTGCCATCGTGAACAGTATTAGAAGCGCTGCCAGAACGCCGATCGCGAACTGGCCGCCCATCCTCTCGGCGAGGATACCTGCGGGCAGGACGCCCAGCGGCATGAGTCCGAAGTTCATCATGAACACGCTCATGACCCGACCTCGGTACTCGTCCTCAACCTCCTCCATAATCATCGCCTGGTTCAGAGCGCGCCGTCCTGCGTCGCCCAACCCCAGAAGTATCATGATCGCCGCCGCCGCCAAATAGTAGGGGAAAAGCGCTATCATCATCAGCGCGACTCCTGACAGCAGGCTTCCGCCCAGCAGCAACGCTCCTCTGCGCCACTTTCCGAGGGTTGCGATGAACAGGGCGCCGACCAAGGAACCCAGTCCCATGATGGTGACCAGGAGTCCCATAGCCTCGGGGCCTTTGTCGTACACGTCCACCACGAACACGGGCATCAGGAACCTGAATGGCATGGCCAGCAGCGAAGTCGCCAGTCCCATGACCAGCAGGACCAGCACCATACGGCTGTGGATGACATAGGCCAGCCCGCTTTTGATGTCATTCAGCACAGGGGCGCTGGATCGGGCTTTGCTGCCTGATGGGGTCTTGACGAAGCTGGTGAACACTACTGCCAGAATGCAACAAACCGCGATCAGAAAGTAAACGCCCTCCGGTTGGATGATGTTGTACAGCCCGCCGCCGATTGTGGGAGCGATCAGTGTCGTGGCGCTCATGGCGGCGGCGTCCAGAGACATGGCGTTGGTCAGGTTATCCTTGCCGACAAGCTGAGGTATGAGCGCTTGACGGGAGGGCATGAGAAAAGAGAACACAGCGCCCTGCGCGATGGACACCCCAAACAGATGAGTCCAGTGCACGTTGTCTGTGAAGGTCGAAATCCCTATTGCCAGAGCCAGGATTGCCGACGCCCCTTGGCCGATCTGGATGACTCGCTTGCGCTCCATTCTGTCCGCAACAGCGCCTCCAAACAGAGCCAGGGTCAACATGGGGATCGCGAATCCGGCACTGACCATCCCCAGAAGCAATGGCGAGTTTGTGAGTTCGTAGGTCAGGTAACCGCGAACGATCATCTGCATTTGCATGGCGGTCATAAGGAACACCATCCCGAGCCACAGGTATCGGAACTCGCGGTACTTGAGAGAGCTGAACGTGCGGCGCCACCCGGTCTCGACAGGATGGGCGGGCGGCGTGGGGCCGGCGGAAGTTGGAGGGGTTTTCCCTGCGCCGTTTGTTGAAGGCGGCGAGGAGGTAGAGATATGGGAATTTTGATCGCGACTTTCTCGACCAGGAAGGTCTGCGTCAGAAGCGTCAGTTGTAGATTCAGCCATATATCGTTGAGCGTTCGATCCAGGATTGCGGTTTTGAAGAGCCAGAGGACGTGCGTGGTAGCGTATCAGAGATTGCAAGGGCAGGCTAGCGGATGGATTCGGATATAGGCGTGGGTCACGAAGAACTCGACGGCGTTACGGTCCAGCTCTCTGGCTCAGGAATGACAGATATTCATGACAGTTTTTTTGCGCCCGTGCTTATGAGTTATGACAATAGATTCACGGCTGAGATTTGGCAAGCGAGGGGGTTTCGATACTCACTTTGGAAACCGACTCGGTCCTGAAACGCCTAGCTGCGTCAAGCACCTCAAAGCCGACTAGATGGCCGTCACCGTCCAAGTCGATAGTTATGCCCGACTCAATGTCCCTATTGCTCTATGGGAGAATATTCTTGAACTGTATGTACAGCGCATCCGCTTCCTGATCGTATTCGATTTTCAAGCTTTTCACCCATTTGGCGCTTTTGACCTGGTGACAGCGGATATGATTACCATTGTATTTCCTTCTTGGACCCACGTTACTCTCAAAAAAATGCTGCCTAATTACTTCCATGAGTTGGTCTTATTAGTCGGGCCTGGGTCTAGGTAGTCAGATTCCATCATACAGTTTCGGACGTCACACTCTTCCAAATTTCTCCAACGCATACGATTTCGCGCGAGTCTTGTGGACCTAATTTCGTCATCATTAGAAGCCATGCCATACCCACTGGGTAGGCAGATACTGGAGGGCTCCGGCTATGTGCGCGACGCCGATGGTGTCGGAACCGCCGAGGTCGGCGATGGTGTGCGACACTTTGAGGATTCGATGGTAGGCTCGGGCCGATAGTTGCATCTGCTGCATGGCGGTCTGGATTAGCGACTAGGCCGAGCCCTCTGCTTCGCAGAGCTGATAGACTTCGTTGGGGCCCATCTCGGCGTTGTTGAGTATGGCGGTGTCGCTGAACCTGTGCTGCTGGATGTCTCTGGCGGCCTGCGCACGACGCCGGATGTCGGCTGAAGACTCGCCGTGGAAGGCGCAGACAACTTTTCGTAACCCACTCTGGGTACCTCTTCGACAAATATGTCGATGCGGTCCAACAAAGGGCCGCTGATGCGCTTACTGCACCGACTCACCTGAGTCGGAGAGCATGAGCACTCCTACAATGGATCGCCGAAATATCCGCACGGGCATGGATTCATGGGCACCCACGAGCATGAAGTTCGCCGAGTATGACACCGTTCCCCGGGCGCGAGATATAGTGACAACCTTGTCCTAAATGGGTTGTCTCAGGGCTTCAAGGTTGGTGTGGCCGAATTCTGGAAGCTCGTCCAGGAGCAGGACTCCGCGATGGCTGAGGGTTATCTCTCCGGGCCTGGTCATACGGCCTCCACCGACAAGGCCAGCGTTGGGTATCAAAGTGGAAGAGGCGATATGGAACATGCTGGAACCTGCTCCGGCCTCAGGATGATGAATGGGCAGTTACGTGGCGTTCGTCAAATGGTGTTTGACATCGTAAGAAGGCGCTCATGTAGTCGGTGCTATCTCCGGGTTGCGTGATTGTCGAAGCACCGGATTCCATTTGGGAAATACCGGATAAAAATGCCCTGAGCGCACAGCTAGAAACTGAACCAGAGGACATCAAGAACGGGAATGGAGGCGTCGTGGGGATCTGCACCAAAATCGTCAATGTTTTACTTTCGGCATTCATCCTGGCTATATTGGCTTGTAGTAGTGGAAATCAGGAAGTTACTGTCGTTGAACCACAGAAACAACAGGTTTTAGTGACTACTGAGGCTCAACCCGGCATCATGCCTACTAACACGGCAATTCCTGCCAGACCTCCAACCAATACTTCGACACCAAATACACCTGCCGCGCCTGTGCCTGCCACATCTGTGCCGGCGATTGATATACGTATCAATGCCGATTTCACACTCACTTCTGTTCTTTGCAGTGATGAACAGGGACCAGACTGTAGTAAGTTGCGAGTGGGAGATGATTATCTGACTACCTCCATGCCTGCTAAAGGCTTTCTCTATTCCTGCGATGGGCCGAACCCCAATGCGCCTGGTTCCACAGACAGTAAGATCACCTGGATTAATTTTGCAGATAAGACGTGGAATTTCTTCCGGAAATTATGGTTGCCGCAAGGAATATTTAGCCCAGGTACCGGAACGTACAAAGAAACGGTCGTTGACAATCGACGTAAAATTGAAATCAACAATTTGCCTGTGGACGGGAAAATTGGAGATTGGCCTATGACCAACTATCCTCAGTTGACTGAGATAGATAGGAATCCTGGGATACCCGCTTCAACTAGTTTTTCATTTACGTATTCTGACAAACCTTCTGAGGCTTCATCGCCGACATGCGCTTCGTTAGGGGAAATTGGAGTAACCAAAAATGGGGTGGTCATTTATAACGCAGCCGATGGACGGGGTGAAGATGCCTTGGCAAGGGAAATTGTAGATATGTTTGGCGGGCATCCAGCCCGGAGTGAGTACCATTACCATTTCATCCCGGAACGATTAGACAACGAAATCTTGGGAGACGGCCACTCTGGCATAGTCGGTTACATAAATGATGGCTTCCCGATATATGGTTACAAGGGCGTAGGTGGAGTTGAAATGTCCAATGATGATCTGGATCAATGTCACGGCCATCAGCATGGGACATTGGGATATCATTACCATGCCACCATAGAATATCCATACACGATTGGTTGCTATATGGGAACCCTGAGATAGCATCCTCTCTATCGACACAGATAGAGAGGATGCTATGAGGCCAATCTGGGAGCGAGGTACAACTTGGGATAGGGAGATTAATCTCAAGCTCAAAATATCACTCCGCGTCTCCGCAGTTTTAATCCACCCAGATCCAATTGGCGAGCTAATTTTAGCCCGTCCGTTTATCAACCGGGAGAAAATGTTAAATCAAGATCTAGCTGGAGGGAGTGAAAATAATTGCCTGCAAATAAAGCCCGATTCGAAACAATCGTGCCCAACGTACTCACAATCTGTACCTACACGGAATTCGCCCCCTTCGCATATGAAGAGCACGGAAAGGTTGTCGGTTCAGATATCTTTCTCCTCGAACGTTTTGCAAGAGAAATGGGGCTGGGTGTCACTATTATCAAAAAGGAATTCGCGGGGCTATGGCTTACGCCCGGCAATGGTGAGTGTGATGTAGCTGCGGCCGGGATGATGAAGCGTGTGGGCCGCGAACTCGGCAACACAGGTGTCTGGAGCCAGTCGTACATGCTGGTAAAACGCTCGCTTTTGATCCGCCGATCAGATGCAGATGTGCTTAAAGGCCCAGCCGATTTCACCGGCAAAAAAATCGTTGTGACTCCGACATCAACAGCCCATATCGATGCCGAAGAACGTTACCAGCCCCTCGGTTCCATTATAATTCCGGTTGTCCCATCCCAAGATGAAATTGTCAACCAGCTTCTCAGCCACGGAGTTGACGCGTTTGGCGAGGGCAATGTTAGCAATGAGTATCTGGCACAAAAATATGTTGATGGAAATGGACACCGACTTCTGGCGCTGGCAGATATTCATACGATGGATCAACCAGAAACCTTGCGCTTCGCAGTGCGCGCAACTGATAAGAGACTCCTACATCGCCTTAATGAATTTATAGCGGAGCGGCAAACGTAATCCACTTCTCATGTGAAAAGAACGCCAGCGGCGTTTACAAGGCCCAGCGGCGAGTATGTGCGGGGGCGAGCAGACCTATAATTAGTCTCCATTAATTTAAGGTTCGATACTGCCCCATTATCGCTGACGTCCTACAGACCCGCCGGGCACCCTGTCGGGCGCTCGCGAATTGACGGGTGTTCCGTAATGCGCGTTCTCGCCGAATATTCCGCGAGTCAACTCGTCGGTGATAGTTTTGCCGACCATCGTCGCCCCGGCCTCGACAAGCGTGTTTACCGCCCACGCAGTGCGGGTGGCAGGCTCGTGGGTAGCTTTCCAGTTGGGATTGTCGGCCCCTGTGACATATCCCGCGACATCGAGTATGTCTTTGGCGGCGAAAGTTAGCCCAGTCAAAGGCCCATCTGATGCCCCTTCAAGATACGCTCGGTGTCTTTACAAAATGCGTTCAGTGTATCGTCAATCTTGATTCGCGCCATCACTCTACCCTCGGCCGTAGACCTGTGAAATAATCCCACTGTTATCATTAAGAAAATTACCGCATTCGGTTCTCGCCGCGCCACATGTCGGGGCTGCTGCCAAGGTTGCCCTTGATGCCTTCGGTCAACTCATCCAGCTCTTTGATGATCTCGTCAGGCAGAGTCAAGTCGAAGGCGGGCAGGTTCAGGGCAACCTCGTCGGCGTTGCGTGCGCCGACCAACACCGAGCTTACACCTTCGTGCGCCCTCACCCATGCCAGTGCGACATGGGCCATAGACTGACCGATTCGCTGGCATACCTCTCCATAGCGGGCGATCACTTCAAATAGCTCCTCCTCCATGCCTTGCTGGCCATGCATGGCTTGAGGTCTCGTGGACGCGAAGTGCCTTGAGCGCGCTATCCCGTCAGGCACCTCGTCAGCATTGGCATATCTGCCGGTCAGGAGTCCCTGCATAAGAGGGCTGTAGGTCATCAGGCCAATGTTGTTCTGCCTGCACTTCGGGAAAATCTCGTATTCGATGGGTCGCCAAAGCAAGCTGTAGGGGAGCTGGTTGACCTCGATGTGGCCGACTTCCAGCAAGTCTGACAGGTCTTGGACCCCAAAGTTGCAGACGCCCAGCGCCCGAACTTTGCCTTCGTCGACCAGACCCTGCAAAGCTCCCATCGTATCGGCGATGGGGATTTCGTGGTTGGGCCAATGGATCAGGTACAGGTCGATGTAGTCGGTGCCCATCCTCGAAAGGCTGCGTTCGCAAGAGTTTCGCACGTCGTCGGGCGACAGGTGACTGTCGCCCACCTTGGTGACGATTACCGCCTGGTCGCGCCTGCCTTTTAACGCTTTGCCGAGCACTTCCTCCGATTTGCCAGCGCCATAACCCTCGGCGGTGTCGAAGAAGTTGATTCCTGCGTCCAGCGAAGCGTGCACTGCCGCTATGGAGTCGGCGTCGTCCTGGTCGCCCCACACGTTGCCGCCCGCAAAAGGCCAGCACCCCAACGTAAACTCAGAGACTTCGATATCTGATGTTCCCAGCCTGTTGTATTTCAAGACGACTCCTTCAAAAAACATCCGCCGACATTGTCTTGTCAGACGGATTGGAAGCAAGCGAACGATCGCTACGAGATACCGCCTAAGCACGTGTGTAAATGCGGCAATACGTCCACAGAATGATGATAGCGATTGTATACCAGAAGGGCTCGCAA
>DCAW01000082.1:46678-47310 GCA_002313895.1 Dehalococcoidia bacterium UBA1123
AGCGCATGCTTCGGGGCAGAGATCATATCGTGTGGTGACAATGCTAATCCGACGGCGGGGTGCGGTCGACCGAAGGGGAGGCAGTGAAGCGGCGTTCGACATATCGCGACGACGCAATCATGCGTTCACAAAGTCAGCACTGATGCAGGATAGAATGGTTTTGTCGACGCTGGAATCTATGAGAAAAATCCGGTTTATGAGCTTACTTTGATAACGGTATCGCATGATTCCAGGACCAGGTTTGGCCTGGCCTTGTCGACGTCCTTGGACATCATCAGTTCCTGGTAGACTTTCTTCTCGGTGATTTCGACGTTGGGGCATCAGGCCATATCGGACACTTTGGGAACCGAGGCTTCGGCGCTCTGAGCGGCGCTTGGCGTAATCGTGGCGCCGATTGACAGCGAGATTGCCACGGCCTCGATGGCGATGGTTCCGACCTTGGTGGCGAATAGCTTCTTCATGAGGGCCCTCTTTGAATTTCAATTCGACGATTCAATTTAAGCGCCATACACGCCGGACTGCCTAATCTCAAGCTGACACTAAGCTTATATTTCTGACACTTATTGACGCCCGCTCCTCGGCTCATCTATCGCGGATCGGCTGATAGGGCATAACAAAGAACAAAGGCAGGA
>DCAW01000122.1 GCA_002313895.1 Dehalococcoidia bacterium UBA1123
GTTGCAACTCAGAACGTGGTATGCAAAACTGATTTTAACGACCTCCCCTCGCTCGAAGCCCACCACACTCCTCGAACCAAACGGCGCGTTCGAGGATTCCCAACAACCCAAAATCCTCGTGGAGGGGAAACCAGGAGTGGCTTAAGAATGACATCAAACCCGAAACCGAAGACCATCGGAGAACTGCGCGAGAGCGGGTACGAAGTCCTGCCCGTCCGGCAGGAGTTGCGTCGCAATCTGATTGCAAAGATCAAAGCCGAGGAGGAACTGTTTCCTGGCATTGTTGGTTTCGACGATTCGGTAATTCCACAGTTGGAAAACGCCATCCTCGCTGGACAGGACATCATCCTGTTGGGAGAGCGGGGACAGGCAAAGTCTCGACTGATACGAGGCATGGTTTCGCTGATGGATGATGAGGTGCCGATCATCGCCGGCTGCGAGCTAAATGACAACCCATACAACCCAATCTGCACACCTTGCAAAGTGAGGATCGCAGAAAATGGCGACAACGTAGAGATTCGATGGATCGGGCACGAGGAGCGTTACGCAGAAAAGCTAGCCACGCCTGATGTCACCGTCGCCGACCTGATCGGCGAGATTGACCCCATCAAGGTCGCCGAGGGTCGTTATCTCTCCGATGAATTCACCATCCACTATGGCCTGATACCCCGCACGAATCGGGGCATATTCTGCATAAACGAGCTTCCCGACCTCTCGGAGCGCATCCAGGTCAGCCTGTTCAGCCTCATGGAGGAGAGGGACGTCCAGATCAAAGGTTACAAGATCTTGCTGCCTTTGGACGTGTTCCTCGTCTGTTCGGCAAACCCAGAGGACTACACCAATCGAGGCCGTATCATAACGCCGCTGAAGGACAGGTACGGCGCTCAAATTCGGACCCATTATCCTCAGACACTGGACGAAGAGATAAAAATCGTCGAGCAAGAACACACACGGTTCGACGATGTCGAAGAGGCTGTGAGCGTGCCCCACTACATGAAGGAACTGATCGCCGAGATCACCTCCTTGGCCCGCCGCAGTCCAGAGATCAACCAACGGTCCGGCGTCAGTTTGCGCGTGTCCATCGCAAACTACGAGACAATGGTCGGCAACGCTTTCAAACGAAGTTTGAGGCTAAAAGAGAACTCCGCTCCTCGTATCAGCGATCTGCCAGCCATTATGGCTTCCACCACGGGCAAGGTGGAGATGGAGAGCGTTGAGGAAGGCCGCGAAGGCAAGGTTATCGACGAGTTAATCAAGAAAGCGGTCATCAACACTTTTGGGCGTTACTTTAGCGCCAAAGAGTTCGACGCTGTCCTCACCCGATTCGAGGAAGGCGTAATCGTGGAAACGGGCACCGAAGTCCTCTCCGAAACCTACGCCGCGAAGCTTCCTGAAATGGCGAACCTCAAAGAGATGGTGCAGCGCATCGAAACGTCGGACAACCCGGCGGCAATCGCCTCGGCCATCGAGCTTATCTTGGAAGGGCTGCACCTGAACAGAAGGCTGAACCGAGACCTGTCCGGCGGAATGATCATCTACAAGGGGTAGCGGGATTGATCAGCCCAGAATCTCGACGAGGCGGGCTGTGTCGACGTTCCCGCCACTGAGAACGCATATCACGGTTTCGCCGCCGGACAACGAAACCTTGCCTGACAACAACGCTGCATAGGTCGACGCCGCCGCCGCTTCTGCCAGCACCTTGCCCCGCTCCAGAATCAGACCCATCGCTTCAGCGATCTGAGCGTCGGTCACCAGAACTACATCGTCCACAAATGCCTGAACGTGGTCGAGGTTGTGCTGGCCCACAAATGGAGCAGCCAAGCCGTCGGCGATTGTGTCCAGATTATCCAGATGTTCCGGGACTCCAGAAGCCAGAGATCGAGTCATTCCGGGCGCGCCCTCAGGCTCGACACCGATCACTCTGACATTCGCATTTTTCTGTTTGATGGCCGCCGCGACGCCTGATATCAGGCCGCCACCGCCGATTCCGACGATCACCACGTCCGCATACGGCGCGTCGTCAATCAACTCTAGTCCAAGTGTCCCTGTGCCGGCAATTGTGTTCAGGTTATCAAAGGGATGCACTAGCGTCAGGTTCCGCTGTCGTTGAATGTCCAGTGTGGTTTTCATGAGGTCTTCGGTCGTCAGGATAACCTCGCCGCCATATCCCCTGGTGGCTTCGACCTTGCTTGTGACAGCATTGGCGGGCATAACGATCGTGGCCTGAATGCCGGACATTGCGGCGGCGTACGCCAAAGCCTGAGCGTGGTTCCCTGACGATAGAGAGATCACGCCCAATCGCTTTTTCTCCTCGGAGAGGTTGTGCATGTTGTTCAGCGCTCCACGAGGTTTGAACGAACCCGTTTTCTGGAACATCTCCAACTTGAAAAACAATGTCGCGCCGATTCGTTTTCCCAGGTACGAGGATCCTGCCAGCGGCGTGCGGTGCAGATGAGGCCGGATCACATCCTGGGCCGCATAGATTTCGTTCAATCCAACCAGAGGACGTTCGTCATTGGTCATGTGTTATCCTCGTGAGCGCCGTAACTGTTCAGTCGCATTGAGTGTTCAAAGGAGATTCGCAAATGGCAGGCTCCCATCGCCAGGTTGTCAACACCAAATCCGCCCCTCAGCCTATCGGGGCGTATTCTCAGGCTATCCGAACGTCGGCCAGTGACCTGCTGTTCATTGCCGGTCAGGTCTCTGTCGACATGGACGGCAACGTCGTCGGTGTCGGCGATGCCGCCGCCCAGACCCGTCAGATATTTGAAAATCTTGGTAACATTCTCGCTAGTCAGGGCGCATCCATGTCCGACGTTTTGGAGTTCACAACCTACGTCGTCGGGCGGGAAGCCTCAGAGGGTTACAGACAGGGACGCAGCGACGTCTACCCCAACCTGTTTCCCAACCAGGACTACCCGGCCAACACGCTGTTGATAATCAGCGGACTTGCCAGCGAAGACTTCCTGGTCGAGATCAGCGCCGTCGCCGCCATCCCAGAGTAGCGATTATCGGGCCAGCACCCAGGTCTCTGACCACGCGAGGACGGCCGTGCTGCTCTCTTTGTCGCCGCGCTGTTCAGGAAACGGCCTGCCGCTTGCCACCTGTCCATTCACCGTCAACTGAGCCTGACGGGCCGGAACGAAACAGCTATAAACGCCGTGGGCGCGGCCAGGAACCGACCCGGGCTCTGCACGCAGAACGAAAGGTTCGGCAAAATCGTGCCATGTCAGTTCGATTGACTCCTCTGCTGAATCGACGGTTTCGGTCCAGTAGTTTTGGCCGTCGCCGTCCCGTTCGAAGATTGCAGAAATCACAGGGATGCTCTGGTCCGCGAACTCTGGGAAGAGCATGCTCTCGATCTCTTCCTGGAGCCAGCGCGCCAGCGCTATGTTGTCCGCATAGATTTTGACCGCGTCACTGGTAAGTTCGGATGTAATGAACAGCACATGCCCCTGCCCGGCCGGAGACCACAGAACCCGCCAGTGGCTGGTTCGGGTGAGTTGGGGGCCGTCTTCACTTTCCTGTAGCCGGATGAACGAGTTCTCGCCAGTCAGCCTCACTTCGTTCGGGTCAGTTGGGTTCACCATATTTTTCCTCCTAACGTCTAATTTTTCGGCATTCGCGACTTCAATTTTCGAGTCGACGTTTTTCTCTTTGGCTTGTCAAATTTGCCCTGGGATGGACAGCGTTCTGCCAGCACGCACTCGCCGCATTTCGGCCTCTGGGCCTTGCAAATCTGCCGCCCGTGGCGAATCAGGTATACGTGGAAGGCAAACACATCCTTCGGCGGCACCATCGGCTCCAGCAGGTCGTGGGCCTTGTCTGCATTAACCTTTGGGCCGATCAGCCTCAACCTTTGCGACACTCGATATATGTGAGTGTCCACAGGCATCGCGGGCATTCCCAGAGCGAAGCAAAGGATAATCGCGGCGGTCTTGGGGCCGATGCCGGGGAATTTCTTCAACCACGTCTTGGCCTCATCCAGCGGCATCTCTCCGAGAAACGACAGGTCGAAGGAGCCTACCTCCTCATGGACCAGATTGAGCACGGTCTTGATACGCACAGACTTCTGTTTCGCCAGGCCGCCGTGTCGTATGGCGTCTTCGATTGCCTCTGGCGAGGCCTCGGCCACCGCGTTCAGCGTGCCGAACGTATCCATCAGGGTTTGGTATGCTCGCTCCGAGTTTAGATCAGAGGTGTGCTGGGAAAGTATCGTATAGACCAGCTCTTCTGCGGCATTGTACCGAGGCTCCCATTCGGCAGGCCCGTGAACAAGCGCAAGAATCTCCATGACTTCTGGAGCCTTGTATTTGCGAATCCGCGATTTGCGTATGGGTTCCTCATTGCGCGTTGACACGTATTATGTCCTTTTGCCGTTGGTTGAATATCGGACCAAAAGCCGGCGCAGGCGGTCTACCTGCCGCTAACCGGATTATATGGCAATCCGCCAATAAAATCCCTAGCCCGACTTGACAA
>DCAW01000076.1 GCA_002313895.1 Dehalococcoidia bacterium UBA1123
GTGTCCGCTTGACGTCATAAATAATCGACGCGATCTCAACACTCAGACCGTGCCGCTGTTTTGCCAGGTACTTTACGGCGCAGGCGATGTCCAATTCGCGGGCGACATGTTCGATGAACAAAAGAACATCTATCGGCTTTTTAACCAAAAGGTGTTTCCTGGGATTCGATGGCGATTATTTACCAAGCGCAGATGTTACGGTGGCGGCAATGCCTTCTGCGTCAAGTCCGTGGGCGTGCAGAACATCATCGTTTGAACCGCACTCCGGTATGCGATCAACTCCCAGTTTTCTGGCTTTGGGATGAGACTCCAGAGCCAACTGAGACAGTTGACTCAGTACCATATCGCCCTGACCACCAGTCAGGTAGTGATCGTCCAGAGTGAATACGGCGTCGTGAGAGCCGACCGTCTCGGCCAGCCAATCCGCGTCTACGGTGTTTAACCAAGGCAGGTTGACCACCTTCAATCCGATCTCCTGGTTTTTTAGGTTAATTGATGCCTGGACTGCCTGAGAAAGCATCACAGGGCCGTAAGCAAACATCACGGCATCGTCGCCGTCGGTGAGTGCGACGCCCTTGCCGAGTTCCAGTTGATATCCATCAGGCAGCTGATAAGGGGTCTCGATGGGGAGAGGAGTCAGGCGCAGGTACGAGCTTTGATCGTGCTGGTTCACGCAAAAATCCACTGCCATCTCAACCTCTACATCGGAGGAGGGCTGTATCAGCAACATACCTGGAACCGCAGCCACTGCGGATATGTCCCGCACGCTCTGATGGGAATGTCCGGTGCCTCCAGGAATTAACCCGGCCAGCCCCGACATGTAGATGATCTTGGTACCCTCGGTGGCGTTTGTATAAATCTGCTCGTTGGGTCGAGTGGACAGGAAGCAAGCGAAGGAGTGTACAACTGGGATTAGTCCGTTCAGCGCCATTCCTCCTGCCTGAGACACCATGTCTTGCTCGGCAATTCCACACTGGAAATAGCGATCCGGAAATTCCTTTTTGAAGGGGATCAGGCCCGAATCCAACATCAAGTCGGCGTCCAGAGCAACGAGTTTCGGGTTCTTCGCCGCCTGATCCAAAAGCGCACTGGAGTATGCGTCAACTAGACGCTGAGGCGATTGAGGCGCGGGAGCGGTCCGTGACTCGCCGTGGGCGGTGTTCAGTTCACCGGTTCCGACTTCGGTGAGCAGTGCATTCGCTTTTTCAAGCAATTCAGTTGATGCTGAAGCATAGTCGTCATCAGACGGTGCGCCGCTGTGGAACATGTAGCGCTCGTCCTCGGGTTTCATGGCTGTGTGTTCCATAAAGGACACACCTGCGCCCTTCAAAGTGTCGGCGATGATTATCTTGGGCTGGTCGGGTGCGTCCTTGACGCCGGCAAGTGCATCTGCCAACGAGTTCAGGTCGTTTCCATCGCATCTGGCGACACGCCATCCGAACGCTGAGAATTTGGCTTCCAAATCGCCGAGGTCTGAAGTGTCAGACACGAGGAGATCAGACTGCACTTTGTTGTGGTCGACGATAACTGTCAATTCGCCCATGTCGGATCGGACAGCCGATCCGAGGGACTCCCAGAGTTGGCCTTCTTGAAGCTCTCCGTCACCTGTCAAAACGTATATGTTCTGATCCACACCTTGCAGTCGGTTGGCGGTGATCATTCCCTTGGCTTTCGATATTCCCATGCCCAGAGAACCGGAGTTCACGTGCATGTAGGGCACGTGTACGTCGGGATGTCCTGGCAGACCGCCCAGGTTTCTCAACCGATGAATCATGGAAAAATCCATAAGCCCCTGACCGATAAGAATTGAGTACAGCCCCGGAGCGTCGTGACCTTTGGATGAGAAGTAGATGTCTTGCGGGCCTTCGTCATCGACGGCGCCAGGATTCCTCATCTCATTGAGGAAAAGCCAAGAGACGATGTCAATGCAACTGAAACTGGTGCCGATGTGACCAGAGCCAGCGTATTTGATCATGTACAACGTGTTGACGCGACACAGGGCGGCGAACAACGATGTGCGGGTCACTGGATCGACATCCAGGTTTCGGACACGTTCGAACTCTTCGAAGGGCACGTATGACAAGTCAGCCAACAGGACACCTCTAGTTTGTGTATGAATTCGTGGAGTCGATAGGGGGTGTCTATTTCAGTTATCGAGAGGGTAGGGCGTTTGAGAAATCGGCGGCAAACTGGCTTCCCCGACTTCAACCATTTTCTCTACTAGCATCCAATCGTATTCGTTGTTTACGTCAAGCCCCTCGTCGTCTCTGGTGATGAAAGGCATCAGCACATTGCCGGCAATCGTATGACCGGCAGTTGCAACTGTGGACCATGCGATCTCCAGGCTCGCGTTCTGGACGTACACCTCTGGAAGGGTCGGATATTGGCTGCTGTGCCAGGGTTGCTCTGCCGGACCGAAGGGGATCAGAGGCATCATCCTCTCGCCGCGGACTACCCACATCTTGCACGGGTGTTCGTGACATAACTCAACGGCTCGCAGAGAATCGACGCCTTCCTGCGCCAGAAATTCGTTCCAGGCGCGTTGGATAGTTTCGGCCTTTCGAAGCGGACTTGTGGGTCTGAGGATGCTGAAGGCATCGTACTCTCGACTCTGATCCTTCAGGTTATCCAGAGCGTGTTCGACGAACTCGATGTCTGGAGAGAAAGATTCCGCGTACTTGTTGGGTCTCAAGAATGGAACACTGGCCCCGTAGTGTCGAGCAATATCCGCGTATTCCTCAGAGTCCGTCGATACCAATACTTCGGAAAACACTCCGCTGTTGACCGCGGCAGAGATTGAGTATGCCATCAAAGGGTGGCCGCCAAGAGGGCGTATGTTCTTGTGGGGCACTCGTTTGGAGCCGCTGCGGGCAGGAATGAGTGCCACGATAGTCGGGTTGTCTTTAGGCATATCTCATCACCAAGCGGTAAATCCGCCGTCGATTACCATGTTCGATCCGGTCATATAGGAGGACGCTTTCGACATCAGATAGATCATCGCGCCGTTGTATTCGTCCTCGTTAGCCATGCGTCCCAGCGGAACTTTCGGGTTGTAGTTCGTCAGGAACTCTTCGTCCTGATTGTTGAATACTCCTGCCAGCGTGACCGAGTTGACCCTGACGCCGTTTTCTGCCCAGTACGTCGCGAGATAGCGAGTAAGGTTCAGCAGGCTGGACTTGGAAATCGAATATGCGACAGGTTTGTAAAATGTGTCGCCTCCCTGTCGCCTGTACTCATATATTCGCTGGTCTGGAGAAAGAACGCCGTATATCGAGCAGACATTAACGATTGAGCCTCGACCGGCGACGGCCATAGCGCCGCCAATGACCTGGCAACAAAGAAAAACGCCTTTGGTGTTGACCTCCATTACTTTATCGAAAGAGGCTTCCGGGTAGTCCTCGAAGGGGCCGTTTTCCGCGGCAGGGGCGCCTGGAGGGGAGTCGAGCGCCGCGTTATTTATCAGACCCGTAGGGGAACCCCAAGCACGTTCAACTTGATGGACAGCCTCTTCAATCGACGCTCTGGAGGTCACATCTGACTCGACAAACATAAGAGCTTCGTCTAATGAGCGGTCGCCGAAACGATCTTTGACTCGATCTGCGTTAACGTCCATGTCGAACACGGCCACTTTCGCTCCGCGATCGGCAAGCGCCAATGTGTACTGGCGACCCAGTTGTCCCATTCCGCCGGTCACGATGATTACGCTGTCACTCAAATCAAATAAGTCGTTTTGCATGTCAGACAGTCCATTCACGAATTGTTGAGTAATGGCCCGATGTAGGAGGTTCGATCACCCACGTACGTGCTCAAACAGGTCGCAAACCTCTCGGACAGCGCCATAGCCTCCGAGAGTTTTGGTGGTGTACTTTGCGAGCCGCAGAACCTCCGGATAGGCGTCGTTGACTGCTATTGGCAAGCCAACCATTTCGAGACAGCCAAGATCGTTAACGTCGTTGCCGACGAAAGCGATTTCCGAAAAGTCGATCCCGTGTTCCTGGGCGATGCTCCGCAACTTGGCGCGTTTATTTTCCACGCCGTGGACGCATCGAATA
>DCAW01000144.1 GCA_002313895.1 Dehalococcoidia bacterium UBA1123
GCCTTGTTCCAGAAGGTAACGGTTGCGCCGGTTTGACTCCTCTGGAGACGCCAGTCCTGCGTATTGGCGCATGGTCCAGAGACGCCCTCGGTACATATTGGGCTGAATGCCCCGTGTGAACGGGTACTCTCCGGGGTAGCCCAGGCCGTCGGCGCCGTTCTGGTCTTCGGCGGTATAAAGGCCGTCAACTTCGAACCCAGAATTTGTCTCGAACTGAGATTGACGCTCGCCGAATCGCTGTTGAAGTGGTCCAAGGGTGTTTTTCTGCCATTCTTGTTTACTATTGCTAGGCACGTCGGTCACTCCTGAATACGGCGGTAGTTGGTCATTTAGAGATTGGAATGAGTTTAGTTAACAAGGTAGATAGGTGTCAATTTTCCAGGGCGTCGGAAATGGCTTCCAGGGCATCCTCGAACGAAGGCCCGTCGCTGGGCGCACCCTGAGACGGTCGTGCCCAGCCGGATTTGTGCCCGCCAAATACTGCGTGTCTGGCCCTCAGCCACAGAGATCAACGTCTTGAAACCCTGTCTTCCAATCAATTTAGATTGTCGAAAAATATGTCCGGCATTTCGCCTTCCTGTGGATATATGAAGATATTCCACTCTTTTCGCACGATGTCATACAATTCGGTTGAGTCAGTCGCGGTCATCGACTGCTCATACGCAATACGGTCGAACAAATTGGCGTGGAGGCTCCAGACCGAGGGTCGACGTCCAGCCACAATGTCTACGAGCAACAGCGCGCCGCGTTCGGCGATGCAATTGAATACGTTTCGATATAGTCGGGGTTTTCCTGTTGAGTCGAGATGATGGATGACGAGGGACAACACAACGAGACCGACGCCGTCAATCTGGTGCAGCCAATCTTCGGCGGTAATATCAAATACGCCTGTCTCTGTTCTGTCTTCAAATTCGGCGAGGTTTATGGGGGCTACAGTCAGCATTGACTGCGAACCGTCCAGCGCGGTTGCCCTCGCCTTGGGATAGAGGGTCTGAATCGCTTTGGTCAACCCGCTTTCGCCGCAAGCCAAATCGACCAACTTGAACGCGTCGGTCGTTTTGAAACGTATCTGAGTTATCAAGATCGCCATCTGCTCGCGCCGCGACGGCACCGCAATGTCGGCCAGGCGGGAATATACCCGTGAATCATCTCCGGACCAGGCTGTATCGCTGCCAGTCATTTTCCAGTATCCAACACACGAAGTCGCACCGCTAGCGCCGGCGGAATTTCGTGAAAATTGTCCCAGTCCAATGCCTGGCTAGGAGTTGACAAGCCAAACACTGGCTCCTCGATACCGTCGGCTACAAATCCTCGCGTAAAAAATACGTTCAACAACACACTCATTGGTCGGTGAAAGTAGCGCTGGAGAACTGGCTGACCGACGATCGCTACGCCCTGGTACGGCGTTGGATCGATGTAGTGAGAAATCTTAACCGCGAGGGTGTCCACGATCCTCCCATCTTCCATCTCGACACGCTCGACAGAGCGGGATAGGCTGTTGGGTGAGTTGAAAGCGAGGTGCATCACGGCGAACACAAAACGTCCACCAGGTTTCAATAATCGAGCAACGGACTCTGCCAGCGGTTCGATCTCTGCTATGTCCATGATCGCCATCCCGCAAGATATTGCGTCGAATCTTTTTGATTCCAGCCGAGTCAACAATTCGTTGTCGGTGGCGTCAGCGACCAGAAACTCAATTTGTTCTCCATATTCCGTGCTGGCAGCTATGGCATTTTCGATCTGGCAAGGGGCGATGTCGATGGCAGTCACTCGGACCTCGTGTTCGGCCATTTGGCGGGCGAAGTGACCGAACACGCAGGCGATATCCAGCAGCTTTTCTCCTGATTTCAGGGCGAGTAGTTTCTCCATTGAAGGCCGGACCAGCGAATTGTGGAACGAATTTCCTTCGCCCATTCGCTCGTTCCAAAAGTCTGCGTTGGTGTCCCAGGCGTCGCGCACATCGTCGTTGAACTGCGGGAACTCATGTGGCGGTTTTTGTCGATTCAATTGGAGCCTCCGGCCGACTGATGACGCCTGATTATACCTCGATTCGGGCTCTCCCCGTTCCTTGACACCTCGTTATATTGAACTTAAAATGAACGCACGTTCTAATATCCAGAAAGTGAACACAAACCTGCGACTGCGAGCTCCAAAACCAGTGCAGGATCGGGTTGAACATCGTCCTGAGAGGTGGACTCGGCATGGCCCAGTCAGAGCGCATTGTATCCGGCAGTCGCCAGGATGACGACTACTCCCAAGACAACAGCCTGCGACCTCGAAGGCTCGTCGACTATATCGGCCAGGACCGTGTAAAGCAGAATCTGGACATCGGCATCAGGGCCGCTCAACAGCGGGGCGACCCTCTGGACCATCTCCTCGTATACGGCCCACCAGGCCTGGGGAAAACCACGCTCGCGAACATCATCGCAATCGAGATGGGCGTTCAAATCAAGATCACCTCAGGCCCCGCCATCGAAAGGCCAGGGGACATGGTGGCGATACTGACTCAATTGCCGGAACACGCTGTGTTGTTTATCGACGAGATTCACAGGCTCAGTCGAGTGGTTGAAGAGATTCTATACTCGGCCATGGAAGATTTTTTTGTGTCCTGGGTTATCGACAAAGGTCTCAAAGCCCGGAGCATGAACCTGACGATCAAGCCATTCACTTTGATTGGCGCGACCACCAGATTCGGCATGGTAAGCGCTCCGTTGAGGGACCGATTCGGCTCAGTTTATCGCCTGGAATTTTACGATGAAGAAGCAATGCGAACCATCGTCACCCGTTCCGCTAGAATCTTGGAAATCGAATCGGATGAAGATGGAATCATCGAGATAGCCCGTAGAGCGCGGGGGACTCCCAGGGTGGCGAACAGGCTACTCCGTCGGGTGAGAGACTACGCGCAAGTCATGGCCGATAATGTCATTAACGCCGAGGTCGCGAACGAAGCATTGACAGGCCTTGAAGTTGACCAACTGGGGCTCGAAGGGTTGGACCACCGGGTATTAAGCTCCATCATAGAAAAATTCGACGGTGGGCCGGTGGGACTCGACACGTTGGCTGCATCCATCAGCGAAGAATCGGACACCATTGAGGACGTCTACGAGCCTTATCTGCTCCAGCTAGGATTCCTCGACCGGACTAAACGAGGCCGAGTCGCTACACGCCGCGCATACGAACACCTGGGAATAGATTATCCAGAGGAACCTCGATCGCCCCAAGGCGCCTTATTTTAGGCCTGATGAGGCGCGGGCTTACCAGTCGAGATCGGTGAATTTCTTGCCGCCGAGGTAGTCTGGAAAGATGTAAACTCCAGTGACTTGTGCCCAGCATGTTACGCCTTCGATGTTGCGCTTCGCGATTTTCAGTCCTGAAGCAATCGATGCCCTCATCTCGCGAGCAAAACCGTTGATCACGATGTCCGCATCGAATCGCGTTTCCGCACCGCTCACAGGTCTTGATCGTCAACCCGGCCTCGAGGTCTTGTCGAA
>DCAW01000162.1 GCA_002313895.1 Dehalococcoidia bacterium UBA1123
TGCTCGATCAGGAAGGACCGATATAAGGGAGTTGAAATGACTTTAAACGTTTTCTTGCCAGACGGCGTCGAAACTCGCTACAACGTTAAAGCGACGATGAGGGACGGAGTAAACCTGTCGGCAGATATATATTATCCGAGGAACAGGCACGAGGCGCTGCCGGTCATTCTCTCCAGGACTCCTTACGACAATATGAACGAGCGAATGGTCAATAGCGCCATTTTTTACGCTCAACAAGGGTATATATTTGTTGCCCAAGACACCAGAGGACGGAATGATTCGGAGGGCGAGTTCCATCCTTGGGTCAATGAATTCAATGACGGCCACGATACTGTTGAATGGATAGGACATCAAGAATGGTGCGACGGCAACGTGGGCATGGTTGGAGGATCATACGTTGGCAACGTGCAGTGGCAGGCGGCGGCTATGGGCAGCAGTTATTTGAAGGCTATTGTCCCCCGGGTAATCGGAAACAATCTTTATGAGGCGCCTCACTACCAGTCCGGCGCTTTCCAACTGAATTGGAGCGCTACCTGGAGCTTCCGAATGGCAGGCCGCACGGCTCAGGATATAGATATATACAACTGGGATAAGATTTTCTCAACATTGCCGTTGAAAGACATCCCGAAGCAAGGTGGGAAAGATATTTTCTACTGGGATGAATGGATTAACCATCCTGACTACGATGAGTATTGGAAGGCCCTTGCCAATGAAGAGAGATACGAGGACATAGAGGTGCCGGTGTTGCAAATTGGAGGATGGTACGACTTTTTTACTGCAGGCACCTTCCATAATTTCGTCGGTATGCGCGAACGCGGAGGATCAAGTATAGCGCGTAACAACCAACGAGCTATCGTTGGGCCGTGGATCCACAGCGCAAGCACACTCACACATGCTGGTGATGTTGACTTTGGCAAAGCGTCGGTCTTGGATCTGGAGCAACGAGAACTGCGTTGGTTCGATCATTGGTTGAAAGGGATTGACAATGGCGCCGATGAGGATGCGCCCCTCCAAATATTCGTGATGGGTGTTAATCAATGGCGCGACGAAAAAGGATGGCCCTTAGCCAGAACACAGTTCACGCCATACTACCTCCACAGCCAGGGCCAGGCCAACTCCCTGCTAGGCGACGGCACATTGTCGACTGACCTCCCAGCCGACGAACCCAACGACGAATACGTATATAATCCTGCATTCCCAACCCCCACCAGAGGGGGTTGCAATTGCTGTAACCCTGAGATAGTTGACTGGGGCGCCTTTGACCAACGGCCAGTTGAGTTTAGAAACGATGTCCTTGTGTACACATCCGAACCATTGAAAGAGGACCTGGAAGTGACCGGTCCGGTGGTTGCCACGATATACGCCAGCACTGACGTCAAGGATACCGATTTCACCGTCAAACTGGTAGATGTGGACCCAAATGGATTTGCGATGAACTTGTGTGACGGCATAATCCGCGGGAGGTATCGAGAATCGACGTCAACCCAGTCGCTGTTGGAGCCAGCAGTCGTGTACGAGTTTATCGTGGATCTTTGGCCGACCAGTAACGTGTTCCTGTCAGGACACAGAATCCGCGTGGACATTTCGAGTTCTAACTTTCCAAGATTTGACCGCAACCCAAACACTGGCAAAAGGTTCGGAGAGGATTCGGAGATTCAGATTGCGCATCAGAGTATGTTCCATAATGGGTTGCACCCCTCGCACATACTCTTGCCTGTGATTCCACGAACTTAGCGGGGACAGCAGTGTGTTTGACCGCGTTCTCGAGCGTCCGTACAATCCTCAGCGTCAAGGGTGTAGGTTCTATGGTCACCCTTGCCTAGATACTGGAGATGTCGGATGACCTCGCGTTAATAGCCGACCTGCCTCACGATGGCAGAGCCCTTGGCTCCGGCGATACGCGTTGAAAGCGGCTGAAAGAGGTGGGCTATGCAGATGGACAGCAAGGTCGCGATGGTAACAGGCGGAGCTGGCGGTCTCGGTGAAGGTATAGCGAAGGTACTGGCCCAGCGCGGCGCGGACGTCGCTGTGGCTGACATAGATCTCCACGGCGCTGAGGAGGTCGCGCGCCAGCTCGCCCAGTACGGTCACAAGGCCAGGGCATATAGGGCGGACGTTACCAGCAGGGATCGGCTTCAGGAAACAGTCGAAACGATCCTCGCAGAGTTCGGTCGCATCGATGTCCTGGTCAACGTCGCCGGCGTCATCGCCGCGACTGGCTTCGAAGACACTGTCACGTCACGAGAAGAAGACTGGGACGTGACGTTCACCGTCAACGTCAAGGGCACGGTGCTGGCATCGGAGGTGGTAGCTGAACACATGATGAAGAGGGGCGCAGGCAAGATCGTCAACATCGCCTCCCACGCCGGACGGGGGGGAGGAGCAGGAGGCGGCGCTTACGGTGCGTCGAAGGCCGCAGTTATTCATCTCACCCAGTCGTTTGCATTGGAACTCGCTCCCCACAGTATCAACGTAAATGTCGTCTGTCCGGGCACGATCTGGACACCGATGTGGGAACGAATTGCGGAACGCGACCGACGCAACGACCCCAAGAAAGCGAGCCTTACGGGCCGCCAAATATTCGATCAGGCTATTCTGGAGCGGTGTCCTCTTAAGCGCGAGCAAACGCCTGAAGATATCGGAAATGCCGTTGCGTTCTTCGCGTCGGACGATGCCTTTAATATCACTGGACAGTCCCTCAACGTCAACGGCGGTACACGTATGAACTGATGGTAGAAGCGCTTGCCGACGATGACATCGATAGTGATTGCTGCTCCTGGCTGCGGCAGAATTACCGACTTGAGGCGCTGGACAATCAGGGCCGTGGCGCTGTCAGGCGGCTGCTGTGAGCGATGAACCTGAGAGATGTTGATTAAGCGTTGAATGCGAGGAACACACCATGACCGCTTCGATTCCAAAGGTACTGCTGGTTTGTAATAATCGCACCCGCGATCAATACTTCACGCCGTCGGACCTCGAACGCCTCTCGGCATTTGCTACCTGGGAATGGCTGCGCCTGGAGGGAGGTAATGCGTTTGGTCCGAACGAGGACCTGGCGGCGATCCGGCAACTGACGAGGAAGATCGGCGACGTGGAGGGCGTCGTGGTCTGCCATGGATCCCCCACCGTCAGCGCCGATATGATGGACCGGGCGCCGAATCTAAAGGTGGTCGGCGAATTGGAGGGAGATAGGTTCGCATATCGCATCGACGTTGAAGCCGCGTGGCAGCGCGGCATTCGAACCGTGGATACGACGAACGGCTCCTCCTACCCTGTCGCTGAATGGGCATTAGCGATGATCCTGGTCTCGCTCCGTAATGCCGGAGGATATTTTAGAAGGATCATCGCAGGCGATACGAGCCGGCCTCCTGAAAGCGACTTTGGGTACATCCATGGAGAGCTTACTGGAAAGCGCGTCGGGCTCATTGGCTGCGGTCACATCGGGCGATTGCTGATCAAGTTCTTGCGACCTTTCGAGGTCGACATTCAGGTGTACGATCCCTACCTGTCCAGCGAAATGCCGGATGCTCTTGGTTTCGTGAAGACCTCCCTTGAGAAAATCCTTTCTGAGTCCGATGTTATCGCGTGTATGGCGCAGGTTGCCTTCCCGCCGAGTAAACTCTGATACGTGACTTGCTCGCCATTACCGAGTCATACGTTAGATCAATCGAGGGTAAATTCGCACATCCGGCCCATCTCCAGACGATAGATCAAATACAGATCCTGCAGAAACGAAAGGAGGTTCGGACTCAGATTTTTCAGCGCAGACGATTGTACAATCAGCGCCGAATCTCCATTAGCTTTCTGTCCCACATTCGCTGAATGCCTACACTCGAGGTCGATTCGGAGGATCGAGCGGTACGCTAATTAGTCATTCAGTCGGTGATTGACAACATCATCATTTGGTCATATAGTCGTCGAGACTTCGACATCATTGATCCACGAATTATTGTCCAGCCGTGGGTATTTGTTACCCAAAATACAGAGATTTATAGGCAAAGTGAATAGTCACAGATAATGAAAACGGCAATTCCTCATTTGGCTCTATTTCTGTTATTGACGATGTTGATGGCCTGTGTAGAGGATGAGCCTGCGACTTCCTCATTTCGGAAAGGAAATGAGTATGCTGACCAAGGAGAATTCGAGAAGGCGATAGCAGAATTCACGGAAGCCGTTCGTCTTGACGCCCGTCACTTCGATGCCTACCTCAAGATGGGTGTCGCTTACGGTAACCTACGTCAATATGAGCGAGAGATAGATAACTACGACCAGGCTATCCGCCTCAATCCTCAGCACGCAGTTGCCTACGTTAAAAGGGGTATTGCCTACGATGAAATGGGCCAGTCCGATCGGGCGATCGAGGATTTCACCAAAGCCATCCGCCTCGACGCCGAATACGCTGAAGCCTACTATAACCGGGGAATTGCCTACGGTATTCTGGGTCAGTTCGATCTTGCGAAAGTGGACTACGACGCGGTTATCCGCTCCAACCCCCTTCACGCTGAAGCCTACGTTAATAGGGGTATCGCTTACAACCATATGAATCAGTTCGATCTTGCGAAACGGGACTACGATAAGGCCATTCACATTAACCCACAATTCGTAATAGCATATGTGAATAGGGGCAAAGTTTATTTCAATCTGGGTCAGTTCGAGCTTGCGAAAGTGGACTACAATACCGCGACCCGCCTTGATCCTCAGTTCAGGGTAGCCTACGTCGATAGGGGCAAAGTTTATTTCAATCTGGGTCAGTTCGAGTTTGCCATAGAGGACTACGACACGGCCATCCGCCTCGATCCTCAGGACGCATTAGCCTATCATGATAGAGGCAATGCTTACGACAACCTAGGTCAATACCAACGTGCCATACAGGACTATGATCAGGCCATTAACATCGACCCGCGATATGCAGCGTCCTACGATAATAGGGGCAAGGTTTATGTCAGACTGGGCCAAATCGAGCGCGCCATAGAAAACTTTGACGAAGCGATACGCCAAGATTCCCAATTCGCCGAAGCATACTACGATAGGGGTAATTCTTATCGCGCCCTTGGCAAGCTCCAGCGAGCCATTGAAGACTACAACCAGGCGATTAGAATCGACCCTCAGGACATAGCGGCCTACAACAATAGGGGTGGTACGTTCAACGACCTCGGTCAACGCCAGCGAGCCATAAAAGACTACGACAAAGTCATCCGACTCGATCCGCAGGACGCACTAGCCTACCATAACAGAGGCAATGCTTACGGCAACCTAGGTCAATACCAGCGTGCCATACGGGACTATGATCAGGCCATCAAAATCGACCCGCAGGACGCCGAGGCATACAACAACAGAGGCGAAGCCTACAGAAACCTAGGCCAGCCTCAACGGGCTATTCAGGAGCTTGACGAGTCAATCAGACTCGACCCTCAGTATGCCTTAGCCTACGTTAATCGAGGCATAGCCTACCATTTGATAGATCAGCCTCAGCGGGCCATTATGGACTTTGACGAAGCCATCAAGCTTGACCCGATGTATGAGGACGCTCATTTTAGTCGGGGCGCAGCCTACGTTGAACTGGGTCAGTATCAGCAGGCCGTCAATGATTTCGGCGAGGCGATTCGGCTTGACTCAAAAGATGCCATTAACTACGTTGTTAGGGCATTAGCCTACACCGCTATGGGTATGGATGAGAATGCACTGAACGATGTTGACAAGGCCGCAGAACTAGGGCTGGATTCTGAGCGTTTGGAGGCATTGAATGAAAACATTGAGGGAATAAAGATGGAACGATAGCGTTCGGTGTCCTTCATCAACTACCGTGACGCCAAATTCTGTTGGCATTGTCATTTGGTAACACAAGTAGCTGATCCAATAACATCGGTGATCTTATGTCTCACGCCAATCGAATGGATCAATCGACATCTCGCTATCCCGACTAACCTAGCCTCCGGGGACAACCCGGTTGAGTTCTCCGAATCTCCTCAGTCACCGGCCCAATCAGTCCCGACGGAGACCGCTGAGGTAGACATATCTCGACAATCACCAGCATTGTTAGTCTCTCCTGACAACTCTGTGATCGTTAACATCCCCATCGGGTCAGTGGCCGAGCCATTGACACTGCAATACGAGCCTGTAACCCTGGAAACCGTCCCTTGTTTGGCTGCCGGGTATTCAAAGGTGGTGAGGGCGGTTGACCTAACACTAACCGACTCCCAGCAGACCGGTGCTGCAGTCCAACTGGAACAATCAACAACTGTGACTGTGACTCTCAACGACGGCGACATACATTTGGCTGGAGGAGACGAAACGAACTTCGTCATCAGCACTTTCAAGAGTGGCCAGGACATAAGGGACCCCCTCGTCACTCGTTTCGACCCTCAGAACATGACTGTCAGTGAGGTTGACCCCAGAAACTGGACAGGTGGT
>DCAW01000172.1 GCA_002313895.1 Dehalococcoidia bacterium UBA1123
GGGTTGATAATCCTCGCCAACGTCAACGAGAAGCCGCTGGACTCGCCAGAGTTCGAGCCTTTCTGGGCGGCGCTGAACGAGCGCAAACTGCCAGTGTTGCTCCACCCAACTGTGCCTCCTGGAATCGATTCTATGGGCATGGATCAGTATGGACTGGTCCCTTCGATAGGCTTCATGATTGACACGACGCTGGCGGTGTCCCGAATGGTGTTTGCCGGTGTGTTCGAACGATACCCGGACTGGCCCATGATCGTCTCCCACGCCGGAGCGACCATCCCCTACATCGCCGCCCGACTGGACCAATGCTACCGCAACATCCCCGACGCCCGTGAACACATCGACAGGCCGCCAACTGAGTACCTTAAAAATCTCTACTACGACACCGTGACCTACGACGACCAGGCCCTCCAACTGGCCATAAATCTGGCTGGCCCGGAACGAGTGCTTTACGGCTCCGACTACCCCCACAACATCGGAGACATGCAAGGCTGCGCTGACCGCGTGGATAGCCTGTCCATCGCCGAGTCGGACCGTGAGCTAATCAGGTCTGGCAACGCCCGCCGCATCTTTCGATTACAATAATTTCCAATGGCAATGCTAAATTCAATGGAGTTACCCAGCATGAAGTATCTGACAATAGGACAGCTCGATTCTCTGAGAGAAATCGACACCCCCACAGTGGCGAATGCGGTCGAAACACATGAAAGCCGTCTCAACACCGAAGGTTTCATGGGTTGGAACATCAGATGCCAGTTTCCTGATCTCGGAGTCATGGTCGGGCAGGCAGTAACAGCCACCTTGAACACGACAACAACCGGCAAGGTGAAAAGCAGGTCGGTGTGGCACGACTGCTTGCAGGCCATAAATGAAATGCCTGTGCCTGCCGTCATCGTCGCAAAGGACATAGGGCCACGACCGTTTCACGGCTGTCATTTCGGTGACGGAATGGCTAATGTGGCGAAAAGAGTCGGCTCCATTGGTTTGGTCACTGATGGCGGAGTCAGAGACGTCGAAACCGTCCACGGAATGGGGTTTCAGATGTTCGCGGTGGGCACAGTTCCTGCTCACGGCAACTTTGGGCTGGACGAAACGCAGGTCCCTGTGGAAGTTGGCGGCGTGCTGGTAAATCCGGGAGACGTGGTTCATGCCGACGAGAACGGCGTGGTTGTCTTCCCTCCTGAGCTTGCCGACTACGTGATATCGGAGGCCCAAAAGGTGACTGAGAGAGAAGCTGCCCAATTCAACTGGGTGCTGAGTGACGAATTTAGCCTGGAGGAATTGATCAAAAGAGGGTAGGTTTTTGCCAATCCACCTAAGTCATACCCGCTGAAACGTGGGCCAGCGAGAAGTTGTTCGCGCAACGATATTGACACCCTACACTGCCCGTTATAAACTCGTTTGGTCATAAAGGGTGCGCCGGAATGTCCGCGCAAATGAGCCACGGACGAATCTGACGCCAATAACGCCAGGAGGTAAATATGGCTGGTGAAGGAAAGTTTGAGATTGAGATCATCTACTGCGTGCCTTGACAGTATCACGGTACGGCGGTCTGGATGGCCTCCGAGTTTTTTGCTGAAGGCGGCAAGGATGTCGCGATTAAAATCACCCCAGGCGTAGCCGGCATCATGCAGGTTTATGTGGACGGGGACAAGATTTTTGACAAGAAGGAAGAAGACGGCCAGATGCCCACCCTTCCTCGTGTCAAAGAGATGCGAGCCATCATTCGAGATAGGCTCGGCGCGTTGGTAGCTGCCGACGACTAGGTCTCTCTTCAGCATAGTCTGAAAAATTAGCCCTGGATCGATATTCGACCCAGGGCTTTTTGTATGGTTTTGTATTATCATGAGGCCGAATTCATATTTGCGAGTCACAAAGGTCGGCAAAAAGCGGGCCACATCACAGGAGGGTATCAAGTATGGCAGCACAAGTCGGATCAGGCGATTACAAATTCGAGAGGGTGCCGTCGTGGCCCAATATGCCCAAGTACTGGGAGATGGGGCTGGCCTCCGACGGCGCGGTCAATTCCAAGAACGAGGTTCACATTTTCAGCCGGGGACTGCACCCCGTGACAATATGGGACACCGATGGCAACTTCATCTCCTCTTGGGGCGAAGGAACGTTCTCGGCCAACCCTCACGGCATCTACATCGCGCCTAATGACAACGTTTGGCTGGTGGATCGGGACTACCACATCGCCACCGAGTACTCACCCGCAGGCAAGGAATTACGCACGCTGGGCGAAAAGCTGGCCCCGTCGCCTTCCTTCCAAGGCATGCCGTTCAACATGCCATCAGGGATCGCAGTGGCCCCCAACGGTGAGCTGTTCGCCTCCGACGGTTACGGCGGCCACAGGGTACACAAGTTCAGCGCCGACGGCGAACTTTTGCACTCCTGGGGCATGGAAGGCTCTGGAGAGGGGACGTTCAAGCTCCTGCACAACATCTGGGTAGACAGCAGAAGCCGGGTTTTCATCGCCGACCGCGAGAACGACCTGATTCAGATCTTCGACGCTGACGGCAATTTCCTAGAGCAATGGGACGATGTTGTGCGGCCCGGCAGCATGGTTATGCTGAACGACATCGTTTACGTTATCGAGTCTGGCCCTCAGGGCGGGATCAGTATTTTCGACCTGGACCACAACCTGCTCTCAAGCTGGCGCAGCAATGAACCTCAGGAAGGAAGCATCATCGGCGGTCACGGCATCTGCGTTGACCTCGATGGCAACATCTACGTCACAGAGATTGGCAACGGCGCGCGGGTGACCAAGTTCCAGAAGGTGTAGGCGGAGGTTGTCAGGTTCTGTCGCCTGGTGACTCGGCATGACAGTGTAACGGTAGGGGCAGGGTTGAAACCCGCCTCTACGACGCCGACGTCAGACCGAAGCCCGTTCCACCTTCACAGCCCGGCCAGTGCGTGCTGACTCGATGATGGACCGTTTGGCAAGCATTTGGCTCCTCCTGAATCCTCTCTCTCGTTCTCAACGGCATAGTGTCAGTCGCGTAATCTCTGGCATCGTGATGGCCGTCACACTCGGGCCACCGGCCAGCGAGTCGTTACTGTTCACGACGCACTAACATTTCTACCGTATAAGTGCGTCGACAGGAATGTCCCGTTAGGTATGTCCAGGTATCGGTTTTGGGTAGGTTAGGCTGGGGGAGATGCCCCTACTCGAACGGTGGGATGTGGGCATCATAGAAGTCCCTCGAAGCACACATCGCGTCTATTGCCCCGTCCCGCGAAGTCCGTTACATTGATAGCATGCGGCCCTGCGTGCTCAGAGTAGCGCTGGCGACTGGGCGACAGTTGTTAAATCGATTGCCAAAGTGTTATCCTTTGCCCGCTATTTAACACTAGGGCGGTGGCTACTGAGGAGGAATTTGTGGAAGTAAACGCTTGGCCCAATTGTCTAAAATGCACCGAGGGCAACCTGTTGCCGCTCTCAGATTTCGGAAGCCAGGGAGCGCCTATACATTACAAAGCCTGGGTGTGCAGCAATCCGGATTGTGACTTCAACATCAAGATCAGGAACGGCGACGTCTATCGCGACGAGCCGATCCACGATGGGACATCCCACAATCCGCGCATGAGATAGCGGTTTCCATAGAAATATCCAGTCAGAGAAAAATCCCCCCAAGTGCGGGGATTTTTTTCGTTCCCGATTTTTTTAAGTCTTCAACAACAGGTAGTTCATCTAATTAGATTAAGGATTTGAAATCCTGATACCTGAGCGCCTGATACTTGGTCTTAAAGCGAATGCTATACTGAATTTCCGGGTCGAGCGTCGGCGCCGGACGAAATCAATCTGAGGTGGCGGGGATGACGCAGGCTGAGGAATTGAACTCGACAAACCCTCCAAAACGCAGGCGATGGGCAACCCTCGCCCTGGGAATTGGCATGATCGTGATTGGCGCGGTGGTTCTGGTCGCGGTTGGAGGTTACTACGGATTCGGCCTGTACGGTGCCTCCAAGCTCGACGAACTGAACGTCGTCAAAGATGGGCCGGTGTCGCTGCCGGAACTTCCCGCCCAGGCAACCGAGACCACCGAGATTCACGGCGCGCTGATGCCGGACGGCAGTTTCAAGCCCATAAACACCGTGGCCACCAGCCCTGAAGCCTTCTTCGCATCAGGCGGCGTGGCAGTCAATCCCGAGACTGTTCAGGCTCCAATCACACGCGTGGCCCAAGTCGTTCCTGTGCGGACCGTCTATCCAGAGCCTGTGAGCAAGCCCGCCGAAGCCAGCCAATCCATCCATGTCTCCACTGAACCGGTGGCCGAACTCGCGCCCGTCGAGGTCGTCGCTCCCAACGCCGAGGCGCTGGTGTCCAACTACAACTCCATCTACCCTGGCTTCCAGATTCACCCCAAGTACTGGGGCGACCCACTATGGGCTGGCACCGACCCGTACACATACGGAGTGGTCAGCCGCCCAGACGGATTCGCCGCGCTGTCAACCACCGATGGTCTGGCGCGAGGGCAAGGAGCGCAGGCGCGGACAATCAGAATCCCATCCATAGGCGTGGAATCGACGATCAAAGACCTCGAAGTAATCAACCTGGGGGACAGTAGATCCTACGAGACTCCAGACAACCTGGTGGGGCGCATTCCAACCACCGCTCAGGCCGGAGAAACCGGCAACGCCTGGTTCTTCGGCCATCTGGAAAGCCCCATCAAAGGTGAGGGCAACGTTTTTCGGAACCTGCCCCAGATTCCAGGCATGCTCAAAAACGGCGACCCGGTATACGTCAGCATCGTCACCGACGACGGAGAGTACCTCTACCAAATCACCGAGACCGAAGTCGTCCACCAAGACGACCTGCAACTCACCGAGACCGACGACTCCACGATCACGCTGGTCGCCTGCGTGCCTCGGCTGGTCTACGACCATCGCATCCTGGTTACTGGCAAGCTGGTAGGCGTGAAGCGGGGGTAGGCGAGAGGAATCAGGGGATCAGGTTTTCAGGCACCATTCTGAGCATGAGCGAGGAATCCGGTCGTCTGCGAACGCTTTCTCCTTCACACAGCCCCACCGCGTCCTCCTCAACAAAACCTTAGACACTCTTCAATGGTTTTGTTCCTTTGTCACTGCTGGTATCATGTCGCCGTCACCTCACACAAGCGAAGCGCTGACACACTACAGACGGACGACCATTGCACAATACCAATGACGGAGGATCAACCGTGTACCTTATCCGAAGAATCTACAAGACCAAACCCGGCGAGGCCGCCAAAGTGGCGCGTCTGGTCAAGAGGCAGGGGGAGATTTACCGCGACGCAGGCCAACGCAGCGAGATCACCGTTTCGTACAATGGGGCCACCCTCCCCGGAGAGCAAAACGTCGTGGTCCTCCAGTGGACAGCAGATGTCATCGACTCCCCATCCCGCCCCGACAACAAACTGCCCGCTGAAGCCTTGGAAGTCGGCGCCGAGGTCCGCCCCCTGATCGAAAGCCAACGCATCGAGTTCATGGAGCTTTTGATTTAAAAACGTTCTTCAAGAGCCCATACAGGTGACGAATCAGGTAATCAACCCCACGAAAATCTCCGCGACGGCGATGGCTGACTCCCAGCCGTGGCCCTCGTCTTCGTAGCTCCACCAGGCGGACAGGACGGCCTGGGATAGGCCCCATCCGAGGATGCGCTCTCGGTCGAAGCCAAGCTCCCCGGTCAGTTGGGCTATTCGACGGGCGGTGACGCGCTCTGGGTTGGAGCCGTCCAGGAGTTGGGGCATTGGGTTTCGGAGGAGCGCCCCTACCTCGTATTCTCGCTCGGCCACCAAGCCTTTGGGGTCGATGGCGAGCCAGGGCTCGCGTTCGTCGTTCTGGCCGCTTGGTCTACCCTCGTTGCTCAGGATATTTTCGTGGTGCAGGTCTCCGTGGATGAGGAATGAGCCTCCCATCGAAGCCAGGAGTTCGGAAAATAGACTCTCCGCCCTGTCTACCAGCCCAGAGGGAAAGGGGCCTGAACCGCCATCGAAGGTCTTCCTCAGTCTGCGGAAGCCTAGTCCCCATCGCTCCGCAGTGGGGAACGGGTGGTTGACAGGCGCGGGTTTCCAGAGATTTCGCATCACTCCGACAGCTATGGATGTCGCCTGCTCGTCATCCTCGACGCTCAGCAGAGTGTCGCCCGGTTCCAAACGTTCGATGAGCATTGCTCCCAGGTCTGTGTCAGAGTCCAGAAGACGAGCGATGCCGTCTCCGTCGAAGATTCTCAGCGCCTCGATTTCGCTCTCGATCTCTGGATTGGGGACGCCCAGCTTAAGGACTGCTGGAGTCCCATCCTGTCGACGGGCTGGCGCGACATAGTTGTAGGAGAGAACCTCGAAAGGCGGCATCACGGTCAGCGACCACCGTCGGGCGCACAGAGATAGAATCTCCGGCAGGCGAGTCAGCCATTCGCGGCCCGTCTCCCCGTGAACTTCGACCATCCTTTGCTCGAAGCCCTCATCCACCCTGAACTCCGGCGGTGGCCAGGGTGTCCCGCATCACGGAGATGAACCGCTCGGTTGGAGTCGACAAGCGTTTGCCGCGCAGAGTAATGATGCCTCCCTGCTCGACGGGAAGCAGGTGTCCCAGCCCCACAACGCCAAGTTCGTCCTGGTCCTCAGGGTCGATGGCAAGCCGAGGGCCGATAGACACTCCCATGCCCAGGGCAACGTACCGCTTTATCATGTCCATGCTGTCCAGTTCGACGATTATCTCGTAGTTGACTCCTCGACGCTTCAATTCTGACTCCAGGATGTCGCGAGTGTGGGTTCCTGAACTCATCAGGATAAGGGGCCATTCCGCGACCTGAGCCAGGGACTCAACAGGCTCGACGGACAGGGGATGATCACGAGGGGTTATCAGCACGCGCTCATAGACGAACAGTCCCTCAAAGTCGAACTGCTCATCGCGGTCGTAATGCTGGACGATCCCGACGTCTGCCTCGCCGTCAGAAACGATCTCCTGGACTTCATGCCGAGTGGCCGAACTTATTCGCAAGTGGATATGTGGATGGCGAGCAAGGAAGACCCGGACGACTCTCAGCAAGGTGTGGGGGATGAGGTCAGGCGTGGCAGCCACTACGACCGGGCCCCGCTCCTCTGCCTCGGCGGTTGTGTCTGCCAGGGCGTCGATTCCCTCGACCAGCGGCGTTGCCAGATCGGCCAACGTTTTCCCAGACAGGGTCAGCTGGATCGGACGTTTCATGCGGTCGAATAGTACCGTCCCAAGCTCGGATTCCAATTTTTTGATGTGTGTCGTGACTGTCGGCTGTCCGATTTCTAAGATGTCTGCGGCACGCGAAATGCTTCGAACCCTCGCAGCAGCGCAAAAACTTCTGAGTTCCCGTAGTTCCATTGCGCCTCTCATCAGTATTCTGTTTTAGAATACTGAATATCTCATAGTATCTGTTTACAAGATGCTA
>DCAW01000125.1:0-1788 GCA_002313895.1 Dehalococcoidia bacterium UBA1123
TATGGGCGCGTCAGTAGATACGGCGTCGTGCCGCTGAGTTGGAGCCTCGACCACTGCGGCCCCCTGACCTGGACGGTGGAAGACTCGGCGTTGATGCTTCAGGCTATCGCGGGCTTCGACCCGAAAGACCCGACGACCAGCAGGGCGCCAGTGCCGGACTACACAGAATCGCTGGTGGACGACGTCGAGGGCATGACCGTCGGCGTTCCGCGAGACTATTTCTTCCCCGACGATGGCGCGATAAACGCAGACACCAAGGCCCTGGCCGAGGCCGCGCTGGATACTCTTGAAGGGCTGGGGGCCACTCTCGTTGATGTTTCTATTCCGTCGCTGGAGTACGCTGGCGGCGCCCAGCAAACGATCATGTTGAGTGAAGCGTACGCGTACCATCGCACGAATCTCGTGAACAGGCCGGAGGATTTCGGAGAAATGGTGCGGGGACGGTTCCGGCTTGGCGGCCTCGTGAGCGGAGGGGATTACGTTCAGGCCCAGCGCGTGAGGAACGTGATCAAGCGCGAGTTTGCGGAAGTTCTGAAGACAGTGGATGTAATTGCGACACCCACGATGTCCACCCCGCCTCCACCGTTTTCGACGGCAAGTTCTCGCAACACTTCCAGCCTTAGGAGCCTTACGGGACCTTACAACCTGACGGGCATGCCTGCGATCTCGGTCCCGTGTGGCCTGACACCAGACGGCCTGCCGGTCGGTTTCCAAATAGGCGGGAAACCATTCGACGAATCAACGGTGTTTCAAGTGGCTTACGCCTACCAACAGCAGGTCAGGCTGTATGAGCGCAGACCTCCGGAGTTGGACTGAGGGTGAGGCGACAGGTTCTCAGGTGTCAGGATTGGCGAGGTTAAATGATGGGGAGCGGCAAGGAAAAAGTGCTGGTGACGGGTGGCAGCGGACTGATCGGGGTGCTAGTGTTAAGAAATCTAACCGACCAGCACGAGTTCAGCGCTCTGAACCGCAGAACTGATGAAGGCGTGACAACCACCCAGCCGGACATCGCCGATTTTGATGCGATATAACCAGCTTTCGAGAGTATCCACACCGTCGTCCATTTGGCCGCCGACACAACGGGCGGTTGGAACTGGGAGCGGATACACTGTTTCAACATCGGCGGCCCTTACAACGTTTTCGAGGCGTCGAAGCAAAACGACGTTCGTCGGATAATCTTCGCCAGTTCTGGCGGAACCATGCTGGGTTATGAGATGGAAAATCCGTACACCGAGATTGTGGGCGCAGACTACGACAAGATCCCTGAGACATAGACGATGATCACCGAGGACATGCCTTTCAGGCCAATTCATCTCGGATACGTCTCGAAGGTCTTTGGAGAGGCGCTTGGGCGAATGTACTCGGACCAGTTTGGCGTATCAGTGTTGAATATCAGGCTTGGGGCAATTCTGCCAGGTGACGTCCCAGTTCGCCGTCGCCACTATCCGGGCTACCTAAGCCATGCCGACTGCGTGCAGTTCGCCCAAAAGTGCATTGACGCTCCCGACGACCTGATGTCCGATACCTTCGACGCAATGTCGGACAACAATTATCGCTGGCGCGACATCTGTCACACCAAGGAGGTCATCGGTTTTTCCCCAACAGGCAGCGCCGAAGACCACGAGATCGAGGACAAGGGCAGCATTCATCAAGTGAGCGAAACTCCGACTCCTCCGGGCAAGCACGCACCGAGTTAACAGTTAGTTCGATACTCTGATCATGGTGTGCGCTCGGCTTCAATTCTTGCGGCATAGAACTCAGCTACTTGTATGTTCCACGTATTTGAGT
>DCAW01000125.1:2163-42525 GCA_002313895.1 Dehalococcoidia bacterium UBA1123
GAGATGGGCAGTGGTGGCGATCCTCGCGATCGCTTTGCTAAGCGCTGTCGGCACCGCCGGATTTGGGTACATCGGGTCGGGTGGCCGTTGGGGCGGTCACTATAGCCCGCTCAGTTACAACCACTGAAGCGCGCCGTCTGTTGCCACATCACCTCACCACGCATCCATACTACAGGGCGTGTGAAGGGAAACACTGTGGACATCTGTGCGGGTCGGGGAAACTGTCGGGTCTTTATGACTGCCTCACGATGCTGCGCGGCCAGAAAGCAAAGACGTTTCCTACGCGTTACCCAAGCCACTACGGTTATGCTCCGTACAACTGCTACTTCGCTCCCTGTTCGCCATCTGCGAGCGTGTCGCGGAGCACGAGCGTTGATGTAGATGTGGACGTCAACAGCTCGGCGAATGTGTATGGAGGCTGGAAAGGATCGGCGACTACGAACACCAATGTCAACGTGGACGTCGATGTGAACTGACATAGGGGAATTTCTGCCGACGGCTATCTGAAGTGTAATAACCGTCAGGAGATGTTAGACCCACATATAAACAGAATCGAGAGCTGCAAGCTGACAATAGTTGGCCTGCGGTTATTGCAGTGGAACACCGAGGCGCAGTCCTGGTCAGGGATGCAAATTTTAAGGCTGCTGGAGAAGCTGAAGCATGTTGCCGTCGGGGTCCAGCAAGGTTGCCACCCAACCGCCCCAATGCTCCTGTTCCGGCGGTCGGGTGAACTCCACGCCTTGTTCCCTCAGCGTCTGATGAGTGGCATGGATGTCTGTCACATCGAAGTTGATCATTATTCGGTACGGATCGGCGGCCTGGCCCTTGATCTCGGTGTGCGAGCCGATGCTGAATCTCATCTCGCCCCACTCGAAATTGACGAAATGTGGGCGGACAGAATGAGGTGTCAGACCCATCGTTTCTGTGTAGAACTTTGTGAGGCGGTCGAGGTTCTGAGTCCAGATTATTACGCCGTTGACGCTGCCTATCATGTGGGAGAATCTCCGAATTTTCCCGCCATATTTCGGGTTAGCAGGTTTTCAACTGAGGGTAGTTGATTTATAATAGCTTATGAGACGAGTGCGGTGGGGGTTGACAGCTTTTGGAAGTGTCTCAAGAAAGGAGGCTGCGCGTTGGATAGTAGTATGAGGAGGCCCCTCGGGTAGGTGTTCCCTGAGGGGACCTCTCACCTTTATAGGGTCTTGCCTTCGGGCGGGGCCCTATTTTTTTGCGAGGAATCCTGATGTCTTACCTGACACCTGAAAACCTGATTCCTAACCCCTATGATGCTTCAAAGAAATTGCGTGGGTTGTTCACAAATATGTTTTGTATGTCCTCTTCGGTTGCGCCGAGTTCCTTAAGCTTGGGAACCACGTTGCGCGTGATGAACAGGTAGCTGTCCGGGTTGTACTTCAGCCGTTGCTCTTGCATCTCCTTGCTGGCGATACTGAGGGTCACCGACCAGTCGTGGCCGAGCATGATGCGGTGTCCGTATCCGGCGTCGATGAGTTTCTTGGCAGTCTCTGTGCGGCCTATCCAGTCGGGTGTGTGTTCAGTCTGTCGGCCTGGGTAGCGGTCGAGGCCAATCCAGACGCCTTTTTCCAACAGGCCAATCAGGTATTCGGTGTCGGTGGTGTCGTTGCTGTGGCCGACGTAGACTCTGTTGAGGTCCACGCCCTCGTCCTCGAAAATTCGCACCTGCTGTTCGCCGACTCTCTCTGGCGCCCAGGTGTGAGTGGAGATTGGGACTCCGGTGGCCTTCTGAGCGCGGGCAGCCGCTCGCAGAATGATCTCGCCTTCCGGAGTGACGCCGCCCACGTCGTTTGCGACCTTGATGATGGCGGCTTTGATGCCTGTGCCTTCGATGCCCTCTTCGATTTCCCTGATGTATAACGGAGCCACCATGTCCGGCGATGCCGACCAGAACACGCGAGGGATGTCCCGCCATGTCCCGGTGGCGCAAATGATGTTGATGCCGGATTCTCTGGACACCTGTTCCAGCATTCGGATGTCGCGACCCAGGTCGATGGTCGTAACGTCAACGATGGTGCGGAGACCCTCAGAGTATGCGGTCTTCAGATCGGCGACGGCCCGCGCGATTGTTCCCTCACGGTCGATAAATTCGGGATAGACGTACTGGATTCCCGCAGATGTCACCAGGACGTGTTCGTGGGACAGGGTGTATCCGATGTCCGCGGTGTCCAGGGGGCCAAGAACTGAATTGATTGTTGCCATTAATTAACTACTCCTCGCCAATCAAAGGGTTGCTGAGCGTTCCGATGCCGGTGATTTCGACGTCAACGGTGTCTCCGGCCTTCATGTTCTGTGTGGCTCCGTCGGTGCCCATCCAGATCATGTCTCCGGGGTAGAGAGTGAGGTACTTCGTCATTTCGGCGATGTAGTGGGCAATGCCGAATATCATGCTGTTGGTGGCGAATTGCGATACCACCTCGCCGTTTAGCCTGACGGTGGTTTGCATGTCCTCGGGGTTGGCTTCGGTCTCTATCCACGGCCCCATAGGCTTGAAGGTGTCGGTGTTCTTGGCCCGCCAGAGGGTGCGGTCGTTTGCCTGCCAAGTGCGTTCGCTCACATCGTTGCCGATGGTGTATCCGAGAATGCAGGAGAACGCCGCGTCCTCGGAGAGATGCTTTGCCTGTTTGCCGATGACTACCACTAATTCGCCTTCGTACTGGACTCGTTCGGTGGCGTCGGCTGGAATGATTATCGGCTCGCCGTGGGCTATGAGGGCGTTGTTGGCTCGGTACCCGACGTCGGCTCTTGTGGGCAGGTTTGGCTCGTTGCCCAATAGGGCGGCGGCTTCCCGGACATGCTCTTCGTAGTTGATTCCGGCGGCGTAGAATGTCCGAGGCACGAAAGGCACTCCGATTTTGACGGCGCTCAGGGGAAGCCGGTTGCCAGTCGCGCGGTGACCGTCGAAAGGATTCCCGCTGACGCCCTCTACCTGATCGCCTTCAACGATTCCGTAGCTCGTGGCGCCGCCGTATTGGTATCTAATCAATCGCATTATTAGTCCTCCATATCAAGAGAAGATTCTGTTGGTGGTCTGGGAGCTGTGGGCTGGTCTGATTGCGCTGATATTTCTCCGGTTGGGGTTGGCAGACGAGTTTCTCCGAATTGCTGGCGAGTCCATTCGCCGTAGAAATATTTGAACACGTCCCGGGCCGCCGCGGTCAACGGAACACCTACAACCACGCCCCACAGGCCTGAGGTCTCGCTGGCGATTACCAGGACGACCAAGATTAGTGCAGGGTGGATATTGACGGCTTTCGATTGGATTCTGGGAGAGATTATGTTGCTCTCGACGAACTGCACCACGACGTACAGCACGATGACCCAAATCATATCCTCGCGGGACGTCGCGAGAGTCACCAACAAACCGGGGACGGCGCCGAGAACCGCGCCGATTATGGGGATCAGGCCAAAAAGACCGGCGATAAGACCCAGCACGGCGGCGAACTTCACGCCGAGAATGAACAGGCCCACAAATACCGAGACTCCGACAATCAATGCACTGAAAAGCTGTGCTCGTATGTACGCCCCGATTACGTTGTGGATGATTTGAACGACATTGTGCGCGTGCCGTCTGTTCGCGGGGGATAACGCCGAGTAGAATCCGTCCAGAGAGCCGTGGCCGTCTTTCAGAATGTAGAACAACATGAACGGCACGATAGCCAAACCGATGACGAGGGTGACGGCATTAGTAACTCCGTTCAAGGTCTTGCCCATGATAGAACGGGCGGCCGAACCGAGAATTTCCCCGCCACTCTCGACGCTCAACTCAATCTGAACCCGCAGTTCCTCGGGTATGCGTTCCGTGTATTCCTTGCCCCAATCCTCCAACGTCACGCGGGCGCTCTCATAAAGCTCAGGAACAGTTTCAATAAATTCTTGAGACTCTTGAAATAGAGGAGGTATCATGAGGAATCCCAGGCCAATGACAGCCGTCGCCGCAATCACGTATATGGCGAGAATTGCCACAATGCGGGTGAATCCTGGGTACTTTTCACGCCACGGTTGCAATCTTACGACACGGTCAACTAACGGGTGGAGCAACTCAGCGAGGATGATTGCAATCGCAAAGGGGAACAACGCTCCTCGCGCCAACCAAAGCACCGTGACGACGACCAGCAATATTGCGACGACCATTCCGGCCCGTCGCCAACGTTGCCAGGTTGTTTGATTTGGTCTTAGCGGAGCCGGTTGGAACACCTGATTCCCGCCTATTGATTTCAAGAATTATTGATCAGCGTGCCGATTTGCGTATCAAAAGCCGTCCATGAGTGCGACTCTGAGAAGCTCAATAGCATTGAAGCTCATTCGTGTCCGGTCGGGCAATCCCCGGCCTCCGTAGCTGTAGTTACGGCTTTTGAAGCTGGCGCCGTCGGTGATTGAGATGTAGGTGCGGCCTCTGGCAAGGTTCTCGGCTTCTTCCTCCGGGTGTTCGATGGCGTGCAGAGCAAGCCCAAGGTCTGAGCCTGTCATTGACCTGACGCACGATGCCAGTTCTTGTGTGAGCTTTATGGCGTCGCCTTTCAGAGAGTTTAAGTCTGATGATTTGTTGGAGAATTGCAGAAGTCGTCTGGTTGTCGCCTCGGAGTTGCTAATTAGGCCTTCTACGAAAAATTCGGAATTGGATGTCTGAAGCCTGCCGGCCAACAGACCGGCAGTGAGGTCTTCGTACACCGAGACGGTTTTGCCCTGGTCGGCGAGAAGATCGCCTATGGCGTCTTCCATCGATTCCTCGTCGGTGGCAAACACATGGCGTCCCAATAGTCGGCGGACCTCTACTTCTACAGGGTCGATCAGCGAGTTTGCGGTCTCGATGTCGGCGGCTTTGGCGGCGATTCTAACGTCCACTTGGCCGGGATGGGCTAGGACGCCTACGGTGGGATTTTGGGATTCCGCAATCAGATGCCCGATGGCGTCATCGACACGGCTCTCTCCGAGTTCGGCCACCTTTAGGACTCGGTAGATGATCGTCTCGGCGAGGTTGAATTTTTGCCGGAGGTATGGCGCAACCTCGTTGTCGAACAGCCATTTCATCTCGAAGGGGACTCCGGGCAGCGTGAATATCGCAGCGCGAGGGTCTTCGACTATGAAGGATGGGGCTGTGCCGTTGGGATTGTTGACGATGATCGAGCCTTCGGGAATGAAGGCCTGACGCTCGTTGTTGGGCGTCATTATCATGCCGCGTTTTTGGAAGCGTTCCTGCAATTGGAGAACTAACTCCGGCTCTTTGATCAGCTTGCGGTTCGTGACCTGGGCGACAATCTCCCTCGTGATGTCGTCCTGTGTGGGGCCGAGTCCGCCGCCGGTTATCACGATGTCGGATCGTTCCAGAGCGCGTTCGATGACCTCAGCCATTCGATCAGGATTGTCCCCGACGACCGTTTTGTAGAACAGATTGACGCCCAGGTCAGTCAGGCGTTGAGCCATCCATGAGGCGTTGGTGTCCATAATCTGGCCGAGGAGCAGCTCTGAGCCGATGGATATTATCTCTGCGTTCGCCATGAAGTTATGTGCCTCGCTCGTCGTCTATGAGGGATTTGATTATGGGCAGAACACCAGATGCCACGCGGTCGCATTCCTCGACGTGTGGGTATCCTGAGAGGATAAATTCGTCTACGCCCAGTTTCCAGTATCCGAGGAGCTCTTCGGCGACCTGCTCCGGCGAGCCGACGATGGCGGTGCCGCAGTTGACGCGGACGGTGGATATGCCATTCCAGAGGTGGTTTCCCACTCTATGGTCGGCAATTATTCGGGCTTGTCCCTGTTGGCCAACCATCGCCGTTCCAGCGAACACGGCCTGCCGCTGATACTTGACGACGGAGGTGGCCTCAGATAACAGGTCTTCGGCGGCGTCCCACGCTTCGGCTTCGGTCGGTCGGGTTATAATGTGAGTTCGGAGTCCGAAACCCGGCGCGCGTCCAGCTGCGGCGAATTGCGCTCTTGCGCGGTCGAAGAATGCGGAGATTTCATCTTGAGGGAGTATCCACGCCAGATACATATCTGACTGGCGGCCGGCAAGGCCGAGAGCGCGGTCTGACGCGCCGCCCAAGTAGAATTTCGGGCCTCCATTCACGACACCTGGAGAGCAGAAGGCGCCTCGCAGTTGGACGTGATCGCCCTCGAAGTCAACAGGGTCGGTGGTTGACCATAGAAGCCTGAGCGCCGCGATAAATTCCTCGGCGCGTTCGTATCGGTGGGCGTGGTCACTGGTCTCGCCGAAACGCTCGAAGTCCCCCTGGATGCCTCCTGGGACGACATTGATGTCGATGCGGCCCCCGCTTATCTGGTCGAGATTTGCCGCCATCTGGCCCCACAGCCCAGTGGATACGAAGCCGGGTCTCACGGCTATCAAGAATCGAATCCGACTGGTGACTGCTGCAAGGGCAGTCACGGTGGTCCAGGTTTCTGCCAGTGGCGCTCCTTCCTCAAACAGTCCGTTGGCGAATCTTGTTGGTATCAGAAGGGAATAGAAGCCGTTGCGCTCGGCGGTCTCGACGACGTTTCGCAGATACTCGAAAGTGGGCGGACGCTCGGCTCGAAGGGTGCCGATGTGCGCCCCGTCACCGTCTATGGGGATGAACCAGTCGAATTTGGGTTCCGGGCGGTTCTGGTCAATCATGTACTATCGCTCTCTATGGGGTTAGTCTGCCGCAGTCGCGACGTTTTGGTGTTGACGGACGAATTCGCCAATCCGGTCGATAGCCTGTTGGCCCTCCGGAAGGACTGGGGCGTATATCGGCCAGACGTGGATCATCTCGTCCCACTGTTCCAGTGTCACATCGACGCCGGCTGACTCGGCTTTTTCAACCAGACGGGTTGAGTCGCTGAGAAGGGTTTCCCATGTGCCTACCAAGACGAGGGTGGGAGGCAGTCCGGTGAGGTCGACGTGGAGCGGTGCGGCCAGCGGAGTTCGGGGGTCGGGGCCGTTGAGGTATATGTTCGCGATGCCGACGAGACCGTCTCGTTGAATCATCGGATCAACGCTTGCTTTGGATGTCATGGTTTCTCCGATGCACTCAAGATCAACCCACGGCGATATGCACACAGCACAGGCGGGCATCGGGCTGCCTGAATCTCGGAAAGACACCAGCGCCGCCACGGTCAAACCTCCGCCTGCCGAGGCTCCGGCAATGGCGATCTGTGCCGGGTCGATTCCCTGGTCCAACACCCATCGGTAGGCGTCGGTTGCGTCCTCGACGGCAGCAAGGAACGGGTTTTCAGGCGCAAGTCGATACTCGATGTTGAGAACCCGGCTGCGAGTCGATTTTGAGATTCTGGCCGCCAATTCTCGATTGGATTCGATAGACCCCAAGATGTAGGCGCCGCCGTGGAGGAATAAGACCGCACAATTGTCGTTGGCGTTAGGCGCGGCAACCCACTCGGCGAGAACGCCATTGGCGTCAACGCTGGTCACATCGACTTGGGTGTCGCAGCCAATATTACGCATGATTATCGTCTTGCCTGCCCTGGCGTCTTGAATCGTCAGTTTGCTGGCCTGCTGTCTTGAGGTCAACAGGTCGATCACCGCCTGTAACTCCTTGCTCGGCATTTTGTTCTCCCTAGATTAATGGGACGCAGAGGGTTGGTGTGGTCAGTCGTCGTCACCAGGATCTGGTTCCGCGCCCAGAAGCGCAAGGATGCTTGAGCGCCGTTGCGCTGGGTCTTGAGGAATCCCCAATTTTTCCATCATGACTGGATAGGAGTCGACAGGCGGATTAGGAGAGATCGGCTCAATGGGCGGGATGCGCTGATTCGCCGCTTCGACGTAGGGCGCCAACTCCTCGGTTTTACGTTGAGAGCTTGCATCGTGTCGCGCCTTGAACTCAGGCAGGACGGTCTCGGAGAACAGTTCCAAGGATTCCTTGATATGCTCGTGTTTGTTGTTGCCGCCTTGCTGGATGAACACGACTTGATCGACGCCTGCGGACTCGTAAATTTCGAGGGTTTTTCTCACCTGTTCTGGATTGCCGATACATCCGGTTGGCCCTTGTTGTTTGGGGCCGTTCTTCACAAAGTCGTCCCAGATGTTGAATTCGCCGGGGAGATGGGTTCCCGTGCCGTAGTAGTGCTGAAGTCCGTATCCAAAGAACTGAAAGCCTTGAAGGCCTCGCTGGACGGCGGTGTCTGAGTCCTCGTGGCACATGAATCCGGTGACCATCGCGATGTTGGGATTCACGGCCCGACCGATGGGTTCGCACTCGTTCTTGAACGTGGTGTAATACTCGTCAACCCAGTGGGACGCTTCCTCTGCGTCGACGAATGCGAAGGTCAAGGCGCCGATGCCCATACGCGCCGCCATCTTGATAGTTTCACGGTTGGAACAGGCGACCCAGATGGGCGGGTGCGGTTTTTGGACCGGCTTGGGAACGATGTTTCGATGGGGCATGGAAAAATACTTGCCTTCGAAACCGGGGTAAGGGCTAGAGTCCATCATGCGGGCGGTCTCGCGGACGGCTTCTTCCCACATGTCGCGTTTTTGGTCGGGGTGAACGCCAAAACCCTCAAGTTCGATGCGGGAACTGGACTCGCCGGTTCCCCACTCGACGCGCCCGTTGCTCACGATGTCGAGGGTCGCGATGCGCTCGGCGACTCGGGCCGGATGGTTGTAAGCGGGGGGCATCAGCACGATGCCGTGGCCCAAACGAATCCTTTGGGTCCGCTGACTGCACGCGGCAAGGAACACCTCCGGGGCCGAGGAGTGAGAATACTCCTCAAGGAAGTGGTGTTCGACCTCCCAGGCGTAGTCGATGCCTAGGCGGTCGGCAAGCTCCACCTGTTCGATGGCGTCCTGAAACAACTTGTGTTCGTCGCGTTCATCCCAGGGCCGGGGAATCTGGTGTTCGTAGAAGATGCCAAATTGCAACTGGCGTTGCCTCCATCGGGATTTGTGCGAGTGTAGCAGTGAGGCTTGGAGGCGTCAATTGCGCGTTGTGGGCTTTGGAATCACACCTTTGAGTATTCGGGGACGGCTATTCGTGTGCCGTCGGGCAGGGCAGAAATTTCAAAGTCTCCAAACAAGAGGGGAGCTTCCTTTTGGAGCAGATCGAGAACCTCAAGCGCCAAGTATCGGATTTCCCAATCTGCGTAGATAGCGCCTCGCATCTCGATGAAATGACGCCAAGATCGAACGTTAGCGGTCGTGAAAATCTTGGTCTCGGTGGCGTTGGGGAGCACCGAGCGGGCGGCCTGGCGAATCGCCTTGCGTCGGTCTGTCCTAAGCTCGAAATTGTCTCTAGGTAGTATGTCTTCCAGTTTTTCGACCAGCATGTTGTAGCTCTCAGAGGCCGATTGAAGGGCTTCTTCCAGAATCTTGTTCGCCTCGTCGGCCTTGCCGTTCTCATTGACTAATGCGGGCGGGATAACGAAGGCGCCCTCGCTCTCGTCCACATATCTTTGAGATCTCTGGCTAAACGCGAACCCTGCGCGATGTCGCACCAACTCGTGGGTCAAGCTTCGAGAGACTCCAGTGAACACGAAACCGTAGTTCACGTGCTCAAACACGCTCCCATCCTTGGAGGACAGCAGGTTGTTGATAAAGTCGGCGATGTCCCGACGTCCGCGTCCGAAGCTCATGTAGCAGAGGCGGGCTGAGATTTCGATTATGGCGCTGGATTCGTCGTCACCCGCACGGATGCTGTCAGGTATGCCGGGAACATCCTCGTCGGCTAGGAATGCGGCGACCTGGTCCCAGTCCACGCTGGGCTTGGAGACGAGATAGACTTTTGGCTTGGTTAGAAGTTTCATGGCGGTCCTCTTCGGGGGGCTGTCAGCTATCAGCTTTCAGCCGTCAGCTTGCGGTTCGATAAATGAGTGCAAAATCTGCGCGGCCAAAAAATTGAAAGCCGCTCTAGAATGACATTTTACCGGGATTCCAGAAGAAATAACCTAGCGTCCCGAGTGGCAGAATTCTTAAGAAAATCGGTCTTTCAGGATTTGTGCAGCTTGGCACATGGCGGTGAGCTTCAAATAGGATTCGTCCAGGTCCATTGGGTTTGCGCTGGAGGGGGCGAATCCGCAGTCGGGGTTCAGCGTGATGCGCTCGGCTGGGACGTACTGCAAGGCGTTCTCGACTCGCTGGATGACAATCTCTGGTATCTCGACGTTTTGGTCGGTGTGGTCGATGGCTCCTAGGCCCAATATCTTGTCAGTCGGGAAGTTTTTGAGCGCGTCGAGGCCGCCGGAATCGGGCGTGGCGAGTTCTATTGCGAATCGGTCGACGTTCATGTGACCCAGGGCTTCGATAATCAGTTCGTAGGAGCCACGCGTGCTATGGCGTCGGTCAAAGTGGGCGTGGCACAGGTGGACGCTGATGAACGCATCGTCCAATCCTTCGGTGACCTCGTTTACTGATCGGACGCTCATTTCGATCTCGTGATCGACGTCTTTGATTCCCTCTCGCTCACGATAGCTGGGATCGACGAGCAGGGCCAGCCACGGGTCGTCAAGCTGAATTGCCTCGACGCTGAGAGCAATGAGAGCGCGGACTTCGCCTCGGACAATCGGGATACAGGCGTCCATGAACTCGTCGCGGGTGGCGTAGGCGCTGGTGGAGTGGTGAGGGTCCCACATTCGGCGCGCGATGGTGTAGGGCGAAGGGACCGCGACGATGTTTTTTGAGGCCGAGCGGCTCTTGAGGAATCGGGCTTCGTCAGTAGCGATGGGGCGGTTGGGTTTCAAGGCGGTTGTGACAGCGGGATAGGGCAGGGTCGAGAATGGCGAGCCTCCGCCGGCGAGGAGGTCGGACTCGAAGCCGTCCACGGCGTCAGCGAACACCTTGACGTAACTCTCCCGTCGCCACTCGCCATCAGAGACGTAGTCCAACCCCGCGCGTTCCTGCATTCGGATTGCGGAGGGAACAGCGTCGTCAAGCAGAGTCTCGGCGTCGGCGCCAGAAATTCGGCCTGCTTTTCGATCTTCAATAAGATCTCGGACCCACTGGGGCCTGGGGAGACTTCCGACTACGAAGGTTGAGAATGGAGCGGCTTTGGTCATGGCGTTCCTTTGCTGGAAGTTGTCAGGATTCGAGGGCTTTTTTGGCAGCTGTGAACATGATTTCAATTGGGGCAGGTTGGCCCGTCCACAGCTCGAAGGCGGCGGCTCCCTGATAGACCAGCATCGGGAGTCCGCCAAGAGTTTGCGCTCCGGGGCGGCGGGCGGCTTTCAGCAACGGAGTAACCTCCGGGTTGTACACGATGTCATAGACCAAGCAATCGCCGGGGATGAACTCTTCCAAGATCGGCGATTGGCCTTCCGCTGGGCCGTGGAGCATTCCTATCGAGGTTGTGTTCACAATGAGGTCGGCAACGGCGCAGTGGGACTCAAGGGATTCGGATTCCAAGCTTGATGCTCGGACATCAGTCATTTGGTTGGACATCTCCTCTGCGAGCATGACCGCGTTTCCCAGCGTTCGATTCGCGATGACGAGAGAGCCGATGTCCTCCTGGGCCAGTCCATACGCGGCGGCTCTGGCGGCGCCGCCAGAGCCGATTAGCACGACTCGTTTGCCAGTAGGCTCGAATTTGGCCTCGCGTTTTAACGATTGAATGAATCCATAGGCGTCTGTGTTGTGACCGACCAACTGGGAATCATCTCGAACGATTGTGTTCACTGCCCCTATGGAAGCCGCCAGCGGCTCGATGGTGTCGAGATGTTGTTGGACTGCCTGTTTGTGCGGTACGGTGACGTTGGCTCCCATGAAGTCGCCTGATCGCAGTGACGCCACAGCATGGCCCAGCTTTTCGGGCGGAGTCTCCCAAGCCTCGTAGATGGCGTCGATGCCAAGATGATCGAACGCCGCCTGTTGGAAGGCTGGTGATATCGAGTGTCCCAAAGGGTAGCCGAAGATGCCGGCTCGAAGGGTCATATTCTGATTCTCAACTCGTGATGTGGGAAGTATATCAGTCGAAATTAACTTCGGGTCAATCAGATGTTAGTATAGGCGCATTATTCTGAGCGGCGAGGAGGCAACCATGCCAGATGAAAATAAAAAAGAATTGAGAGCAGACATGCTGTTCGAGATCGTTAAAGCCAAGTACGGTGACCGACTGACCGACGAGCAGTTGGAGGAAGTTCGCAATGGCGTCGACGGCGTCGAAGGCCTGGCAGCGGAACTTCGCAAGGTCAGGCTCACTAACGCCGTCGAGCCGTTCGCCAATTTCCAGCCCTTTCGAGGAGCCGATAACGATGAATAACGACCTTGTGTTTACGCCGATTCGTCAACTGGCGGAACTGCTGAAGTCGAGACAAATTTCTCCGATACAACTCAGCGAAATTTTCCTCGACAGATTAGAGCAACGAGGGCCGAGCTACAACGCTCTGACTACACTGACTCGCGAACGGGCTTCAAGACAGGCGGAGCAGGCGGAGCGCGAAATCTCGGCGGGTGACTATAAAGGCCCGCTCCACGGGATTCCGTGGGGAGCCAAGGATTTGCTGGCGACGTCGGACGGCATTCCGACATCGTGGGGAGCCGCGCCGCTTAAGGATCAGACCTTCGATTTTGATGCCACGGTTGTTCGGCGATTGGAAGAGGCCGGGGCTGTGTTGGCTGGGAAGCTTGCAATGATCGAGCTTGCCGGAGGCATGGGATATCGTCAACCCACAGCAACATTCACCGGCCCGCCCCGAAATCCATGGAATCGGGAGACTTGGACAGGCGGGTCGTCTGCAGGATCAGGCGCGGCTGTGGCGGCAGGTCTTGTGCCATTTGCGATTGGCTCGGAGACGTGGGGATCGATTCTGTCTCCGGCGAACAATTGCGGTCTTGCGGGTTTGCGACCCACGTATGGACGAGTGAGCCGGTACGGCGCGATGGCGTTGTGTTGGACCCTGGACAAGTTGGGGCCTTTGGGTTTGACAGCAGATGACTGCGGTCTCGTGTTGGAGGCTATCGCAGGGCCTGACCCCGATGATCCGACCGCGGCGGACATGACTTTTGCATACGATGACAGCCCGACGGAAGGGCGGAGATTCAAAATTGGCGTCCTGAAGGACGTAGCGGACGGGGCGGAAGAACCGGTGAGGGAGAATTTTGAGAAGGCATTGGCCGCTATTTCCGAGGTGGCGGACGTGGAGGAGATGGAGTTTCCTGATTACCCTTACGTTGCGGCAATTCGCACAATCTTGAACGTCGAGTCTGCGGCGGCTTTCGAGGACTTCATTGAAGAAGGTACAGCGGCAGAGCTCACGGCGCCGGAGGACCATTACGGGCCATACGCTCGGACTTCTGTTTTGGCGACGGACTATGTGAAGGCTCTGCGGATTCGTGGTGTCATGTCGAGAGAGGTTGACGGAGTAATGTCGAAATATGACGCCATCGCCGCTCCAACAAGTCCGCGAGTGGCGTCACCCATCGACGAAGAGTTCCGAAAGGCATCGCCGTCTCCCGGCCCGGGCGACCTCATGGGCGCGATTGGAAACGGGTGCGGCCTTCCTTCAATCTCGGTTCCTAGTGGCTTTTCCGACGCGGGTCTACCCACTGGAATCCAGTTCATGGGCCGTCCATACCAGGAGAACACTATACTCGCCATCGCCAGGGCGTATCAGGCGATGACGGCCTGGCATACGCGGCATCCTGAGGACGCATTGGAAGGATAACGAAAATGGGCAAGATTGTTGCGATTGGAGGCGGCGGCCTACGGGAAGGCGAGACGGACAGCATCGATAGGTTCATATTAGAGCTGGCTGGCAAGAACGCCCCCAGCGTCCTGTTCATCCCGACGGCTAGCTATGATTCTGCTGAGTACGGTGAGACGTTCGCGCAAGTATATGGGGAGCTTGGCTGCTCAGTCGACGTGTTGAACCTGTTAGGCAGAAGTCCTAGCGATGATGAGTTGAGGAGCAAAATTCTGTCCCCGGACATAATATACGTCGGCGGCGGAAACACGCTCAAGATGATGCGGCGATGGCGGTATCTAGGCGTCGACAGCCTTATTCGACAGGCGTGGGAAAATGGCACAGTATTGTCGGGAGTCAGCGCAGGGGCGATCTGCTGGTTCGAGTGGGGCCATTCGGACTCGATGGCCTCTTACAACCCAGACGATTGGAAGTACATCAGAGTGGCGGGCATGGGCCTGATAAAGGGTCTGGCGTGTCCTCACTATGACAGCGACACTCAGGGCGTGCCTCGGCGGGCCGATTTTCACGGCATGATGCTCAAACACAGCGACATTGGAATCGCCATCGACAACAGTTGTGCGTTGGCTGTCCTGGACCACGGATTCAGGGTGATTTCGGCGGTGGATACTGCGGGAGCCTACAGGCTCTCGAAGCGCCAGGGTTCGGTTGTCGAGGAGCCTATCGCTCGTTCTGATAATTGGGAACCGATACAAGATCTTTACTAAAGAAGGTGGACGTGGGATGAGCGACTCGATTATCTACGACCTTGTTTTGACCGGCGGACGAGTGATCGATCCCGAATCGGGCATGGATGCCGTTCGGAATGTCGGAATTTCCGATGGCGAGGTCCGTGCAATTTCGGTGGACGCGCTGGAGGGAAGGGACGTCGTTGATGCGACAGGCAAGGTGGTGACGGCAGGGTTTATTGACCTGCATTCCCACGGCCAGGACTCGGAGAACTACGAGGTTCAGGCCAGGGACGGCGTGACGACGGCGTTGGAGTTGGAAGTTGGGGTTGGCGATGTCGACGAGTGGTACGACGACCGTGAAGGCAACACGCTGACGAATTTTGGAGCCAGCGCGGGCCATATCCCAGTTCGGATGCAAGTAATGAACGACCCAGGCGCATTCCTGCCGGTGGCGGATGCCGCTCATCGAGAAGCCTCTGAGTCGGAGCTTGAGGAGATCAAGGCAGGCGTTGAGCGAGGCTTGCAAAGGGGCGCGTTGGCAGTGGGGTTCGGCCTGGACTACACGCGGGGTTGTTCTCGTTGGGAAGTGCTTGAGATTTTCAGGATTGCCGCGAAGTATGAAGCATCGTGTCACGTGCATCTGCGAGGCAAGGGCCACAAGGAACCTATGAGCAGCATCGAGGCTACGGGGGAGGTCATCGCTGCGTCGGCGATTTCCGGTGCGCCTTTGCACATCGTCCACATTCAGAGCACAGGAATGCACGCGACCCGCCAGACCCTCCAGATGGTTGCCGAGGCTCAGGAGCGCGGACTGGACGTCACCACGGAGTGCTATCCGTACACCGCTGGCATGACCGCCATCGATTCGGCGTTGTTCGACGAGGGATGGCAGGATAAGTATGGCATCGACTACGACAAGCTCCAATGGGTCGACACGGGCGAACGCCTGAACGCATCGACGTTCGCTCAGTATCGCGAAACAGGCGGCATGGTCATCGTCCACTCGACGCCGGAGGATGCGGTTAACGCCGCGGTGTTAAGTCCGCTGACGGCCATCGCCACCGACGGGATACTGCATAACGGCAAAGGCCATCCACGGACGGCTGGAACGTACTCGCTGATTCTTGGAAGGTTCGTCAGGAAGAGGGGCGAATTGTCAATGTCGGATGCTCTTCGGAAGATGTCGTTAATGCCTGCCCAACGACTTCAAAAACGCGCTCCTGCATTTGCCAAGAAGGGCAGGCTTCGTGTTGGTTTCGACGCTGACATCGTGATATTCGACCCTGAGACGGTGATCGACAACTCGACTTACGAAGAACCGACTCTTCCGCCCACGGGCATGGACCATGTGATTGTTGGCGGCGTTCGGATTGTGGATGACGGAAAAGTGGTGGAGGGTGTTGCCCCGGGTAAGGGGGTAAAGGCGCAGCGCTAAGGATGATCGGGTCCCGATTTAATACCTGCAAACTCTCCCATGCTTATGACTAGCGAGGGAATGTCGATGGTCATGAAGGACTGCGAATTGGAACGAATCGTCTGCTTGTGAAAGAGTGGCGCTCCTTTTCATCGTGTGACTGGCGAGATCAGGATTTGGCGCAGGTTGTCTCGGAGATGCTTACCGAGAACATGACACGTTCGCTGCCACCGGCTTGGCAGGGCAAGTATACGATCGAGAGGGGACGCAAGTGGATAAAAGAGCGTGACGAGGAGGGGACGACGCTGCTGGTCGTCGACAGGTCGACCCTTCGGGTTATCGGCTTGATGATATTATTCGTGATCGAGGCGGAAGGCGGCAATGGCGAGACAGAATTACGTCTAGCTTACCTTCTGTCTGCGGACACCTTGAAGCAGGGCATCGCGTCCGAATTATTGACTGGATTTGTAGCGTGGTGCCGGGAAGAGTCTCCAATTTCCTCCATCGCTGAGGGCGTTGCACCCGACAATTTGGCATCTATTTAGAGTGTTGGAAAAGAACGGGTTCCAACTCGCACAGGATGGCGTCGAGGACGTCGAAGGCGAGCAATTGTATAGATTGAAATTGAGATAACCTGTTTGATTCGATTTGTTTGACACGGTCAAATCCTGCGTGCTAAACTTTCCGTTACTGTACCTGTAAAAATATTCACAAACGCGATGATGGGGAGTAGTACCAGCAGTCTCCAGCGATAGAGAGTCGGTGATGGTGGAAATCCGACGGTTGGACTGGTGAGAACTCGCTCCGGAGCATTCGGCCCGAAGGAGTTTCCGAGAGTTATTGTCGGAATGCCTCTGAGTAAGGTTGGACGGGTTGGCGCCGATATCAATGCCTCTGAGTGGCTCGGCCTCATAAAGGGCCGGACAATTAGGGTGGTACCGCGGGAGTTTTCGTAACTTGATCCCGTCCCTTCAGGGGCGGGTTTTTTGTTTTCTCAGACGCACCCCGTTTTTCAATCGAATCGATGAATAGCAAGCACTGGAAGACCATAAGGAAGGAACGAAATGCAACTGACCGGAGGACAGATGGTCTGCGAGAGTCTGATTCGGGAGGGTGTCGAAGTGATATTCGGCATTCCCGGCGGCGCGATACTGCCGCTATATCAGACGCTTCCCGAGTATCCTAAGCTTCGTCACATCCTCACACGCCACGAGCAGGGCGCCTCCCACGCAGCCGACGGTTACGCGAGAGCGACCGGCCGGCCGGGTGTAGCGTTTGCCACTTCGGGGCCAGGAGCCACGAATCTTGTAACTGGTATCACCACGGCGTTCATGGATTCTGTGCCGATGGTGATCGTGACAGGGCAGGTCGGGCGTAGCGCAATTGGCTCGGACGCGTTCCAGGAGACGGACATCACTGGCATCACGCTTCCTATCACCAAGCACAACTATCTGGTGATGACAGCCGAAGAAATCCCTGCGGTTATAAACGAGGCTTTCCACATTGCCAGCACCGGGCGCCCGGGGCCTGTGCTCGTAGATATTCCGAAGGACGTGTTCGAGGAAATGGGTGAGTTCGAGTATCCCGAAAAAATGGACTTGCCCGGATACAAGCCCACTGTTCATGGCCATCCCAATCAGATTCGTAAGGCAGCGAAACTAATTGAGGAGTCGGAGCGTCCCGTCATTTTGGCTGGACACGGTGTCATAATCTCTAAGGCTTACGACGAACTGATGGAACTAGCCGAGAAGGCGCAGATTCCGGTGGTGACGACATTTTTGGGCATCGGTTCATTCCCTGATGACCATTTTCTGAGTGTCGGAATGCCCGGCATGCACGGCGCGGCATATGCCAGCCTCGCAATTGACCAGGCTGATCTCCTCATCGCTCTGGGTATGAGATTCGATGACCGTATCACCGGCGACACTTCAAAATTCGCAGTGAACTCCAAGAAGATTCACATTGACATCGATCCATCTGAGATTGGCAAAAACATTCCGGTGGATGTGCCGATAGTCGGCGATCTGAAACTGGTTTTGAAAGTCCTGAACGAGCGCGTGAAGCCGACAACACGGGTTGACTGGGTTCAGCATGTCGAGGACCTCAAACGCGATCATCCCTTGATGCACGAGCGCGACACCGACGAATTGTTGCCTCAACACATCATTCAACAACTCTCGGAACTCACGGACGGCAGGGCCATCATCGTCACGGGCGTTGGACAGCATCAGATGTGGGCGGCGCAGCACTACACGTTCAAAGAGCAGTGCAGTCTCATTTCGTCTGGAGGGGCCGGAACGATGGGGTTTGAAGTGCCTGCGGCGATGGGCGCGCAGGTAGGAAGGCCCGACAAGGTCGTGTGGTCCATCGCCGGAGACGGCGGGTTCCAGATGACGATGTCAGAACTAGCGACTCTGGCTGAGAATAAAATCCCTGTGAAATTTGCCATCATGAACAACGGATTTCTGGGGATGGTCAGGCAATGGCAGCAGATATTCTATGAGAAGAGCTACGTTGCGACCGGATACTCTCGCAATCCTGACTTCGTCAAGCTGGCTGACGCCTTTGGTATCTATGGGGCTAGAGTCACGGAAAAGAGCCAGGTGAAATCAGCGATCCTCAAGGCGATGGAGCACGACGGCCCTGCGCTCATCGACTTTGTGGTCGAACAGGAAGAGAACGTCTATCCGATGATCCCATCGGCGACCTCTGTGGCCAGCATGATCGAGGAGCCGAAGCCCGAGGAGATCCGACAATGACAACAACTGAGAGTCCGAAGCATACCATCACCGCCCTGGTGGAGGACAAACCCGGTGTCCTGAATCGTGTTTCCAGCATGTTCCGTCGGCGGGGCTACAACATCGCCAGCCTCGCGGTGGGTCACAGCGAGATCGCGAATCTGTCGCGCATGACGTTCGTTGTCGAGGGCGACGAATCCACCGTTGAGCAAGTCACGAAGAACCTTCACAAGCTGGTGGACGTAATCAAGGTCTCGGATGTGTCCATTCAGAACTGTGTTTCGAGGGAGTTGGCGCTGGTGCGAGTGCGGGCCAACGTTCAGACTCGAAGCGAGATCATGCAGATCGTGGACATCTTCCGAGCGAATATTGTAGACGTCGCGCCTGACTCGCTCATGATCGAAGTGACGGGCGATGAGGACAAGGTCGACTCGCTACAGAATCTTCTGAGAAGTTTCGGAGTGCTTGAGGTCATGCGAACGGGCACTATCGCGATGGATCGAGGGCTGGGTGACGAGCAAACGGACAAGGACAACAGCAGTTCAACCCACCGGATGGAGTCCGGCTTGTAAGAAGGCATTTGACTCTTCCTGGCTTCCTAACCAAAGCAAAATATACAACTGAGAGGGAATTTACAGAATGGCAGCAACGATGTATTACGAAAACGATGCAGACCTGTCGCTTATACAGGACAAGACGATAGGGATCATTGGTTATGGAAGCCAGGGGCACGCCCATGCGCTGAATCTGAAGGATTCGGGCCTGAACGTGATGATCGGGCTGTATGAGGGCAGCAGCAGCATAGCGAAGGCCGAGGCTGAAGGTCTTGAAGTTGGTATGGTTGCAGAGGTCGCGGAAAAATCAGACATCATCATGATGTTGATTCCTGACCATCTGCAAGCCGAGGTTTACAGGGAGTCGATCGCTCCACATTTGTTGCCGGGCAAGACGTTGATGTTCGCACACGGCTTCAATATTCACTACAACTCCATTGTGGTGCCGGAGAGTATCGATGTTTCGATGGTGGCCCCCAAAGCTCCTGGTCATAGGATGCGCGAGGTGTTCACCCGCGGGTCAGGCGTTCCTGGTCTGTTGGCTGTGCATCAGGACGCTTCTGGCAATGCTCATGCCATCGGTCTCGCGTATGCCAGAGGCACAGGATGCACTCGTGCTGGCGTTCTGGACACTACATTCAAAGAGGAAACAGAGACAGACCTTTTCGGCGAGCAGGTAGTGCTGTGCGGCGGCGTCGCTGAGTTGGTCAAGTCGGCTTACGAGACGCTGGTCGAGGCCGGTTATCAACCAGAGTCGGCGTACTTCGAGTGCATGCACGAACTGAAACTCATCGTTGACCTGTTCTATCAGGGCGGTCTTGAGTACATGCGATACTCGGTTAGCGACACAGCGGAGTTCGGCGACTACACTCGGGGCCCTCGGATTATCGACGATAACGTTCGAGAGAACATGAAGAAGGTGCTGGCAGAAATTCAGGACGGCAGTTTTGCGCGGGAGTGGATCGCCGAGAACGACGAAGGCAGGCCAACGTTCAATCGTCTGAGAGAAGAGAACGCAGGGCATCCCATTGAGGCTATCGGCAAAGAACTTCGAGGAATGATGACTTTCTTGAGCGACACTGATTAGAGGGACTTCTAGATCAATTGGCCCAATCACAAGGGGACTGAAAATGAAAGAACCAGAGGTGACATTCGTAGTGTGCCGTATCGGTCGAGCCCCAGCAGGGCTAGGCCGGGCGCACTGCGTGGCCCTTCGATAGTGACTGTATCTACACTCCAAAACCTGAATCAAAAGGGACAGCTTTCATAGAGAAGGGTAAAAATGTCAGAAGAAAAAGTGCTGATTTTCGACACCACGCTGCGCGACGGCGAGCAGTCCGCAGGAATCGGACTGACTGTGCAGGAAAAATTGGAGATCGCCAGGCAGTTAGATCGTCTGGGCGTCGATATCATAGAGGCCGGATTCGCAGCCAGCTCCCCTGGCGATTTCGAGGCGGTGCAGACCATCGCTCGGGAACTCCGAAGACCCATGATCGTGTCTCTGGCGCGATGCCATGTCGGCGATGTTGATGCGGCCTGGGAGGCTATCAAGGACGCTGAGAACCCGCGAATCCACGTGTTCATCTCAAGCTCCGACGTTCAGATCCTGAACCAGCTTCGGAGCGACCCAGAGCGCGTCATGGACCTGGCGGTTCAGTCGGTGGAGAGGGCCAAGAGTTACTGCGACAACGTCGAGTTCTCGCCGATGGACGCCACTCGTACTGACCCTGACTATCTGTACGCCATGCTGGAGGCGGTTATCAATGCTGGCGCGACAACGGTTAATATCGCGGACACAGTGGGATACACTTTCCCAACGGAGTTCGCCGAGCGCATCAGGCTGATTCAGGAAAACGTGCCGAACATCGACAAGGCCGTGATAAGCGTTCACTGCCACAATGATCTTGGGATGTCTGTTGCCAACAGCCTGGGGGCCATTATAGCTGGAGCGCGACAGGTCGAGGGTTGCATCAATGGCCTCGGCGAACGAGCAGGCAACGCTGCTCTCGAAGAGATTATCATGGCGATAGAGACCCGACCAGACCTTTTTGGCGTCAGCACAAACATCGACACGCGCCAGATTTACCGAACCAGCCGATTGGTTAGCGACATCACTGGCTTCCCGGTGCAGCCCAACAAAGCCATCGTCGGGGCGAACGCCTTCCGGCACGCCTCCGGTATTCACCAGGACGCCATTCTGAAGGAACGCACCACATTCGAGATCATGGACCCACAGGCTGTGGGCTGGCCCTCAAATGAGATGGTACTGGGCAAACTGAGCGGAAGAGCGGGCCTGCGATCTCGACTGGAAGAGTTGGGCTATAACCTTAAAGCGGAAGAACTGAACGAGACGTTCGAGCAGTTCAAGCTGTTGGCGGACAAGAAGCGTGAAGTCAGCGATGCTGATTTGGTGTCCCTGATGTCCAGCCAGCGACGGGTTGTGGATGTTCCAGCCATCTTCACGCTGGAGCATGTCCAGGTGGCCTCTGGAAATCACGAAGTCCCGACCGCGACTGTCAAACTGGTCTCTTCGGATGGCACGTCAACGACCGACGCGGCAACCGGCACCGGGCCTGTGGATGCGGTGTACAAAGCAATCAATCGCATTGTTCAGGTGGACAACAAGCTAACCGAGTATCGGGTGGATGCCGTGACCGAGGGCATCGACGCGTTGGGCGACGTCACCATTCGCATAGAAAAGGACGACCAAACCTACATCGGCAGAGGGTCGGACACGGACATTATCGTGGCTTCGGCCAAGGCATACATGAACGCCCTGAACCGACTGTTGGGCGATGGCAACGGCTACACTCATAACACCGACCCTTCGCCGTAGTTTCAATATTCGGATACCATAATCACGGTTCTGGGGCGCACACTCGTGCGCCCCAGCTACGAACGCAAATAGTCAGCAAGACAAAGGCCGTTAAATGACCGCAAAAACTATGTTCGAGAAAATCTGGGATGCCCACATTGTTCACGAGGAAGAGGGGCAGCCTAGCCTGATATACATCGACCTGCACCTTGTCCATGAAGTGACTTCGCCCCAGGCTTTCGACGGGCTACGAATGTCGGGCCGTAAGGTGCGTCGTCCTGACCTTACAGTCGCGACAATGGACCACAACACTCCGACCTGGGACCTCTCTCAGCCCATTTTAGACCCCATCGCCGTAACTCAGCTTGACTACCTTGAGCGCAACTGCAAAGAGTTCGGCGTCACGCTGTATGACCGTTTCAGTCCGTTGCAAGGCATCGTGCATATTATCGGACCAGAACAGGGCCACACGCAGCCAGGCAAGACGATAGTGTGCGGCGACAGCCACACCAGCACACACGGCGCCTTCGGTGCTTTCGCTATGGGCATCGGAACATCCGAGGTCGAGCATGTGCTTGCGACTCAGACCCTTCGCCAGTTCAAGCCCAAAACCATGGAAGTCAGAATCGACGGCCCGCTCCCCAACGGCGTGTCGGCCAAAGATGTGATCCTCGCCATTATTGGCAAGATTGGCATTGCCGGAGCCACCGGGCATGTCATTGAGTACACCGGAGAGGGCATCCGCCAGCTTTCGATGGAGGGCCGGATGACGGTTTGTAATATGTCCATCGAGGGCGGGGGACGCGCCGGAATGGTCGCTCCCGACGACACAACTTTTGAGTATATGCGCGGGCGCGCCAATGTGCCTCAGGGCTCTGATTTCGACAAAGCGATCGAGGAGTGGCGCGCGCTTGCCACCGACGAAGGCGCGGTATTCGACAAGGTCGTGATCATTACGGCCAGCGAGATCGAGCCTCATGTCTCCTGGGGAACCAACCCCGGGATGGTCGCCCCTGTGACCGGCAGGGTGCCTAATCCAGACTCGTATGATGACGAGGGCGACAGAGAATCAGTGGGCCGCGCGCTGGACTACATGGGTCTTGAACCGGACACTCGGATTGAAGACATCACCCTGGACAGAGTCTTCATCGGTTCCTGCACCAACGGACGAATCGAGGACATCCGCGCCGCCGCTGCAGTCGCGGAAGGCAAGAAAGTGGCCGACAGCGTTTACGCGATGGTAGTTCCTGGTTCTGCGGCTATAAAGGCCCAAGCCGAGGACGAAGGACTCGACAAGATTCTAACCGAAGCAGGATTCGACTGGCGGGTCGCCGGCTGCTCGATGTGTCTAGGCATGAACCCAGACATTCTGGACCCCGGCGAGCGGTGCGCGTCCACCTCCAACAGAAACTTCGAAGGCCGACAGGGTAAGGGCGGCAGGACTCACCTCGTCAGCCCGGAGATGGCCGCCGCCTCCGCGATTGCAGGGCATTTCGTTGACATCCGTGAGTGGTAACGAAGGTGGTCAGGTGTCAGGATTTGTCATTTTGAGACCGCAGTCGAAGAATCTGGTTTAGAGTCTCGACTGTTGCGTGAATCGACCAGATACTTCGCCCCACTCAGTATGACAGGCGTTTAATTCGCTAAGTTAGGAGTTGAAATAATGGAGCCATTTGTTAGAGTCCACGGCGGTGTCGTGCCCATGAACAGGGTGAACGTCGACACCGACCAGATCATACCCAAGCAGTTTCTCAAGCGTGTCGAGCGGGACGGTTTCGGCCAATTCCTATTCAACGATTGGCGTTATAACGCCGACGGTTCCGATAACCCGGAATTTATTTTGAACAAGCCGGGATACGAAGGCGCGGATATTCTGGTGGCTGGTCGTAACTTCGGGTGCGGCTCCTCCAGAGAGCATGCGCCTTGGGCGTTGGGCGACTACGGTTTCAGGTGTGTCATCGCTCCCAGCTTCGCCGACATCTTTAATGGCAACTGCTTCCAGAACGGCATCCTGCCGGTGATTCTGCCGGAGGAGACTGTGCAACAGATAATCGAAAAAGCGGAGAAGGACCCCGGCTACAAGTTGCATGTAGACCTCGAGGCCCAGCGGGTTTGGGATGACTCTGAAGAGGTGGTTGCGACTTTTGATCTCGAACCCTTCCGACGTTATTCTCTGTTGAACGGTCTGGATGACATCGGCCTGACGATGGAACGTGAAGACGACATTTCCAAGTTCGAGTCACAGCGTGGGATTCACGGCGGCGTGGTCACGGGATAACTCGATGCGAATTGATATTCACTGCCACTTGATCCCTCAAAAGTTCTGGAACGCAGTTTCTGAAGGCAAGGACTGGTATCAAGCGACGCTGGATGAACAGAGCGGCCGCCAGTTCATCATGACACGAGATCGCAAGGCCGGCCCCGTCGAGCCGAACTGGACGGTTAACTTGGAGGAGCGGGTCGCGCTGATGGACTCCATAGGCGTCGATATGCAAGTGCTTTCAACGCCCCCATACTTTTTTAACTACCACCTGCCTATCAACGAAGCGCTGCTTGCTTCTCAAGAACTGAATGACGAGATCGCCGAAGCGATGGTCGCATATCCGAACAGGTTTGGTGGCCTTGCGACCGTGCCGATGCAGGACGTTGACGTCGCGATCAAAGAGCTTGAGAGGAACATGGCGAACGGCTTCAAGGGCGCGGAGCTTTGCACCCATGTGGACGGGCGCAACTACGACGACCCGGAACTTTTGCCATTCTTTGAGGCGGCCCGAGACATGGGAGCGTTTTTGCTCTTCCACCCCCACGCGCCCGCGGCTTCTGATCGCACAGGCTCCTACTATCTCGCCAACGCCATCGGCAACCCACTGGAAACGGCCATTGCAGTCGCGAGCATCATATTCGGCGGCGTTCTCGACAAGCTTCCTGACATCAAACTCTGCTTCGTCCATGGTGGCGGCTATGCCTGCTACGGCATCGGCAGGATGGACAGGGCATACAAGGTGCGGGATGAAGGCAAGGTCAACGACATTCAAGGCATTCCAAGCTCCTACCTTCGCAAGCTGTATTTCGACTGCTTGACCCATAGCTACCCTGCGTTGGATTATTTGCTGGAGACGGTAACGTCGGATAACGTGTTGTTGGGGAGCGACTTCCCCTTCGACATGGGTTTCGATTCTCCGGCCCAATGGGTTTTGGACGCTCCGAATCTTTCCGACATCGACAAGGAAAAGATTCTTGGCGGCAACGCGACGAGGCTGTTGGGATTGGACTCGTCTGATTGATGGGGCTTCACTATGATTCCTAGCGCCGACCCAATCGTCGTTGCGCCTACTCCGACGCCCTTCGACTCTGAAGATCGAGTAGATTACGACGTCTTGGGCCGGAATGTCGAGCGGTGGCTTAAGACGCCGTTGTCTGGATTCGTTCTCGGGACGGCCAACGGCGAAGAGTTGGCGCTCAGCGATGCCGAAAAGCTTGGCATCGTCGAGACGGTCTCTCAGGCTCACGGCGGCGAGCGATTCGTGATCGCTGGAATCGACAATCCGTCTTCAACTGAGACGCTGAGGCTCGCGGAAGCGTATGCCAAAGCGGGCGCCGACATGGTCAGAGTTCGAATCCCCAGGCCTATGTCTCCGATTGAGATTAAGGCGTATTTCCAAAAGGTGACTCAAGGTTCGCCGGTCCCTGTTGTGGTGATTCATCAGACGTTCACAGGTGTTCCGGCGGCCCCTCCAGATTTGATCGGAGAGTTGGTCTCGCTGGACAACGTGTTCGGATATATCACAGACCACGATATCCGTTTCGAAGGCCGAGTTCGCATCTACGCGCCCGAAGACAAAAAATTCTGGATATGCAACGGTGGCCTGCTGTTGGCGGGCGCGGCGATGGGAGCGAACGGGACGTGCATGTGGCTCGGCAATATTGCGCCTGCGATTTGCCGAGATATTGTCGCGTTGGGTTACGACGGTCGGGTCGCGGAGGCTCGACCTTTGCAGAGAATGGCGTCCCGAATGGATGGCTTAATCGGGCAGCATGGCGTGGCAGGAGTGAAGGCGGCGTTGGGTCTGTTGGGTTTCGAAGGAATTGCGCCCCGCCATCCCCGTTCGGAGCTTGGGCGCGGGGATGTGGACCAGATCAGGTCTGTGCTCGCCCAGGCGGGTCTACTCGGTTAGAGCGAGGCGTCTAGTCCGGTTTCTCGGGTTTCGGAGGAGAGTCGGTGGGAGCGCTCCGGCGAGTTATCCACCGTGCCCCTGAGGAGACCAGGTTCTGGAGGGCGTTCACCTCCCTGGTGAGGGCGGCGCTGAAGTAGGAACTGTATTCACCAATGTTCCGGTATTTCTTGTAGCGATCTTTCAACATCTTCTTCGTGGCCGTCGACTGGAGGTTCACGAGTTCGCTGACGATCATCCGGCGCAATTGGCGGGCGGCCTCTTCCGGGTCGAGGTGAGCGCCTCCAGGAGGCTCTGGCACGACGGTGTCGATTATACCCAAGTCTCGACAGTCGTACGCGGTCAGCTTCATGGATTCCGCGGCTTCGTCGGCGCGGTCTACGTCCTGGAAAATTATCTCTGCGGCCTCTTCTGGCGAAACCGCCGAGTAGGTCGCGTTTTCGAGCATGAGAGTGCGGTCCGCGACTCCGAGCGCCAGCGCTCCGCCGCTTCCGGCTTCGCCAATTATCACCGAGACCGATGGCACGTCCACACGAGCCATAAGGGCCATCGTGCTGGCTATGGCGTTGCCGAGACCGCGCTGTTCCGCTTCCTGGCTCAGGTCTGGGCCTGGAGTGTCGATAAACGTGACGATGGGCATATTGAACTTCGCGGCCAACCGCAATCCTCGCTGGGCTTTGCGGAAACCTTCAGGTCGAGTCCTGCCGTTCTGGGTGATTCTTGTGCTGATCTCGTCATGCCCCCGCTCCTGACCGATTGCCATCACCGTCAGGCCTGCCAATTGAGCGATGCCGCATATGATCGACGAGTCGTCAGCGTAACTGCGGTCTCCGTGCAGTTCGACGAAGTTGGAGAACATCATTTTCATGAAGTTTCCAGAGGTAGGGCGGGCGTCATTCCTGGATAGCTGAACAGACTCCCAGGCGGGCGTCCGGGAGAGATCGGTGGGTTTTCCGGGGCGTCTGTCGTCAGCGCGTTCAAGGCGGTAGCGAGGCCCGAGGAGGTCCAGCAGCACACCCAGCACGGTGCGGAGTTCTCGCCTGTCCACGACGACGTCCAGCAGGCCGTGGTCGAGCCTGGATTCGGCGGTGTGGGACTCGGTCGAGAGAGGTTCGTTGCTGACCCGTTTGAGAACTCCAAAGGGCGAGAATCCGACAATCGCCCCAGGTTCTGCCATGATTATGTCTGCCAGATTGGCGAAGCTACCGAAGGCTTGGCCAGTGGCTGGGTTCGCCAGGACAGTGACGTAAGGCAGGCCCGCCTCGTTCATCTTGTTCGCGGCGATGGTAGTTTTGGCCATCTGCATGAGCGACAGCACGCCCTCCTGTATTCGGGCGCCGCCGCTGGTGACAATCGCGACGGCAGGAAGGCTGCGTTTGACGGCCCGTTCGAGGGCGAGCGCCACCTTTTCTCCGACCACACAGCCCATCGTTCCGCCCATGAACCCGAAGTCCAAGACGATGAGCATTACAGGGCTGCCGCTGATGGTGCAGGTTCCGGTCACCACCGCTTCTGTGAGTCCAGTGCGGCGTTGGTCTCGGAACAAACGTCGGGTGTATGATTCGCGAGATGAGAATGAGAGTGGATCCAGAGAGACGATGGAGCGGTTTATTTCCTCGAAGCTCTCAGGGTCGGCCAGCGACGTAATCCGTTCTCTAGCCGACATGCTGTAATGAAACCGACAGCGGGGGCAGACTCGGTAGTGGGAGTATACCTCCGAGGTTGTCAGGTCTGCTTCACATACCAGACAGCTATCGCGGTCGGGCGTGTCGTCCGGCTCTTCGCGGCTCCGCCGGGTGACGGAGCCAACCAATCCTGCCAGGTTTCGAACCAACGTTTGCCTTCCCCAGCGCGTTGACTGTTTTGTTCATTATGCCTGACTAATTATAACATCTCTTGATTTTGAGCCATCGCCGGGACCGACTATGCCCTCCTCTTCTAGTTGATCCATCAAACGGGCGGCTCTCGGATAGCCCACTCGCAGGCGTCGCTGGAGGAGCGATGTTGAGAGTTTGCGGTGGCTGTAAGCCAACTCGATGGCCTTGTCCAGCATTTCGTCGCGGTCAGGGTCGGCGACATCCATATCGTGGTCTTCGTCCTCTTCGCTCTGGGCCAAAAGGTCTATGCGGGGGAGGGCCGGCCAGGGCGTAGTCTTCCAAAACCCGACCAGCGATTCGATCTCCTCGTCCGAGATGAACACGTTTTGAACTCTGGATGGTTTGCCAGCATCCAAGGGCAGATAAAGCATGTCGCCCTTGCCCAACAGCTTGTCAGCGCCGGCCACATCCAGGATGGTCCTGGAGTCGACCTGAGACGTCATTCCGAAGCTGATGCGGCTGGGGAAATTGGCCTTTATCAGCCCGGTAATCACGTCCACCGATGGCCTCTGGGTGGCAACAATCAGATGAATTCCTGTTGCTCGGCCTAGTTGGGCCAGACGGCATAGCGAAGATTCCACGTCGAATGAGGCGGTCATCATCAGGTCGGCCAATTCGTCGATTGCCACGACCAAATAGGGCATTCGGTCGGGCATGCGCGAGTTGTAGCTGTCTATGTTCCGGACACCGATTTCCTCCATACGGCGGTATCGGTCGAGCATTTCACGGATGAGACCCTTGAGGTAACCGACCACCTGGTCGGACTCGACAATGACAGGGGCCATGAGGTGGGGGATTCCGTTGTACGGCGTCAGTTCGACGCGTTTGGGGTCCACCAGGAGGAGGCGCAGGTCCGAGGGCGATTTCTCCTTGATAAGGCATGAGACAATGGCGTTTATGCACACGCTCTTGCCGCTGCCGGTGGCTCCTGCTATGAGGAGATGGGGCATTTTGGCGAGATCGAATGTGACGGTTTCGCCTCCGCTGCCTTTGCCTAGCGCGATGGGCAGGTGGGCTTTCGTGCTCATCTTTTTGAACACAGAGCTTGCCATTATTCCCCGAAGCGTGACCAGGGAGGGTGTTGGGTTTGGAACTTCGAGACCGACCAATGACTTGCCCATTGCGGGCGTTTCGATGCGGATGCTCTGAGTTTTGAGAGCCAGGGCGAGGTCTTTTTCCCGCGCCAGAATCGCATCCACCTTCACGCGGGTCTTCGACTCGACTTGTTTTACGATCTGTTTTCCGCTTTCGTCCAGAATTGGTCTTCCGGCGTCGTCAAGTTGCCTGGTCTGCTTGTACTTGCGAATCCAGCCGGGGACCAGGCCGTACATGGTGACGGTGGGGCCAGGCTTCACGCCTCCGATTTCGACTTCGATGCCGTACTCAGCCAGCGTCTCGCGGATCGTGTCGGCGGTTTCCTGGATGTCCTCTTCAGAGATGGCCCTTTCCGGCTCGTTGTTGAGCAGTTCCATAGGCGGGGTTTGCCAGATGTAGTTGGCTGACAGGCCGCCGTTGGTTTCAGGCGCCGTAAGAGTGGCGATCCCTGTTGAAGGACTAGGCTGGGTGTCCGCCTCGCTGATAGGCTCAGTGGCGTCATCAGAAGACCAGTAGCGGTTGAATTTTGCGGGTTCGGGTTGCTCAGGTTCAGTGGCGAATATCGGAACGGGTTGTGATTGAGCGGCGATCTGTTTCGGCTCATCGGGGTATGCGGCGGGTTCCGGTAATTCATCTACGTGTTCAACAGACAAGGTGGAGGATTGTGATTCTTCCAAATTTGTAGATGGCTCGTTCTTGCTGAGAAATTCTGAGAACTCGGGCACTTTGAATCTGCCGGACTTCGGAGTATCGTCGGCATCGGGGTCGAAGTGAGAATCAGGCTTGACGTAGCTAGTCCGCTCGTAGGGCGTCATGACCTCGGGGGGAATGAACGTTTCGGACTCGCTGTCTTTTCGGTTCTGGATTTTTTGAACCAGGCTTCTGATTACCACGACTGCGATGATGTACAGATAAACGAATCCCTGGCCTATTATGAGCGCAATATCTGCCGCCAGAGCAGGAGATGCCACGGCCACAGTGAGGATGAAAATGCCGAATAATCGAAGAGTTCCGATCCATGACTGTGAGCCTATTATGGCTTCGCCGACCTGGCCTCCCAGGGTGATCTGGCCGTTAAGTGCGAACCATCCGACTGCCCCGTCGTAGGGGTCAAAAAAGGAAAACGCGCCTATCGCCAGTGCAACCAAGCCGAGAGAACTGAGCCAGAGGTTGGGCTTGGCAATGATCCATTCGCGTTTCACGAATGCTACGCCAATCAGGGCGACAAACCACACCACGATTGGAACGATGCCGAGACCGACCGTCGTGAGGACACGGTCGCGCCCGCTGACGACGGAGTCAGTTATCGGAGTCCAAGACAGGTAAACGGTGGTTGCAATTATGGCCGTGAACACGACGACCATCGCCGTGATGGTTGTCCAAGACGTCCAGAATTGTTTCGCTGCTGCTGACGACCGTTGAATCTTGCCCCTGCTGCCTGCTTTGGCCATAATGCTCTGCCCCCGATATGCTTACAGTGTAGCGACGTCGTGAGGAACGACGACCGTAGGCTCGGCATCAGCAGGTGGTTATGTGGCCGATAGAACGTTTCGAAAACGGTTATTGGCACATCTGAGAATGGCAGGACGACAAGGACACGAAAAGGCCCGTCCCACTTTGGCCGGCGGAGTCGTTATATCTGCTCTATAATAGCCAGCACCGTTGGGCGCCGGTGGGTTTCCTTGTAAAGAAAGTCAGATACCGACTTGCTGAGCTTCGCCTTCAACGCTTCTAAATCTACAACACTCAGTCCTAATTCTTCTAGGTTACTGGCGACATGTTTAGAAGTTTTTTGAAACAAGTCTTGAGATTCGTCCAATTCTACGAACCCAGAGGACACGAGGCCAGGCGACGCGAGAATCTCATCGGTTTCTGCGTCAACAGTCAATACGACAGTCACGACGCCGTTGCGGGACAGCCTCATCCTCTCGCCCAGGATTGCGCTGTCCATGCTGCGGTAGCTCTGCCCGTCGATAACGACGTGGCCGGCGCGGACCTTTTCGACCACGCTGCCTTCAGAGGCGGTCAATTCCAGCACGTCCCCGTCTTCCAGGACGAATATATTGGAATTCGCAATCCCCATTTGCTCGGCGAGGGCTGCGTGACTGACCAGATGCCTGTACTCGCCGTGAACGGGGACAAAGTATTGAGGCCTGACAAGCGCCAACATCATCTTGAGTTCTTCCTGGCTGGCGTGTCCGTGTACGTGGACTGTCGCGATGCGACTGTACAAGACGTTCGCGCCTTGGCGGAAGAGGTTGTCGATGGTCTTTGCCACTACGGTTTCGTTTCCGGGAATGGGCGAGGAGGACAATATCACCGTGTCTCCGGCGACGATCTCAATGTCTTTGTGTTCCCCATTGGAAATTCTCACCAGCGCAGACGTTGGCTCGCCCTGGCTGCCGGTGGCGACGATAACGACTTGCTCCAGCGGTAGACGCCGGGCTTGTGACATGGAGATGACGGTTCCACCAGGCGCTTCGAGATAGCCCATTTTGAGGGCCATGTTCACGTTGTTAATCATGCTGCGCCCGACCACCGTGACCTTGCGATCGTACTTGACAGCGGCGTTGAGAACTTGCTGGACGCGGGAGATCAGTGACGCGAATGTGGCAATCAGGACTCGGCCCGGTGCGTCTCGTATTGCGCGATCCAGGGCTTCGCCAACGATCTTCTCGGACTCAGTGTAGCCTTCGACCTCTGCGTAGGTGGAATCAGAGAAAAGGAGCAGAACGCCGTCGGCGGCGATCTTGGCAAGGCTGGCGAAATCAGTGGCCTGTCCGTCGGCGGGGGTATGGTCGATCTTGAAGTCGCCTGTGTGGATCACAACACCGACCGGCGTTGTGATGGCGATTCCCATTGCGTCGGGAATGGAGTGGCAAACCCTGAAAAACTCGACGTTGAACACCCCGACATTGAATGGCGCGTAGGGTTCGATAACGTTCAGGCGCGACTCGCTGAGCAGGCCGTGCTCTCGAAGTTTGACCGATATAAGGCCGTGGGTCAGCCGAGAGGCATAGACGGGGACGTTTAGTTCCTTCAGCACATGGGGCAGAGCGCCGATGTGGTCCTCGTGACCGTGGGTGATGAGGATGGCGCGAACGCGATCAGAGTTCTCTCTGAGATAGGTTATGTCGGGAATGGCGAAGTCGATTCCGGGCATGTCATCTTCAGGGAAGAGGACTCCGGCGTCAACGACTACGATGTCGTCTTCGTACTCCAGCGCCATCATGTTTTTTCCGATTTCCCCCAGGCCTCCCAGAGGAATGACACGTAGTGGTGAGTCAGGCATATATTTTTCTATTCAAACATCGAAAGCTGCTTCGGCAGCGCTTGCTCAGGTGCAGGTTCGGTTTGTGTCGCCTGGTTGACCTGTTCAATTAGCGCGGGCAGATTTCGGAAATCTTTCTCAATTGCGGGTTTCAATCCTGGGTTGTGCAAGCCTGCGGCAGGATGGTACATCGGGTAAATTTTGATGTTGCGCCAGTCCCGAGGCTTGCCTCTGGCCTTGCTGATCGCCTCGCCCGGAAAGAACTTGGAGAAGGAAAATCGGCCAAGGCATACGATAACTCTGGGTGAGATAATCTCGATTTGCTTATCCAGATAGGGGGCGCAAGATGACAACTCTTCAAGGAGCGGGTCTCGGTTTTTAGGAGGGCGACACTTCACCATGTTGGTGACGTAAACGTCTTTCCGGTCCAGGCCGATCTTTGCCAGCATCTCGTCCAGCAGTTTGCCCGCCTGTCCTATGAAGGGGCGGCCGTCGCGGTCCTCATAGTAGCCGGGAGCTTCTCCGATGAACATGATGTCGGCGTCCTGAGAGCCTTCACCTGGCACAGCGTTGGTTCTTCCTTCAGACAGGCCGCACGCTGTGCAACCGGTTATCTGTTGGTAAAGTTCAATGTACTCAGACAAGGTTAACCTTTTCCTCTGCGGGATTGGAATGTTCGGTCCCTGCCTAAGACGCGCCACATGCAAAAGAAGCGCAGGGCCATCGCCGTTCGCGCCTCTCAATCAATCGTATAGGAAGAGGCGTCGGTATGTAAAGCGGATCGGTTGGGTCTGGTGGATTGAAGAGGCAGACTGGATGCGGGACGAGAAATCAGGAACGAGGTTTTCTAGCTGCCCAGGAGCCACTGGACTCCGTAGTAGCCTGTCACGGCTACGGTAGTGACTTTCATGATCTTGCCAACCGCCACAATCGCGGCAAATTTTACCAGCGGCTAACGAGTGGCTCAGGCCCAGACTCCCGCGACACCTAAGGGGACTGGCAGGACCGCGAACGTGAACAGCGCGGCGGCTCGGAATCGCAGCGTCAGTTCCCGGACTTTGCCGTACATCCTGCCGCGTTGGGCGATGGTCTGGCTTCTGACGCCCAGGTAATATCCGATCATCTCGCCCGATGCCGTCGCCAGTTTGCCGATGATGCCGATTGCCACCGGGTTGAGCAACGCCCCCATGGCAAATGCGTATGCCGGAGCAGGCGTCGGGATGAGAATAACTACGCTGTTGGCAAAATCTGCCAGAGCCACTCCGACATATTCCCAGTTGCCCATTTCAGCCAGCGGGGCGCGGTAACTGAAGAGCACGTAACCCGTGAGCATGGAGCCGCTGGTCACCGCCACTGCCTGGAAGATCGTTCTGGCGTCGAGGCCGAAAGGCAATCGTGATTCGACTGATTGGGATGCCTGTTGGACGCTGGAACGCTGGAGCTCGGGGGTGTCGAGCACGGGTGAAGAGGTTCTATTCAGTGTTCCTTGCAGCATGGGGCGGATCCTCTGCGGTGTGTCTGTTTAAGTCATCTACAATTTTAGATGCATGAAATCATAAAACGCATCGTCGCAGTCGACTAATCTGGAGAGGCAGTCTGGATGGGCGTTCTTGGCACAGATGGCCCATCGGCCGGTCATCCAAAAGTACGAGACTCCAACTTCATGAAATCATTTTGAAGCCAAAGAATCAACGCCTTTTCAAATTGTCCAATCTACGACCTTGAACGCCAAGGCAATTGTGCGCCTATTTTTCGGCAATCGACCTGTTCTGAGACGGTCGCATCCTGTATAATTCGGGACTGTCGAAAGCGCGCGCGAAATCCTGTTTGGAGATAGGTGATTGAATGCATTAGGTAGGCACCTGTTGCTGGAATTGAATGACTGCAACAGGGAAGTTTTGGATGACCTTGAATTTATACGGCATGCAATGTTGAGGGCCGCAGAGCAGGCAGGTGCCACGGTGGTAGGGGAGAGTTTCCACAAATTTGATCCGATCGGCGTGACTGGCATTGTCGCCATCGCCGAGTCACATCTTTGCATCCACACCTGGCCGGAATACGGGTACGCCGCCGCCGATGTGTTCACGTGTGGCGATGATTTTGACCCATATCAGGCAGCGGGGCTACTTATTGAGAAACTTTCGTGCACCCAACCCTCTATCACTGAAATTCAACGCGGCCAACTTACACAAATAGCGCCATCAGGCGCGGTGTCATGATTGAAGGCCCGCCTGAAGGCGACTGGCACTACGAGCTTATTACCCCCGGCCTTCTCCAAACGGAGCAGCGCCTTCGCGTATTCTACCGAGGCCAAACGGAGTACCAGCACGTCGAGGTGATGGACGGCGCCACCTTTGGACGAACGTTGGTCCTTGACGGCAAAACCCAATCCACAGAGGTGGACGAGTTCGCGTATCATGAGGCGTTGGTGCATCCCAGCATGATCGCCCACCCTAACCCCAAGAGCGTGTTCGTCGCCGGCGGCGGCGAAGGCGCGACAATTCGCGAGGTGATGTCTCACAGAAGCGTCGAGCAGGTGGTGATGGTGGACATCGACAAGCAAGTCGTTGACTTGTGCCGCGAATACCTCCCAAATCACCACCAAGGCTCGTTCGACGATCCCAGGTTGGAGCTTCATCACATGGACGCTCTTGAGTTTCTGGAGGACACGTCTCTGCGCTTCGACGTTGTGATTATCGACGTGCCGGACCCTCTTGAAGCCGGGCCTGCGTATCTGCTGTTTACTCAGGAATTTTATTCCCTGCTCAAGGAGCGATTGAGGCCCGGCGGGTTGATGGTCGCGCAGTCAGGTCCGACCGGACCGGCATTCTACGAACAGTGTTTCTCCGCGGTCGCTAACACTGTGGGCAGCGTGTTTTCGGGTGTATATCTGAGCGAGGCGTTTGTGCCATCGTTCGGGACCACGTGGGGGTTTGTCATTGGTTCGACCGGACCTGACCCAACGAGCCTTTCAGTGGAGGAGACTGACTCCAGAATTTCTGATCGGATCGACGGAGAGCTTCGCTTTCTCGATGGCATCACTCTGCGGGGCATGACGTCGGTTCCCAAGTACCTGCGGAAAGCCGTTGACGCAGAAGAAAAGATAATCACGAGGGACCATCCGATATTTGTCGTATAATTCGCGTTTGTTCGTCCGTACACCAAAGATGCAAGGGCGACGCCGACTCTGTCAACACATTTGTGCTAAATTGTGCAATGATCAATTTGTGGAGCGTATTTGATTCTTGACTCAAACTGATATCCTCGCCCAACTGAACCCGCGACAGCGTGAGGCAGCGGAAGCTATCGACGGCCCATTGCTGATCGTCGCCGGACCCGGCAGTGGCAAAACCAGGCTGATTACCTATAGGATTGCCTATCTAGTTCGAGTTGTCGGCGTGTCGCCTCGGAGGATCGCGGCTCTTACTTTCACAAACAAGGCCGCCCGCGAGATGCGGAACCGATTGGCAGAGTTGGTCAGTCACAGTATCAACGACATGACTGTGGGGACGTTCCACTCATTTTGCGCGATGACCCTCAGGAGAGAGAGCGACCTCATAGGCCTGGACAGGAACTTCGCCATATATGACGACCCCGACCAGTTGGACGTCATCAAGCGGAGCATGCGCGAAACTGACGTTGACCCGAAACAGTTCTCTCCCCGGGCCGTTCAGTCCAGCATTTCCAAGGCCAAGAGCAGCCTCCTGAGCGCGGAGGGTTTCGGAATGCGAACCGCCAGCTACTTTGAAGAAGTGGTCGGTCGGGTTTACGAGCGATACGAATTGCTGATGGCGCAGTCGGGCGCAGTAGATTTCGACGATCTGCTGTTGAAAATGCACCGGATGTTGGAACAACATCCCGATATCGCGGCCCGGTATCAGGACCGTTACGTCCACTTCATGATCGACGAATTTCAAGACACCAACGTCGTCCAGTACGCCATTGCCCGAAAACTGACCGAGACGCATCGCAACCTGTGCGTTGTCGGAGACCCGGATCAGTCAATATATTCCTGGCGAAACGCGGATATCAGGAATATCCTTAGTTTTCAAGACGATTTCCCTGACGCAAAGGTGATAACTCTGGAGCAGAATTACCGTTCGACCCAAACGATTCTGGACGCCGCTGACAAGCTGATTTCAGCTAACTCTCAGCGTATCGAGCGCGAGCTATTCACAGACAATGGCGACGGAGCGCCAATCGTCGTCTCTGAAGGGTATGACGAGGCCGAAGAGGCCCAGATGGTTCTGAAGGAAGTCGGCGCGCTGACCAAGAACGGCTCAAATGGGCACAAACTGGGCGACATCGCGGTCATGTATCGAGTTAACGCCCAATCCAGAGCGTTGGAGGAGGAGTGTCTTAGGTACGGTGTTCCGTACCAACTGATCGGCGGGCAGAAATTCTATCAGCGTCAGGAGGTCAAAGACGTCGCGGCTTACCTCCGGTTGGTGTCGAACACCAATGACGACGTTAGCCTGAATCGGATTATCAACCTGCCAACCCGAGGAATCGGCCGGCGGACGCTGGATGAACTTGCGAGATTTGCGCGAGATTCAAACATTTCTCAGTTCGATGCGATCGGTAACATATTGCCCACGGATGACCAGTTGGCGCCGATTGCGGCGAACCCTTTCACGCCCAGAGCCACCCGCGCTCTGACGGATTTCCAGAAGATGATTAACGGCCTGAGGGCTGATTTGGAAGGCCTGAATCTGATCGAGTTAATTGAGCAGATTTTGGAACGCACTGGCTATCAGAAGTATCTGACGGATTCTGCGGAACGCGGCGAAGAGCGAATTGAAAACATTAATGAGTTCAAGACGGCGGCCCGTGATTACATCCACATGCCAGTGCAGGATGGCCTGACCGCGTTTATGGAGAGCGTAAGCCTTGTCAGCGACATAGACAAAATGGAGGATAGGACGGAGGCGATCACGCTTATTACTCTCCATCAGGCCAAGGGGCTTGAGTATCCAGTAGTGTTCATCGTGGGCATGGAGGAGGGACTTCTGCCTCACATGCGCTCAATGGACGACCCGACCGCTGTGGAGGAAGAGCGCCGGTTGGCCTACGTTGGTGTCACCAGAGCCAAAGAGCGGCTGTACCTGATGAGAGCGTTCCGTCGAGGGTTCCGAGGCGGCACGGGTCCGGCTCTGCCGTCTCGTTTTCTGTTGGACATACCTGAGAATCTCATCAAGCGCGTTGACAAGAACGACTCGAAACCGAACACGATCGAGCGTCGGAGCAGGGGCGGGCCTCTTGGGACTCGACAAGCGGCGGAGGGAACAGGACACCGGCAGGGCTTCCAGTTCAGCAGCACCACACGGGCGGGTTCCAGGGCACGGCCTGAGATGCCCAAACCCAAATCCGGAATTGGTTCCAATTCTGGAGGCAAGATCAAACTCGTCCCGTCAAGACGGCCAACCCCGCCTCGTCCTCGTCCGGCGCGCCGCGCGGCAAATCGGAACGCGACTACCATATTGAAGACGGGCGACAAAGTCTCGCATGGGACTTTCGGCGAAGGCATCGTGATGAGCAGCAAACAGGCAGGGGATGACTTCGAGGTGACGGTGGCCTTCAAAGAAGGTCACGGCGTCAAGCGTCTGCTGATGAGCTTCGCAAAGCTGACGAAGGTTGAGTGACGTTCGGTTTAACCGACGATCAGAGTAATCATCAAGGTCGCCAGCCCCAGGTATATCAAGAACCCGATTACGTCGGTTGCGGTGGTGACGGCGACGGCTGACGCCAACCCAGGGTCGATCTTTAGCGCGCGGAGTCCCAGTGGAACCAGCACGCCGCTGACGCCGGCGACCATCATGTTTGCCGTCATAGCCAACCCCACAACCAGAGCGAGCCAGGGGTTGCCCTTCCAGGCGAAGGCGATTCCTGCCACCAACAGCCCGACGACGATTCCGTGAATGAGACCTAATCCGGCCTCCTTAAGCAGCAGGCGTTTCGCGTTGCCTGTGGCCAACTCTCCCAAAGCGATGGATCGGACAATGAGCGTGAGCGTCTGAGTTCCTGCGATTCCTCCCTGGCCGGCGATCACAGGCAAGAATGCAGCGAGCGCCACGGCCTGGATCATCGTCGACTGGTACAGGGTGATTACCAGTCCTGCGGCGATTGCTGTCGCCAGGTTCACGCACAGCCACGGAAGCCTGCTCCTCACTGATCGCCAGAATGGGCCAAGCGCTCGCTCGCCCTGATCGACGCCGATCATTCGGAACATATCCTCGGTGGCCTCGTGCTCGAAAACATCGATGATGTCGTCTATCACCACCATGTCGACGATTCGGTTGGCGTCGTCGACAACGGGCAACCGGTGTATGTCGTGCCGCTTCATGATGCGGGCGACTTCCTTCTGGTCGGTCCCTGTTGCTACGGATATCACGTCTCTGTTCATGATTAGCGATACGTCATGGAATGGCCGGGCCAGGACGAGTTGGGACAGGCTTGCGGTTCCGGTCACCACGCCGTCATTGTCGACGAGAAAAACCTGGGAGATGTTGGCAGCCCCATATTCTTCTGCCCACGTTCGGATGAAGGACATCGCCTGAGAAACAGTAACCGTTTCATGGATAGCGATGAACTCGGGAGTCATCAAACCGACGGCGCCATCGTCCTCGTACGCCATCAGCGGAGCAACTTCGGCGGCGGCTTCCATGCTCTCCAAAGCGGAGTCTGCCACGTCTTGCGGCAACGCGCGCAAAACGTCGGCAGCCACATGAGGGCTGATCACGTCCAGCAGGTCTGCCAGCATACCGTTAGGCATAGCCAGCCTCACGTCGCTGGCGTCCAGCCCTTCGGTGGCCTCTGCCAGGGCTTCAAGGCTAATGCGGTCGATCAAGGCAGCGAGGTGCTAGACGGATAGAATAGACAGGATGTCGGCCTGGTCTCGCGGCAGAAGCCTGGAGAAGCGGATGGCGGGCTCATCGTAAAGGCCTTCCTCCATGAGCATATTGATGACCCCGGATAGCTGAGCCGAATTTGGCCTCTCCAGCGGAGTTGGCTTGGGTTGGTCCTGGGAGGGTGGGTCATCCATCGGCGCGTCCGCCGTGGCGACAGGCATCCGTGGGCCATTAGATCATGGCCGAGTTGGGGCAGTTGATATTCGGTCGAAGGCAATTTGACACCTGCGCGAAGGCTGTACTACCGTGCCAATTCAAAGGGCAACTAAGAGTTTACACGCGCCTGATGTATTGTTTCTTTCTAAGTTTAGTCTTATTTTCGACCCAGACTGGAGCATGCAATGAACCGCGAAACGTACTTTGGGGCACAGAAATTTGCCAACAAGTGGTCGATCGGGCTCGCCGTGAGTTCTTCCGTGGTTATCATTGGAATATTCGGTTGGGGGATGGTCAGACAGTTGGCGATTGGTCATCCGTGGGGTGGCAATCCTAATGTCTGACACAGCGTTAGCGCTTGTCGGCGCCATTGTTATTCTTTTCACGCTTAGTCTATCGGGCGCATCGACCCGCAGTGAATGGGGGACTTAGGGCGTGTTTCTGACGATTTGAGGCCGATCGACAGAGATTCGAGGGCATTAGGCCGCAGTTCAGCAAGTCGATGACCATACGGGTATTGGAAGTGATTCGATGCGAGGAAGGGATGGTAGCGCGTACGGGATTCGAACCCGTGATCTCCACCTTGAAAGGGTGGCGTCCTAGGCCGCTAGACGAACGCGCCACAACGAAGGCCCGGTTTCTCTGGTGGTAGCGCATACGGGATTCGAACCCGTGATCTCCGCCTTGAGAGGGCGGTGTCCTAGGCCGCTAGACGAATGCGCCACATGCTTGAAACTTGGATTTTTGGGCCTGGCTTCTGGAAGCGCATAGGGGATTTGAACCCGTGATCTCCATCCTGAGAGAACGGTGTCCTTGGCCTCTAGACGAATGCGCCTCGTTGTAAAATAATTTATGGCTGGGGATCGAGGACTCGAACCTCGGTTTACAGAGCCAGAGTCTGTCGTCTTACCACTAGACGAATCCCCAACGGCGGCGAAGTTATCGCCGCACACGTCAAGTATATCAACGGACTCAGGCTGTGGCAAACGGATTTTTTGGGCGGAGGCTGTGCCAATTTAGTCGGTA